>JBHAFI010000077.1:0-20279 GCA_041856045.1 Porphyromonas sp. | reverse complement strand
TGCAACGCGACAAGGCGACGGGTGCCTATGGACGCATCTACAACGCAGCCTTCTTAACGCAGGCTACGGGGCACTACAAGGGTTACCCACTACGTACGATGAGTAACGGGCAGTTTCAAAACGGATACAGCGACCACTATCCCGTTTACCTCTTCCTAGTAAAGGAGGCGAAGTAAAGATATAATCTGCCTCGAGGCGAATACTCCTCGTAAGGGGAGTACTCTTGAGTGAGAAGTCTAGCAGATACTAACCGACCGCTCGAGGCATCTCAAAGTCAAAGACTAATACAGGACAAAGGCTAGCACCACGTGGTGCTAGCCTTTGTCCTATATTCCTATGGTAGTATCTACTAGAAGCCAAACTTACCGTTCTGATGTTGCCACTCAGACTGAGGGAGGATATTCTCGATAACGTCCCAGTGCTCGGCGATCTTACCTGCCTCTACACGGAAGAGATCGTAGTAACTCACATGCTTGCCAGCGAACTCTCCCTCGCTCACAACGAGTACGAAGTTACCCTCACCAAGTACCTTGTGAATGCGATCATACTTCATCGTGATACCATTCTTAGCCATCTCTCCGAGGGCTACACCTAGTCCCGACAATCCATCGGCAATTGCTGGGTTGTGCTGTATGTACTTATCGCCATCAAAGTAAGACGTTAGTTTCTCGGGAGCCTGCCCCATAAGCACATCACGCACGAATTGCTCTACGAGTGCCTTGTTCCTTACTGTCTTGTCGAGGTCTTGGACAGTTGTCGTGCCATCGATCATAGAGTGACCGCTGGGGTTGGGACTCGTTGGGGTCTCGGCGAGGTTATCCCAGTGCTCCACAATCTTACCACCCTCAAAGCGGAAGATGTCGAAACCGATCTTAGGGCCAAAGAAATTATAGTCGGTGTGTGCAAACACAAAGTCCCCATCTTGGAATACACGTACTGTATTCACTCGAGCCGAACCTTGGGGTAGGGCAGAGAGGGCTGTACCAAAGCCAGCCAATCCGTCCTTGATGGCGAGGTTGTGCTGTATGTACTTGTTGGCGTTGATAAAACCTACGGGGGCTGTGTCGCCACTCTCGATGCTCTTGAGGAGAGCCACTACTTGTTCTTTTGCGTTCATAGTCTTTGATGTTTCGTTTGTTACTTGATTTTTGCTTGTTCCACAACTTAGACCTAGGACGGCTGTCGCTAGGATTGTCATAAGTTTTGCTGTTTTTGTCATCGTTATTCGCTTTGTTATTTGTTTACGATGCAAAGGTATGGCCATCTGTGTGGAGGCAAATAATACATCTCGGACTATGTATGGTAAATCTCGGCAGAGCCTTTACTAGCCTACCGTATTACAACTATCTAGGAGCCTTATTACAAGCCTAATATCGGAGTCTATGCCCTCTATACTTAGGTTTTGGACGATCCTCTACGCTCTAGTCCTCGGGAGTGTCGGGATCTAGACTTTGGCGAAATTCGTTGGGACTCTGTCCGCAGTGTTTGCGGAAGAACTTGTTGAAGTTGCTTGGCTCGTCAAAGCCAAGAGCGAAGCCGATCTCCTTGACCGAAACAGGGCTATAAGCCAATAGACGCTTAGCCTCTAGTGTACGCCTAAGGTCTATGTATGCCTTAGGACTCATACCTATGGCTTGACGCACAACTTGTGATAGGGGCTTCTCTTGGGTCGAGAGTAGGGGGAGATACTCCTGCACGTGGTATAGACGCTTATAATGCTCCTCGACCAAGTCAAAGAACCGCTCAGCCAAGTGGCTACTTGCTCGTGGTGCCGTATCTACGACTCGGCGTGCAATCTCTGCAAGGACGATGCGTAGGCAACTGCGACTTACGATCTCTTGGTAGGGATCGCTGGGACGCGATAACTCGTGTATAAGTTGCTGTATCAAGCCCCCGATAGGTAAGCCCTCGAGGCTAATAATACGATGGGAGAGGGTGCTGATACCCGCGACTTGCCGTAGCAACTGCATATCGCTCGATGCCTCACCTAGGAACTCGGGGACGAATAGTATGCCATAAGCCCTCGGGTAACTATCGAGGGAAAAACGGCATACTTGCCCGGGGCTAATGAGGAGGGCTTGTGACGAGCCGATGCGTAAGTCCTCAAAGTCTACCGACACACTTAGGACACCTTGCTCGACCCAAATAAGTTGGTAAAACTCGGCTCGGTGTGCGATGGTCGTTTGCTCGGCTTTGTCCCATAGGTAGTCCAAAGTTTTTGCCTCTATACCTCTAGTTGTGGCGTTGTAGGCATATCGCTTGATGTCTATCCCGTTCATATAGTCAAAGATACGAAGATATTCGCTTTTCGTCTTGGGGACTTCCCGAGGCTTTGATCGGCTTCGCCCTTGTGTCGTGCTCTGCTCTTAGCCTCTCGAGGCTCTCGCTATGCTTTAGGAGTGATGTCGGCTTAGGGTGTACCGCTCTATAAGGCAAATCCTAAGGCTTCGCTCCCTCAAAACCTAGGTAGCACCAAGCCTTGGTGATCACTTGCTCGATCTATAAATCAAGGCTTGACGCATAGGAGTCAAGTCTTGATTTTTATCCGCCAAGGTCGTGACGCTTATGCGTCAAGCCTTGACGCATAGCCTACGCACCTAGACTAAGGATTATTAGTCCTTATTCTTGGTGTAAGGAGAAAATAGTACCTTTGCAGGGCTGAAACACTAACTATTTGTAATTAGTCCTTTTGTATCATCAAGTAATAATACAATGCTACAAGCAATAGATCTATGTAAGACCTACGGAGAGCATCAGGCTTTGCGTGGACTCAATCTCAACCTTGCCCCCGGAGAGATATTCTGTTTACTCGGGCAAAACGGAGCAGGTAAGACGACGACAATCAATATATTCTTGGGTCTTCTAGAGCCTACTAGTGGCTCGGCTCTTGTAGACGGTAGCCCCGTGAGCGATCGCAAGGCTGTAGCCCATAAGATCGCCTATATCCCCGAGATCGTGCAGTTATATGGTGAGTTGTCGGGCATCGAGAACCTCGACTTTTTCAGTAGACTTGCAGGTTATAAGTACAGCAAAGCCGATCTCGAGGCACTCCTAACTCGCGTCAAACTGCCTCGTGAGGCTTGGGAGCGTAGACTCTCTACTTACTCCAAAGGTATGAGCCAAAAGGTAGGCATAGCCATTGCCCTAGGGAAAAAAGCCCAGTACATACTTATGGACGAGCCGACCTCGGGCTTAGACCCCAAGGCTTCGGTAGATTTTGCCGATCTGTGCCGTGCTTTAGGCAGTGAGGGGGTCGGTATTTTTATGGCAACGCACGATATATTTAATGCTGTGAATATCGGTTCGCGTATTGGTATAATGAAGCAAGGGCAACTCGTCTACGAGGCTCAAACGAGTAATATCTCGGCACAAGAACTGCAAGACCTATATATCAAAACCATATAACCAAAGCATCGTATGAATATCTTCTCAAAGGGGCTAAGCCTTACGCTCGTCTTGTCGAGTGCCGTAGGGCTATCGGCTCAAAGCCTTATCCGTGGGGTCGTCGTAGACCAGCACAAGCAAGCACTACTAGGGGTTAATGCCAACCTTAAGCACGGTAAGCGTGCTCTCAGTGGTACGGCAACAGATGATCAAGGACGCTTTACGCTACGCTGTGACAAGTCGGGCGTCTGTGCCTTGAGCCTTAGTTATGTCGGCTATCAGAGCCAAACGATCAACCTAAACCTACGTCAAGGTGAGGACTTACAACTCGATACTATTGTCCTCGTCGAGGCAAGTGAGGAGTTGCGTGGTGTCGAGATCGTTGGTCGTGGACGCAAAGACTATAATAGTGACTATTCATATTCCTCTACCAAGATCCCTATACGCAATAAAGACTTGTCATCGGCTGTCTCAACTGTTACTAAGGAACTCATCAAGGATCGACAGGCTTATCAACTCTCCGAGGCAATCAAGGGAACGAGTGCTGTACAGCAAGTGGGCTTCTATAATCACTTCAATATACGAGGTATTACGCAGAATGCCCACGGGCAAGTTGTCAATGGTATGCGTACCAATCAGATCTACTTCGCACAGCCTCTTACGCAAAACGTAGAGCGTATAGAGGTTATCAAAGGCCCCGGATCGGTAAGTCTGTCTAGTGCAGATCCCGGGGGAACGATCAATATCGTAACGAAGAAGCCCCTCAAGGAAACACAGCGAGAGGTAGGACTGTCACTTGGGAGTTTCAGCACCGTGCGAGCAGGCCTTGACTTCACGGGAGCCTTAAACGAGAGTAAGACGCTACTCTATCGTCTGAATGCAGGGCTACAGAGAGCCAAGAGTTATCGCGACTTGATTGAGAATAATAGCCTACTTATCTCGCCATCGATTAGTTACTTGCCCAACGATCGTACGGCTATTAACCTAGAGTTGTCTTACACGGATAATCGTGGTAAACTCGATAGGGGTCAGCCCACCTTTGGTGATACTAAGGCGCGCGAGGATCTCCTTAAGACTCCTATCTCGATGTCTATGGGGGCATCGACAGACTACTACCATACCAATGACTTCATCGCTACCTTGAGCCTAAGTCAGAAACTTAGCGAGGGCTTGAGCCTAAACCTACAATATCTCAAGGAACTATGGAGTGAGGATATGAAAGAACACCGCACCAACAATCGCTACGTACGCAACAAGGCTGGTGAGGAAGTGCCTAATCTCATTCAACTCCGTTACTGGGAACGTAATCAGAACTGGAATACCGATGCTCTTAATGCCTACCTTACTTACGAGTGGCAGATCGGCAAGGTTAAGAATACGACCCTCCTAGGCTATGATATGAACCTCCTCTCAAAGCCCAAAGGCAACGGACAGTACCAAGCCCGTGGTGTGGAGCGTGATGCGAGTGGCAACATAGTATATACTACCTACCAAGGCATAGAGATAGAGAAGTCGCTAGGAGGCTTCTTTGATCTTACGGCTCAACGCAACGATCTTAAGACCAACAATAACTATAATCTTACGGCTGTCGCACTACCCGTACAACGCTTCCTCTCGCAAGCAGGCTATGTACAAAACCTCACTAAGTGGGGCAACCTACATCTACTGCTCAGCCTAAGAGCCGAGTGGGTAGACGAGGCACAGAACTATAAACTCAGCACCCAAAGCCGAGCAACGCACCGCGTCCTCATTCCTCGAGTAGGTCTGTCGTATGCCATCAGTAAGGAGTGGAGTGCCTACGCAACTTATCTTGAGGGCTTCCAACCCCAGTCGCAGGCCTTTGAGAATATGCCTGCGATCTCCAACAACATTAGTGAGCAGCAGTCGATACACTTCGCTCCGCTCCGTAGTTCGCTCGTTGAGGCTGGGGTCAAGGCAGAGTTGATGGGCGGACGACTCAAGGGTACGCTGTCGCTCTTTGAGATAAAGCAACGTAATATCTTGATGAAAGAGGACGACGATACCTATTCACTCAGAGGCTCCGATCGTAGCCGAGGTATCGAACTAGAACTTGCCGGTTATCTTACGCCCGAGTTACAACTTAGTGCGGCATATAGTTATCTAGATGCTGTCATCACAGCAGATAAAGACCCAAGCCTTGTCGGGGCACGTAAGGAAGCAGCCCCTCGACATAATGCGAGCCTATGGACGAAGTATAGTTTCGCCCCCTCGACAGCCCTTAGAGGTCTAACGCTAGGACTAGGTGTACAGCATAGTGGTGAGCGTTTGTCGTGGTGGGAACGCACACTTATGCTCCCTGCCTACACAGTCTTTGATGCTGTCGTGAGTTATAAGCCCGTAGGGAGCAATATGGACTTCTCCCTCAAGGTAAACAACCTCTTTGATACGACTTACTGGACAGGTGCCCTCAACAAGACTTGGGTATTTCCCGGTGCTCCACGCAACTTCGTTCTTAACACTACCTTCCGTTTCTAGATCTAGGCGAAGCGATAAGGTAGGGGAGAGGACTTATCTCCATAGCCCGTCCACGCCTTATCGCCTTGCTCTTGTGGGGGCTTGCTATGTTCGTATAGGACTATCGCCCCTTTTGACGCTACTTATTGAGATCTTGAGTCTACATAAGTATACAAAGTATGTATACTCGAGTATACATATAGTGTATACTGCTGTATACATATAATGTATACAATTGAGAGGTCACTAACCCTATCCAAGGCGACAGCACTAGGTCGCCTAAACTAAGTAATTATGAACAGGAGTATTATCAAGATTATAGCCTTACGCTACCTACGGTATAAGTTCTTTACCGGGGGAATGTTGCTTCTATTGTCGCTCTACCTTGTCGCCCTAGTAGCGATAAGTTACGATCGCTGGCATCTCTACCAGCATCAAGAGGAGAGCCGTACGGAGCATCAAGAGGAGGATAGACGTAGTTGGGAGAGTAACCCCGATAAGCACCCCCATCGTATGGCACACTTTGGGGCTTTTGCCTTCAGACTACCGCACCCATTGAGTATATTTGATGCGGGGCTAGAGACCTATATGGGGAATGTGGTCTTCCTCGAGGCACACAAGCAGAATACCGCCAACTTCTCCGAGGCGAGCCTCTCGACTGGGCTTGTACGCTTTGGGGACTTACATGTGGCTATGCTCCTCGGGCTGATATTGCCTCTGTTGATATTCTTCATCGGTTTCGATGCCATTAGTCGAGAGCGTGAGCGACGTACGCTCAAACTGATGTATGTGCAAGGTGTCGAGATGTCCACAATCATTTGGGGTAAGACGCTGGGGCTATTTATGGGTGCAAGCCTATTCTTCTTACCTGCCCTCGTAGTCCTATGGTCTGTGCTGTGGCTCGACACTCCTAGTCTAGGGCAGGAGACACTCTTGCGTATTGTCCTCTTGTCTGTCGTGTATCTCGTCTTCTTCCTAGTCCTTTGTCTAGGGACAGTACTTATCTCGGCGTGGAGCCGTAGTAGTACGCAGTCTTTGCTGACGCTCCTTGGCTGTTGGTTGTTGCTGTTTGTTGTTGTCCCCAAGTCGGTACAGAGCCTCGGCTCGGCACTCTACCCTAATCCTACGAAGATCGCCTTCAAGGCTGCGATAGAGCATGATGTGCTTAAGATAGGTGACAGCCACAATCCCGATGATCCTTACTTCAAGGCTGTCAAGGACTCACTCCTTAGGGTCTATGGCGTAGACTCGGTAACACAACTTCCCTTCAACTACGGGGGATTTATCATGGGACTAGGTGAGCGATTGACGGCTGGTATCCACGCAGAGCATCAGCATAGGCTCACCGAGGTCTACCGCCGACAAAATGCTATCGCTCAATACCTCTCTCTCCTAGATCCCTATCTAGCCGTAAAGCACTTGTCGATGAGTCTCTCGGGTACGGACTTTGAGACCTATGACGACTTCCTCTTGCAGAGCGAAGCATACCGCTATAAGATGGCTACCTATATGGCGAAGTTGCAGGAGACTTACGTCAATCCCAATTGGCAGGGAGGTAGTGAGGGTAAGCGTAATGCTGTAAATCGGGCAGAGTTCCGTAAGTTCCCGCCCTTTGAGTACCGCTACCCTAGTGTGGCGACAATCCTAGAGAAGCAATGGCACTCTATGCTGGCTCTTGGGCTTATGCTCCTTGGGCTTGTGTGGATCGCTCGTTGCTCGTCTTATCTATTCAAAGTCAGTTAGTATGTGGCATCTACTTATCAAACTTTTCCTTCGCCAGCGTGTCACGCTGCTCTCTTTTGCCTTGCTCCTCGTCTTGGGGCTATCCTCTCTAGCCATAGGACGCCAATTCCTCAATACTCAAGAGCGTAACCAGCATGCTGCAGCAGAGATGCAGGAGCGACACATTGAGGCTCAAATGGCTTATCACCCCGATGACTTGGGTCTTGTGCTGTACTATCTAAAGTTCGCTTTTGTCAATCCCCTAAATCCTTTGGCAGGACTCGCTATTGGGCAGACCGACCTCAATAACAATATACAGCACCTCACGATATTGGCTCTTGAGGGTCAGAAGTATGATACCGATCTTGTGAACCCAACGAAACTGCATGTAGGGAACCTCGACTTGAGTTTCGTCTTGATCTTCCTTTTCCCCTTGGTGGTTATTGCTCTTAGTTTCAACCTATGGCATGAGGAGGTCGAGCGTGGCACTTGGCGTATCATCAAGATCCAAGGTCAGTCTAGTCTACGTTTCCTCCTAAGTAAGTTTACGATACGTGTAGCACTCGTCTTGCTGGCACTCTTGCTACTCTATATTGTGGCAATACCTGCCTTGGGCTTGGACATCAGTGTGCCTTATCTGTCGATGGTAGCGATAAGTGTGCTGTATGTTTTGTTTTGGTTTACGCTCTCTCTCTTGGTCGTTAGTCGTGGCTGGACGAGCAGTGTGAATGCCGTTGTCCTCCTCTCGCTGTGGTTGGGACTTGTGGTACTTTTGCCTGTGGGGATCAATAGTTACGTGAGTAGTAAGTACCCACTTGACGAGGCTCTGACGCTAACGATACGTCAGCGGGACGAATACCATAAGAAGTGGGATACGGATAAGCAGGCGACGATGCGTAAATTCGTTGCTTGTTATCCCGAACTTAGTAAATACACGGTTCCGGACTCTGGTTTCACGTGGGGCTGGTACTACGCTATGCAGCATATGGGAGATCTAGAGAGTCGTCACGAACAAGAGGCTATGCTCTCCAAGGTACGCTCTCGTGAGGCTCTATCTCACGCTATTGCAGACTTCCTTCCCCCCGTAAAGGTGCAACTCGTCCTCAACTCGCTTGCAGGTACAGACCTTGCCGCTTATCTCGACTTCCTAGAGGCAACGACAGACTTCCACGAGGATAAGCGTAGAGCCTTTTATTCTGCTATTTTTGAGCAAAAGCCTACGACAAGTATTGATTGGCGAGAGCATACTCGTCCCATCTATCACCAAGCACGTGCGTCGTATAGCCTCGGCTCGGTATTCTGCTCGTTGATCCTCACTAATCTCCTCTTTGTGGGGCTTGCCCTCCTTGGGCTTAGACGCTTCTAGAGTCTGTCCTCGCTCGCTATATAGGCTCTGTATCACTGGTGTATATGGTGGTACAGAGCCTATCTATTAAGGGGGCTTTGAGAGGGAACCTTATCGAGGAGTATCCGAATAATTAAGTATCTTTGTGATAAATAACGTAAAATAAGAGGAAAATGTTAAGGTTAAAGCACTGCATAGCATTGGGTTTTTGTCTGATGCTCGCTTGTTCGTCTTGCGTTCGCAAAAGCGAATACAAGCACTTGAGGGCAGAGTATGACTCTCTGATGACGTTAAATGTTGCTTATCAAGATCAAGCCTATGAGACCGACTCGTTGGTCGCTAGTGTGATAGCCAACTTCCAAGAGTTGAATAATGTCGAGAGTATGATTAACGTCAATGCTCTGCGAGGTGAGTTGCCCATCGGTGAGCAAGAACGGATAAGACGCAATATACGTATGCTCTCGGATCGACTGGAAGAGAGTAATAACTCTATCGAACTCTTGATAAAGCGTATCGAGAGCAATGGTGTTGCCTCGATGCGTATGCAGGGGACGGTAGCACTCCTTAGGGAGCAGTTGGGACGACAGCAAGCACGTGTCGAGACCATCGCCAACGAGACGATGCGTAAGGTCAAGGCTGTGGGCGAACTAGACGCTTCCCTTGCCAAACTCAAAGAAGAAACCGAGCGTATGAAAGCCTTCAACCTAGGCGAGCAGGATCGACTCAAAGCCAAGGAAGACTCCCTCAATACTGTCTACTATGCCCTCGGGACTAAAGGGGACTTTAGGGAGATGGGCTTACTCACGCGTGACGATCGTATTACGGTCGATAATGCCGAACTAACATACCTTACAAGGTCGGATAGGCGAATGCTCAAAGAGGTCGTAATGCAGAGTAAGACGGCAAGACTACTAAGCGTCCACCCAGCCAAGAGTTATAAGATGCGTCCCGACAAAAAGGGCTATTTGACACTCGAGATACTCGATGCCAAGAGTTTTTGGGAGTATTCGCAGGTGATGCTTGCAGAGGTCGATTTCTGATATACGCACCTCAACAAATTTTAGAAATCATACAAGGATAAATAGTGCCTTTATGCCGAGCATAAAGGCACTATTCTATTTGTGCGACCTATGCGTCAAGCCTTGATGCATAAAAATCAAGCCCTTGACGGATAAACGCCACGCCTTGGCGGATAAGCGTCAAGACGTGATTTATACGTGGATATGCTATACGCTCGTGTCGGAGCGTTATTATAGTGCCGATGCGACCCAAGTAGTAGAGGCTAGTTGCTAGACCTTGGGGCTATGTCTAGGTTCTAGACCCTAGGGGTATGGTATGCTCCTTAGCGTTTGGCGAAGATTTAGTATCTTTGTACGTATTTATATTCACATACGAAACCTATTAACAAAACGATAGAATATATGAAGAAGATCGTTATGGCTACAGCCGCCCTTGCTCTTGTCTTTGGGCTTGGCTCATGTAAGAGTAAGAAGAGTGCTTATCGTAAGGCTTACGAGGAAGCAAAGCAACGTGAGATCGCTACTCAAGATGTTAATCGTAGCGTTACTTACGAGGAACCTAAGACCGTAACACCTGCAACACCAGCGACACCAGTAGTAGCAGTTCGTAAGGAGCGTGTGTCTGTCCTTGATGGTGAGAATAGTAACAACCTCAAGCGTTACAGCGTAGTGATTGGTAGTTTCCAAAACCCTACGAATGCAAAGTCGCTACGTGAGAAGATGACTGCAAAGGGCTATAATGCTATCCTTGCAAAGAACGAGATGGGTATGCTACGCGTTATCGTATCAAGTTTCGATACGAGAGAAGAGGCTGCAGCGAGCCGTGATGCTATCAAGAGTCGCTTCGCACCTGAGTATAAGGACGCTTGGATCCTAGCCAACGAGTAAGAGATGACTATCCGAGAGGAGTATTCCCTACGCGCGCTTAATACCTTTGGTATTCATGCTACGGCAGCGTACTACGTTAGTTATAGCAGTGTCGAGGACCTTGAGACGCTGGTACGTGACGAATACTTCCAAGAGAGCCGATGTTTACATATTGGTGAGGGGAGCAATTTGCTCTTCCTCACCAATTTTCGTGGTGTTATCCTCAAGTCCGAGATAAAGGATATTGCACTCATCTCTGAGCAAGAGGGGACAGTCCTCTTGCGTGTCGGTGCAGGATTACTTTGGGACGACCTCGTTGCCTATGCTGTCGAGCATGGATACTATGGGGTGGAGAACTTGTCCCTCATACCCGGTCAAGTAGGGGCTGCCGCTATACAAAACATAGGAGCCTATGGCGTAGAGATACAGCAGGTGGTACATAGTGTCGAGGCAATACATCGCCGTACGGGCGAGCGTAGAGTCTTTGAGCGAGATGAGTGCCAGTATGCTTATCGTCATAGTTTCTTTAAGGAGCCGGAGGCTAGCGATTGGATTGTGATCTATGTGACGCTAGCACTTAGCCGAGATGCCAAACTCAACCTTGGCTATGCCGACCTCCAACGCTATTTTGAGTCGAGCGACATAGAGCCAAGTCTAGCAAGTCTACGTAAGGCTGTCATCGAGATAAGAGAAGCCAAACTGCCCGACTACAAGAGTCTAGGCAATGCAGGGAGTTTCTTTATGAACCCCATCGTTACAGCAGAGCGTGCTAGCGAACTATTGAAGGCTTACCCCTCAATGCCTCATTACCCTCAAGCCGATGGTACGGTTAAACTTGCAGCCGGCTGGCTTATCGAGCAGGTGGGCTTCAAAGGTTATCGTGAGGGCGACGCAGGGGTGTATGAGAAGCAAGCCCTAATACTCGTAAACCATGGCGAGGCTACAGGGACTGATATTGCCCGATTGGCAGAGAGCATACGTGACAAAGTGCAGGAGGTATTTGCCGTGCAACTAAGGCCCGAGGTGCGTTATATTAGTTAGGCATAGCCAGCATAAACAGAGGAAAAGAGGAGTAAGTATCGTGGCGATGACGCTCATTCTACTAGGTACAGCTACCAGCACAGGTGTACCAGAGGTTGGCTGTGCTTGCTATATCTGTAAGAGCGATAACCCTCGTGATAAACGTCAGCGTACCTCTGCCTTGCTTACGACAAGTAAGGGCAAGCGGGTGCTGATAGACTGTGGTCCCGACTTCAGACAACAGGCTCTACATATCGGTCTAGATCGTATCGATGCTGTTGTCTTGACGCATGAGCATTATGACCACGTCTACGGACTCGATGATCTACGTACTATCGCATGGCGTGAGGTACTCCCCATATATGGTCAAGAGCGTGTACTAGAGGCAGTGCGTAGTCGTATGCATTATGTCTTCTCTCCCAACCCTTATCCGGGTACGCCACGCCTAGACCTTAGAGCCTTGGCAAGTGATGAGGTGCTCACGATTGACGATCTAGAGATACGTCCTATTGTCGTCAATCACGGCAAACTCCCGATCTATGGTTATCGCTTCCACGAGCAGGGACAAGAGGCGAGTGCAGACATCGTCTACATAACAGATATGAAGACCATAGCCCCCGAGGAATGGGCTAAGGTTGAGGACTGTCGCTTACTCGTAATCAATGCCCTGCGTTATCTGCGTGAGCACCCCTCGCATCAAAATGTGTTAGACGTAGAGTGTTATCTTACGGACTTATCTAAGCCACCCCTCAAAACGGTACTGACGCATCTCTCGCATCACGCTCCCGACTACGAGCGTCTTACAAGCCTCCTCCCCGAGCATATACGTGTAGGTTATGACTATATGTGTATGGAACTATCGACAACTGGGGTAGAGGATTATCCCTTTGAGGCAGGACGAGATCCCTACTATCTGTCTACTCGTATCGTACAGACTGCCGAGGAGTATGCCGACTATCGACGTGAGGAGCAAGTGCGTTTGCTCAAGGAGAGCAAGGAGCAGGGGCGTGCTGTCGATAGTGCCGTATTGATCGCCTCAACACCCGAGGGCGGAGAGTTGGCCCTCAGCCTATATCTTGGTCGTGATCTCTATTCAAAGCCAAAGACCGAGATAAGGCAGATTATAGAGAATGCCGTAGGTGCTGTACTACGCTTTCATCAGGTAGAGGAGCAGGACTACGAACGGATATTCGTCTTACAAGAAGAGGCGTCTAGCGAGTGGGGCTACACTTATAGCCTGCACCTACGTGTCAATAGTGAGCGACTGATGCTCCTCGCAGAGGATCCTAGGGCTGATGCCCTCGGTCTACGTACCGCCTATAATAAGGGCGTAGACATAGACATTATTGTCGTTGAGAGCCTACTGACGGCTCATCTAAGCAAAGCATTAGAGCGGATTATGCCTCTCGGCATAGCCTCGTCTTTGCTTAGGAATAAATACAAGTAAAAGAAATGAACGAATTAAATTTAACCACACCATCGCTGTTGTTTTCGGCGATTTCATTGATATTATTGGCGTACACCAATCGCTTCTTATCTTATGCTAGCGTAGTACGCACCCTAAACGAGAGATACCAAGAGAACCCCGACAAAGACCCTACTACTCTGGGGCAGATACGTAATTTCGTGCTACGTCTTAGACTTATCCGTGCGATGCAGACCTTTGGGGCTATCAGTCTATTACTATGCTTGACCTCGATGTTTTTCTTCTCTATCCATGTTAATCTTGTAGCAGAGATTGTCTTCGGGGGAGGTATGGTGTCGCTAGCCGTTTCGCTAGTATTGTGCATTTGGGAGATACAGATCTCAACCGAAGCCATAGGTATGCACCTGCAAAACATTCGCCGCCGTCAGCGTGAGCAAGATCCCTACTTGGGTAATTCGTTACGCCGTAATGCCAACCGCAGAGAGGGCGAAACTCTTGGCGAGCAAAACACACGTAAGAACCAAGAGAAACAACGTAAGGAGAAACAAGATCGCGAAGAACGTAAAGCGATCGAACGTCAACAGCGAGAAGCCCTCGAGGAGCAAGAGAAGAGCGAGAAGAAAAGTAAAGAACGCCCCGAGCGAGTAGAGCGTAAGGAAAAGGCAGAGAAGCAAGAGAAGCCCGAGCGTAAGGACAAGCCCGAGAAGCGTGAACGTGTAGAGGCTACTACGCCCGATGCCAAGGTTGAGGAGGTGGATAAGCCCGAGCAACTCTCAAAGCAAGAGAAGCGTGAGCGTTTTGAGCAGCAGAGAGAGGAGCGTCGTCGCGAGCGTCGTGAGCGTCGCGATCGAGAAGAGGCTAGCGAGTCACCAGCAGTGCAGGGTAGTGAGACGCCAGTGCCAAGTGCAGAGCCTCAAGCGAAAGAACCTGCGACAGCCAAAGCCCCCGAGGTAGCCCCCGAGGGGAATAGAAATGTGCGAGAGGAGCGACAAGAAACCTCATCACCACGCCGTGAGCAATCGGCACGACCAATCTCTCGTAGGGCTAATCCGCAGAGAGTAGAGCCTAGCGAGGTTAAGCCCCAGCAAGAAGGAGTAGGGGAGCAAGCATCTCTTCGCGAGCCATCAGTTCGTACGGAGGCAAAGGAAGCCCAGCCCGTTCGTGAGCCATCGGTTCGTACCGAAGTAAAGGAAGTACAACCAGTTCGAGATGCATCGGTTCGCACCGAGGCAAAGGAAGTCCAGCCCGTTCGCGAGCCATCAGTTCGTACGGAGGTAAAGGAAGCCCAGCCGGTTCGTGAGCCATCGGTTCGCACGGAGGCAAAGGAAGCCCAGCCGGTTCGTGAGTCATCAGTTCGTACGGAGGCAAAGGAAGTACAACCTGTTCGTGAGGCATCTGTTCGCACGGAGGTAAAGGAAACCCAGCCCGTTCGTGAGGCATCTGTTCGCACGGAGGTAAGGGAAGTACAGCCCGTTCGTGAGTCATCTGTTCGCACGGAGGTAAAGGAAGTCCAGCCCGTTCGTGAGGCATCGGTTCGCACGGAGGTAAAGGAACAAGCACCAGCAGTTGCCGTGCCATCAGCACCAGCATCAGCCGAGATCAAGCCTACTCCGACGGAGCCACAACGCGAGCGTAAGATATTCGCCAATCGTAAGGCTAGGACCGAGCAAAGCGAAGAAGTAAAGCCACAAGAAGAACGCAGGAGCCGTTATCAGCAACGTCAACTTGAGCGTCAAGGCTAAGGATAGTAATCAACAAAACACCGTATATATAATGGAAAAGGTAGACGTACTCCTAGGCCTTCAGTGGGGAGACGAAGGGAAAGGAAAGATCGTAGACGTACTCACTCCTCGATATGATATAATCGCACGTTTCCAAGGGGGACCTAATGCAGGGCATACGCTTGAGTTCGATGGCGAGAAGTATGTCCTTAGGTCTATTCCCTCGGGGATATTCCAAGGGAATAAACTCAACGTTATCGGTAATGGGGTTGTCTTGGATCCTATTCTTTTCGTTGATGAGGCGACACAACTAGCCAAGAGCGGACACGACCTTAAGACACGCCTCGTTATCTCACGCAAAGCCCATCTTATTATGCCTACGCACCGCCTCTTGGACGCTGCCAACGAAGCCGCCAAGGGAGATGCCAAGGTAGGTACTACGGGTAAGGGTATTGGCCCTACTTACACCGATAAGGTGGGGCGATATGGCTTGCGTGTAGGGGATATAGAGTGCAATTTCCGTGAGAAGTATGAGGCGGCAAAGCAACGTCACCTACAGATATTAGCGGGTATGGCTTATCCTGTCGAGGGCTTGGAAGCACTCGAGGCACAGTGGCTAGAGGCTGTTGAGGCTCTACGTGCATTCACCTTTGTCGATAGTGAGCAACTGATCAATAAGGAACTACAAAGTGGGAAGCGTATCCTTGCAGAGGGTGCTCAAGGTTCGTTGCTTGATATAGACTTTGGTTCGTATCCTTTTGTGACGAGTAGCAATACGGTCTGTGCAGGTTGCTGTACGGGCTTGGGTGTAGCACCTCGAGCAATAGGTGAGGTTTATGGTATCTTTAAGGCTTACTGCACTCGCGTAGGTTCTGGCCCTTTCCCAACAGAGTTGTTTGATGAAACCGGCGAAGCACTTTGCAAACTAGGGCACGAGTTTGGCTCTGTGACAGGACGCAAACGTCGTTGCGGTTGGTTAGACCTAGTTGCCTTACGCTATACGGTGATGCTTAATGGTGTGACCAAACTAATTATGATGAAGAGCGATGTGATGGATACATTCGCAGAGATCAAGGTGTGTGTAGGCTATGAGCATAATGGTGTCGTAAGCACCGACTTCCCATTCGAACTGAATGATAGTTACAAGCCAGTCTACAAGACTTTCGCTGGTTGGCAGACGGATACAAGTGGACTACGTAATGCCTCGGAGATGCCCCAAGCCTTGAGCGAATACATTACTTTCATCGAGCAGGAGTTGGGCGTTGAGATCGCTTATGTGTCAGTCGGTCCCGACAGAGAGCAAACAATCTTGCGATCAACGCTCTAATCCCTCGGTCGAGCGACAAGGCTCCGACTAGATAACGAGTAAGGGCTACGGCACACCGCCGTAGCCCTTACTGTTTTATACTTTTATCTGTTTAGGTCTTCCTCTTTCTCCCTACAAGACTTCGTCTAAATGCAGACGAAGCCTTTGTTAGTCAAACAGGCTAGCAATAAAAGCTAACCCCCCCCATTGCTACGAAATCTGCAATTGAAGAGAATATTCCCCTGAAGAATAGAAAGACTAAGAAACTATGCTACCTCCTAAAGGTGAATAGCCTTCTTCTAATAGTGTCGATGGTTCTACGGGAGTAGTATAGGGGACTTAGCCTTTAAGGTGAAACAAATAAAGGCAAGTACAAAAGAGTACTTGCCTTTATCATTATATGGTAAACTATTATGCTTACTTCTTGCGGTTGCCGTAACGGCTCATGAACTTGTCTACGCGACCTGCTGTATCGACAAGTTTCGCCTTACCCGTGAAGAATGGGTGCGACGTGCTTGAAATTTCGACCTTGATGAGTGGATACTCAACGCCGTCTACTACGATAGTTTCCTTTGCAGGCATCGTCGAGCGTGTGATAAAGATATCTTCGTTTGACATATCCTTAAACACTACGGGACGATAGTTCTCTGGGTGAATACCTTGCTTCATATTATGCTTGATACTTTGTTTAGAGATTACGAAATTATTCTGCTACTAGTGAAGCACGGTAGAAAGCCGTAGCCGTCAACGTCTTGCTAGCAGTCTGTAGGTATTGTCCAACAGACAACTTGTTGTCGATAAAGAAGAGTTGATCGAGGAGCGTGAAATCCTTGTAGTACTTCTTGAGAGCACCTTGAGCGATGTTCTCGATGAGGTTCTCGGGCTTACCTGCTTCGCGTGCTTTCTCGCGAGCAAGGTTAAGTTCGCGTTCCTTGATGTCTTCTGGAACTTCGGCTTCTGTAACAGCAACAGGGTTCATAGCCGCGATCTGCATGGCTACGTTCTTTGCCATTTGGTCTTCGATAGACTCGTTGAAGGCTACAATTGTAGCGATGAGGTTACCCGGGTGGATATAAGCCCAAGTAGCAGCACCTTTCACAAATTCGTAGATACCAAGTTCCATCTTCTCGCCAGATACACCACTACGCTCAGTGATGTGCTCTTGTACCGAACGACCATCAGCCATAGGAGCAGCAAGAATTTCCTCCTTGCTTGCACCACGCTTCTCTAGTGCAATTGCTAGAACAGCGTCGGTAAGAGCGATGAACTCTGCACCCTTGGCAACGAAGTCGGTCTCACACTTGATACCAACAACTACAGCGAAGTCCCCAGAGTGTGCTGCACGTACACAGCCTTCCTCTGCATCGCGATCGCTACGTTTTGCAGCAAGTGCTTGTCCACGCTTACGGAGTAGTTCGATAGCCTTGTCGAAGTCACCTGCTGCTTCCTCGAGGGCTTTCTTAACGTCCATCATACCTGCACCCGTAAGTTTACGGAGTTTAGCAATATCTTGGATTGTAACAGCCATTATCTTATGGAATGTTTTTAGTTAATACTGATCAGAGTATCTGGTTGATTACTCTGCGTCCTGCTTCTCTTCGCGACGCTCGCGACGGTTACGACGAATACGACGTGGCTCTTCTTCGCCTTCCTCGCCTTCGTTCTTACCACCCTCAGCCTTACGCTCCAACTGACCCTCTGCAATAGCAGAGCAGATAGCCGACACAATGAGGTTTACACCTGCAGTGCTGTCGTCGTTTGCTGGGATTACATAGTCTACGTCACGTGGGTCACTATTGGTGTCTACAATAGCGAATACAGGGATACCAAGGCGTACAGCCTCAGCAACTGCGATATGCTCCTTAAGTACGTCTACCACAAAAAGTGCCGATGGTAGGCGGTTCATATCAGCGATCGAACCTAGAGTAAGTTCTAGTTTAGCACGCTGACGTGTGATCTGGAGTTTCTCGCGCTTAGATAGGTTATCAAATGTACCATCGCTAGTCATCTTATCGATGAGGGTCATCTTCTTAACCGCCTTACGGATTGTAGGGAAGTTAGTAAGCATACCACCGGGCCAACGCTCAGTAACGTAAGGCATATTCACGCTCTTTGCGAGTTCTCCTACGCCTTCCTTGATTTGCTTCTTAGTGGCAACGAAGAGGATCTTCTTGCCAGCCTTAGCCATTTGCTTAGCGATTTCAGCGGCTTCGTCTACCTTAGCAACTGTTTTGTGTAGGTCTATAATGTGGATACCGTTTTGCTCCATAAAGATGTAAGGAGCCATTGCAGCGTTCCACTTGCGCGTTAGGTGACCAAAGTGTGCACCTGCGTCTAGAAGTTGGTCAAAAGATATTCTTGACATAATTGTTTGTTTTGTTTACGTTCTGTAGTGTATATAATATACTTGCAACTAGGCGGTAGTAAGTGAGCAGGAGTATTAGCCCCTTAATCTGCCCAGTTTAGATACTAAACGCGGATAATAACTGCCGAAGCAATCATTAACGCTTAGAGAATTGGAAGCGCTTGCGAGCCTTTGGTTGACCGGGCTTCTTACGCTCAACAGAGCGAGAGTCACGTGTCATGAAGCCTTCCTCACGTAGAGCCTTCTTATCCTCTGGGTTGATCTTAACGAGTGCACGTGCAATAGCAAGGCGTGCTGCTTCGCTTTGTCCCTTGAAACCACCACCCTTAAGGTTGATCTTGATGTCGTACTTCTCTACTGCCTCAAGTTTTGCAAGTGGCTGACGTACGATATACTGTAGGATAGATGAGGGGAAATAAGTAGCGATATCACGCTTGTTGATCGTGATCTTACCTGAGCCGAGTGATACATACACGCGAGCAACAGCGGCCTTACGACGGCCAATAGCATTGATTAGTTCCATCTTGCTTAACTTTTACTTTAGTGTATTTACATCTACTACTTGTGGTTGTTGTGCCTCGTGCTTGTGCTCGCCACCCTCGTAAACGTAGAGGTTGTTGATGATCTTATCACCTAGGCGATTTTTTGGTAGCATACCCTTCACAACCTTACGGAATAGACGATCGCTACCCTTTGATTGTAAGAAGCGTGGGCTAAATGCTCGCTGACCACCGGGATAGCCAGAGAACTTGAGGTAAACACGGTCGTCCCACTTCTTACCTGTGAGAACCACCTTTTCTGCATTGATTACGATAACGTTGTCACCGCAGTCAACGTGTGGCGTAAAGTTGGGTTTGTACTTACCGCGTAGGAGTTTTGCGATCTTGGCACATAGTCGACCAAGACTTTGACCCTCAGCATCAACAACAACCCAATTCTTGCTAACAGTTGCCTTGTTTGCAGAAACGGTCTTGTAACTTAAAGTGTCCATTTCTTGTTTGTTAGTTTGTTTTAATTGTTAATAGACGAAGCACTCGTAACGTGCAGGCTCATAGACACTAAGCCTATACTACAAGTTGCCTCTTGGTACTTAATTTGATAAATTTAGCGTCGCAAAGGTACGAATAATTTCCCAATTATCAATACATTGTGGATCTACATATCCGTTCTGTTGTCTGTGTACTCTGCTTCCGTTCCTCGATTATGTGCCTTAGAGTGGTCTAGGGATAGGGACTTTTCGCTCTAGGTTGGTTCCTATCTTTTCCTATTTCTGCGGATTTGCGGTGCTGGTATAGTATGTTGCTACTTGTTAGTAAGAAGTGCTAATCAATCTTGTATGTTGTCGCTTTGATGCTAAGAGGGCTTGTGCTTAAGCCGAATGGACTTATAATGTTTGCAGCTAGATGTTGTGTGTGTTTATTTATAGATCGAATACTTTCTTTGGAATAAGATTACTCTAGTATTGGTTAATTATGATGTGCTTACTAGTCATTAGTGTCCTAAAAGCTGATTGGAGTTAAAAGACAAGGAGAGGCACTGGGAAGTGCCTCTCCTTGCTTACATTATCAGAGACGCTAAGGTAAATTATCGTACCTTTAGCCTATTCAACAAAAAAAACTCTGATGAGTA
>JBHAFI010000076.1:0-21819 GCA_041856045.1 Porphyromonas sp. | reverse complement strand
TTTAATCTTCTCATTTGCACTATCCCACTGCGTTTGCACAACTGCGATGCCTGTTGAGCCGATAGACAAACGCTCGTTGTTGAGGTAAATCCTCAACATTACAGGAGTCTTGCCCTCCTTGTTAACGTAGTTGCTTCTAAGGTAGAAGGCTGTTCTAAAAATAGACTTCATACACATCTGTTTTTAAGAGTTGTAGCCATGACGAGAAGAATTGTAGCCACGATGGCTATAGATTGTAGCCAAAATCATGAAAACAAGACCTCTGTCTTATACTACAAAGTTCGACATAATAATTTGAATAACAGCAATGTATGCGTACTCTAAACGAACTCTCTACGTACTCTGGGCTACAATTTTCAATCTGCTCGAAAAAGTGTAGCCAGATTGTAGCCATTTGAGAGTATTTTGGGAGTATTTGCGACCTCTATACGTACTCTGAGAAGTTGTATTGGCATAAAAGAAAAGTATCGTAACTCTTTGAAGTTACGATACTTACGAATTTTCTTGGTGTTCTCTAAACTCTTGTTCAGAGTACCTTCCGCGGAGAGAGAGGGAATTGAACCCTTTTTTCCTGCTCGCTCTACAATACAAGACTCTAACTTTGCGATTTTCTCTTCCGAGAAGAGACTAAGGTCGTATTCACTCCCCTTGATTATATCTGTCAGCTTCATTTCTTCTGCTTATTTATTTGACACCAACAAATCTCGCACATCAACATCCAGTATCTCTGCTATGTTGTAAAGGATAGGAATAGGAGGTTGTACTCTATTGGCTACATACAGATTGACCATATTCAAACTCTTACCTAAATGTTGTGAGAGTTCTTTCTGGCTCATCTTCTTAGCTTTTAATGCTTCCCTTATCCTATTCATTTCCATGTGCGAAGAATTTCTTAGTGCAAAAGTACACAATCTCATTGTGATTAAAGAATGAATGCCTAATTATCTCTCTTGCACAGTCGTTCCCCCATCAACTTCTCCATATCCCTTGCAATCTTTTGATCTGTGATTTGAGCATAGATTTGTGTGCTGGCGATGGAAGAATGCCCCATCATCTTAGCAATGCTCTCCATTGGGATACCTGCTTCCAAAGTCAGTGTGCCAAATGAATGGCGAGCAACGTGCCAAGTCAAGGGCGTACGAATACCACAAGCCAAACCCACAGCTTTGAGTTGAGCAATCAACTGTTTTCTACTCATTGGAGGGAATACCGTATCGTCTTCCTTACTCTGTTCGTTCATATACAACGATAGTATCTGCTCCGCTATCGGGTGCAGGGGTATCAAACTCTCCACCTCTGTCTTCTGCCGTCTCTTGCGAATATATCGCCTTCCCTCACTATTCACCTCAATCTGAGAGGCTTTCAAGCTTACTAAGTCTGCAAATGCCAAACCAGTAAAGACTGAGAAGAGAAACATTCTTCGACTCTGCTCTGCCAGTTCATCTTTCAAGGGAAAAGCCAAGAGCTTTGCAACCTCACTCTTAGATAAGAAGCGAGGTCTTCTCTCCACAGCTTCATACTTCATCTCCTCAAAAGGATTGAAGCGTATCGTTCCTTGACTAACGGCACTATACATCAAACGGCTCAACCAGCACAGATGCCTGTTCACTGTTGCAGGAGCATAGCCTTCTCGCTTTAAGTCGATGCGATAATCATCAAAGAACTCCGCCGTAAGAACGACTAAGGGAATATCCTCTTCGCCTCTTCCTCGTACAAACTCATGCAAGAGCTTGTCTGAAATACGATTGTTCTTATATGTCCCCTCACTCTTGCTCTCTCGCTGAGCCTTAAGTTCTTCCCGACTAAGAGCAAGAAGTGTCGTTGGACTTTTCCCTACACCTTGCAAATGGTTCTTCAATAACTCGGCACTCACCGCTCCGTATTTGTAGAGCAAAGTATTGTATCCCTGCTCGATTTCTTCTCGGACTGCTTGCAGACGTAGATTGGTCTTCTTATCTGTTGTCTCCCCTCGCTTCACACTCCAATCGTGAGGAATAACACTTTCACCTGTGCTTATCACTACGCTTGCCCCATCAATGGTGATGCGACAAAGAACGGCTGTTGTTCCATCTGCCTTGGTTTTGCTTCTATTGATATAGAATAGAACTTTGAATGTACTACGCATAAGACTTAAAGTGTTAAGCTGAGGTTGTCTGTGAAAGAGAGAAATCGCTCGAATTCATCAAAAAGCTTCTTGGGAGTTACGTGTGCATACCGCTCGGTTACTTGTATATTGCTATGCCCCAGCATTCGACTAACCGTCTCAATCGGTACGCCTCGCTCCAAGGTTATCAATGTGGCAAAGGTATGCCGACCAACGTGAGCAGATAGAGGTATTGTGATACCAGCTCGAAGCTGCAAGGCTTTGAGTTGAGTAAGATAAGTAGAGTACTCAATGGGTGCGAAGAGCGTATCACGTTTCTCTGAGCAATAACGCTCTATCAAGTTCTCAGCCTCGGGCAATAGCTTTACTCTACAAAGTGTGTTCGTCTTTTGCCTACGAAACTTCAGCCACAACGCTCCCTCATCATCTCTAAAAAGATGCTCCCGATGAAGGGCAATCATATCGCAATAAGCTACGCCTGTATAGCAAGAGAATAGAAAGAGATTGCGAGCGGTTTCAAGCTCCAACTCGTATGCCTCAAAGGTCAATCCTTGCAACATCTGCAACGAAGTCCAATCCAAAGCTCGGGGGAGCTTCCTACTCCCTCTCTCTACTTGGCAATTCTCAAAGAGGAGCTTATCAGCAAAGCCTCTACGATATGCCAAGCGACAAGCCTTCTTCACGCAGATAGAGAGTGAATGGAAATAGTTTTGCGTAAAGCCTAACTCGCCTACAACAAACCACTCAAAGCGAGAAAGCAAGTCCTCCGAGATTTGACTGAATGCAACATCGGCTGTCTTATACTTTCGACGAATAAGCTCTGCAAGGTACTTGCGAGTGGAACGATAGATATTCATCGACTCTGCTTTTCTATCAATTCCTATACCTTTGCTCAGCTCCTCCATCATCAAGTCATAACAGGCTAAGAAAGTGGTACGAGAGTGCATACTGCCTTGAAACTCCTCCTTAATGTCTGTGGCAGTAAACGTAGCACCACGCTCACAAAGTACCCGATAGGCTGATTGCACCGAGAGAAGCAAATTCTCCAACTTACCATTCATTACCACAGCCTCACGACTTTTGCCATTCAGTCTACTCTCACGAGCATTCCAAAGCTGAGGGTCGCACGATAGCTTGCAACTGAACTGAGCCATTGTCCGCCCATAGGTTATTCGTCCCATTATCGGGGCTTGCCCCGACCTGTCCAATCCACTCTTTTTGAGGTAGAGCAACACCTTGAATTTCTCTGCTTGCATACGCTTCTGTTTTTATGGGCAAAGTTACCCGTTACCGAAGCGTTCTCAGCTACGCAAAACATTGTGAAACAAAGCATAAGCACCGAGTCGAGAAGAGTTTTAGTTACCTAACCTTCCTCCATCTGTTACCACATCTTGCCTCATCGTTACCATTCCAAGAATACACTAACGATTTGGTAACGGAACTTCTGCATAAATCCACACATTCTGCACTTTTCCACTCAACGCAAAGTTTCGCAGAAGAATGCAAACTACACTCATACTCATTTACTTATCACTCATTCTCTCCAAACCTCCTTTTCTTCTAATAGTTGTACTATTACAATCTACGGATTGTGATAGTACTTTTCTCATTTATTACTTGTTCGCGGGGTTACCTCAAGTAGTATAGATCTCCACTCGACCCAATAGATCGCCTAGCCCTAGATAGCACAAAGACTACCCACAAGTACATACAGAGGCTAAGGCTAGTATAACCATTGCAACGAAGACACTATCCGAAGAAACCGCTGTACGAATTAAACGTACAAGGACAATTGCTCCTAAGCCCAAGGAGATATTATAACTCGAAGCCCTCGGGCAAGAAACCACTGACATCTCCACCAAAGTGCAATAACTCTCGTACTACTGTCGAACTAATATGTGTAAAGAGTTGGCTCGCTGGCAACAAGATGGTCTCCATATCTGCAATATGCCGATTGAGATCGGCAAGTGTACGCTCGTACTCCATATCCGTACTACTACGAACGCCTCTCAATAAGAAACGAATACCCTTCTCTTGTGCAAAACTCACGGTAAGCCCATTGTAGGTATATACCTCAACACGTGGATTGCTCGCATAATAGCGACTAATCTGCCGAAGTCGTTCGTCCGAACTGAAGAGATTTCGCTTACTCTCATTCACCCCTATTGCAATAACGACCTTATCAAACAATTGCAAGCCACGAGCGACAATATCGGCGTGCCCACGCGTAAATGGGTCAAAAGACCCTGCATACATCGCTGTTGTATTCATTCTTTGGGTTTATTGGTTTAGGCTAAGGCTTGTGGGGCTAGGCGTAACAAGTTTATCGCGATAGAGTTTCCCGACCGCCATCTTGAAACTTTTCTTACTCAAGCCCGTACGACGTAGTACTTCGTCCGCTGGGCTTTTGTCACCGATTGGCAAACGACCTCCGTTCTGTCGCAATAAACACAACAACTTCGTCGCATCACCCTCTGTACGCTCATAACCAATAGGACGTAGGCTTAAGTCGAGTCGGCCATCTTCGCGGATACGTGCGATATAAGCCTTATGCTTATCGCCTCGATAGAGTTCGTTTGGCGTATTATCGTAGTAAATAATCCCCCAGTGCTTGCCCTCTACAACGGCTCTATATCCAGCGTCATTATGCTCGGCAATGACGATGTTTACCTCGTCCCCGACCTTTTGCTCGGGTAGTGTATTCCCGATGTGCTTATTCAGTTTTGCCGAACCAACGATTTTACCGCTGATATGATCTATATATAGGTAAATGAGATATTGGCGTCCCTCTTGCAAGCGACCTTGTTGCTCGGAGAAAGGTACAAATAGATCTTTGTGAATGCCCCAAGCCATAAAGGCTCCTGCTTGTGATACAGCGACACACTCAAGCAGAGCAACCTCCCCGACCAAAGCAAGTGGCGTAAGCGTTGTACAGATCAATCGCCCCTCATTATCATGATAGACAAAGACCCTCAATTGGTCGCCAACAGCGACATCACTAGGGAGATAACGTAGAGGTAATAGTATCCCGTCCTCGTTGTCCCACTCAAGGTATGCTCCAATAGATACAAGACGGAGCACCTCAAGGTCACAAAACTGCCCTAGTTGGTATTTACTACTCTTGCTCTGTGTGCTAATTCGTTTTACTTCCACAGTATTATAGTGTACTTATAGTTGTTTCGTTGCGGTACTCTGGGTTTATAGGGACGAAGTATGTTTGTCCATTACGCTGGATCTCATAGATGACAACTTTCCCCTCTTTACCAAGGATATAGGGACGAAAGGCAAAAAGATAACTAAATGCCGTATCATTGCTATCCTTGCTAAGTTGCGAGGCTACGCTGTCATAGTTGTCCACACGCCAGTAACTAACTGGGATACTGCCAACTAATGCTTCCAAGGGAGGTAATTCCCTATCACGGTATCTCTGTAAACGCTCTGCAACTCCGAGATAACGCTCTACAAGAGTACTGCTGTCATAGATGTCCAACTTCTGCCCATTGATAGATTGGATAATATCACCGGGTCTAAGCCCAGCCTTCATCGCAGGCGAATTATCCTCAATACCAACTATTAGGTTCAGATTATTCTGTGAGTAAAGGACACCGGTATAGTTATAGTTAAGGGTATGAGCAGATAGAAGTGGAGCATTAAACTCCTTAACAAAAGGGAAGCCCAAGAGCATCGTCCCCACTGCGGCCTCGGCATACTCTGCAATACTAATGGCTTCGCTGAGATATTCCGTTGCTTCACAACTCCAAACAATATCTTTGGATCTACGACTTTGCATTTGTAAGCCAAAGACCAACTTATACTTGGCTCCTCCTACACCAGATTGTTGGTTACTATACAAGGGCATAGGACGCAAGCCTCGCTTGTGCATATCGTAACGCCAAGAGAAACCAAAGCCAGCACCAGCAACTTGTTCCGAAGCATTCAAAGGCTCCAAATGATAGTACGAACTTAGGACTATATCCGCATATTCAGACAAAGTCAAACCTTTTGCCTGCAAAGCACTCTTGATACTCTCGTTCACTTTGCGGTCAATATCGGCAGTACGAGGGTCGCCCACTGCTACATCAAACAGTTTGACATTGAGCCAAGGGTAGTTTGTACTCTGTGTATAGTGATAAGGATAGTGAATACGTTGCAGATTGGCGTCCTCAATGCTGTACAAGGAGAATAACTCTGCAAGTTCTCTCTCGGTAAAACTATTACACGGCTTACATTGCAAGCCTAGGATATGCTTGCTCCCAACTCGCCCTAGATTGCTTGTCTTGATCGTATGTAACTTATCGCCTTGGCTTAGTAATTGTTGTATCTGCTTGGGGCTTAGGTTGTGCGTAACATAGCCATCTATTTCCTCGATAATATCAGCCACTCGTAGCCCTGCTATATCTGCACCACTATTAGGTTTGATATTGGTAATGATCGGCTGTCCGTAGCCCCATGCCTTGTTCTGACTAATAGTCCACGTGAGTCCATGGCGACATTGCAAGCCATCAGCAAGTACAGGCGACACACTCATCAGCAAAGCCCAAGCAAGTGTGAGTTTACGTAGGATTGTTTTCATGCGTTTGTTGGTATTAGAGATTAACGACTAAGGCTCTTGGGAACAAGTTAAATGGTCACTCGGGCATATGGCACGACGTCCATCATATTACTTGCACCCGATAGATAGTTGTAATATCCGCTCATCGCAACCATAGCAGCGTTGTCGGTAGTATAGGCAAACTTCGGTATGTATATATGCCAACCATAACGTCGAGCGTGATCAACAAAAGCATCACGCAAGCCCGTATTGGCAGATACGCCCCCAGCGACGGCGATATGTTTAATACCAAGGTCTTTGGCAGCAAGTCGCAGTTTTTTCATCAACACGTCAATAATCGTTGCTTGTAGTGATGCACAGAGGTCTTCTTTATGCTCCTCAACGAAGTTGGGATTGTCCTTGAGAGCATCTCTAAGGGTATAGAGGAACGATGTTTTCAGTCCACTGAAACTGTAGTCATAGCCCTTGATATTAGGTTTAGCAAATACAAAGGCCTTAGGATTACCGATATTCGCGAGTTTATTGACGATAGGCCCTCCGGGATAACCAAGTCCCATCACCTTGGCACACTTGTCAAACGCTTCCCCTGCAGCATCATCGATCGTCTGCCCTATTATCTCCATCTCCTGCGGTCCACGGCAGAGGATTATCTGCGAATTACCACCAGACACCAGTAGACATAAGAATGGATACTCGGGGGACTGGTGCTCCTCGCCCTCCTCTTGTATAAAGTGAGCCATCACATGTGCGTGCAGGTGATTAACCTCTACCATCGGGATACCTAGCGAAAGGGCTAAGCCCTTGGTATAATTTACACCAACCAGCAAAGAGCCTTGTAAGCCGGGCCCCCTTGTAAAGGCTATCGCGTCAATATCCTCAAGTGCAATGCCCGCTCTCTTCACTGCCTCGCTCACGACGGGCATAATGTTCTGCTCGTGTGCTCTTGAAGCCAACTCGGGGACAACCCCTCCATAGGCTTGGTGTACTGCTTGAGAGGCTATGACATTCGAGAGTAAGGTATGCCCTCTCAAGATCGCCGCCGAGGTATCATCACAACTACTCTCAATCCCTAATATTATCAGTTCGTTCTTATTTTTATTCATAAACAGTCCTATATAAATAGGTTCTTTACGATCATCTCGGTAGCCCCTAGTTGTGAGCAGACAAGTGCTCTAGACGCTTCCCCTGCTTGCTGCCTTACGGACTTGTTGTCGACTAGCGTAATAAGTAAATCGAGCAACTTTTGTTGTGTATCAACGCTGTATCCTCCACCGGATTGTATTAGGAGTTTTGCCTCTCGAAACTTCTCATACTTAGGACCAAACACCACGGGGATCCCATAAACGGCAGCCTCGATCGTATTGTGTATGCTCTTTCCAAAGCCTCCGCCGACATAAGCAATATCTGCATAGCGATACAAACTCGAGAGCAAACCAAAACTATCAATAATAAGGTGACTAAGACCCTCCATCTCACGCTTTCCGCTTCTCAAGTGGCTCAAGCGACAGATACTAGTCCCGTAGTGCGACTCTAGTATCTGCATACGCTCCTCGCTCAATTCGTGAGGGGCATAAACGATACTTAGTTGTGGCAAACTATCGCTTATTTGCATCAGCATCTCCTCATCAACACCCCAAGTACTACCAGCAACGAGTATAGGATTAGCCCTAGACTTGAGGACTTCTAGTTGTGGAACGCTCACAGCCTCTTGGGCAATGCTCTCTACTCTATCAAAACGAGTATCTCCCGTAACGCTCACGCATCGAATACCAATCGTAGCAAGACGGGCTTTTGACTCCTCATCTTGAACAAACAAGTGGTCAAAATACTTCAATACACGCCTATACAGGCCTCCCCAAGGCTTAAAGAACAATTGTTGTTCTCTAAATATGGCAGATACAAGGTAAGTCGCCACGCCTCGTCGTTGTAGTTCGCCCAACATCACGGGCCAAAAGTCATACTTTACAAAGACCGCTATATCCGGTTTACTTGCGTCAAGGAAGGTTTTAACCTCTCGGGGGGTATCTCCCATTAGATAGACGACAGCATCAGCGAGTTCGTAGTTGTGCCTTACATTGTAGCCCGAGGGGCTATAAAAACTCAAAATCACCTGCCAATCTGGATAATGAGCCTTAATGTACTCTATTAAGGGACGTCCCTGCTCAAACTCTCCCAAAGATGAGGCGTGTATCCAGATCTTTGGTCTGTTTGGGTCGAGCGAAGATCGTAGTATAGAGGGCGTTTTCTCTCGTCCCAGCAAAATTTCTTTCGCCTTTGTATTTCGATACGATGCAATACGCAAGCCAAGATTTAGCGTATGACCGGCAAGACTATATATGTACCCCAACACTTTTTATCCGAGAGTCGCGATCGCTCGTTCTAGACGTTTTATCGTTTCGGTCTTACCGAGCAAAGCCGTTATATCGAAAATATGTGGCCCTTTACTCTCCCCGACCAATGCCAAACGGAAGCAATTCATCACAGCACCCAGTCCGTAGCCTTGTGCCTCTATCCAGTTCTTTACTCGCTCTTCTGTTTGATGGCTAGGGAGTGCTTCCTCTTGGTCGCTCAACAACTCGATAAGCCCCGACAACTGAGCGTTCGTCTCGGGCTTCCAACGCTTGGCTACGGCTTTCTCATCATACGAAGTGGGGGCGATAAAGAAGAAAGACGCCTGCTCCCACAACTCGGGTATCTTTTGACAACGCTCTTTGACTAGACCTATTGCTTGTGCAAGGCGTTCGGTCTGCACCTCAACGCCCTCCATCTGCAATTGCGGTTGTAGCAATGTAGCGAGTTCCTCGTTACTCTTTTGCTGTATATAGTAATGATTAAACCATAAGCCCTTGTTGTAATCAAACTTCGCCCCCGCCTTACTACAACGCTCAAGTTGGAAGTGCTGTATCAGATCTTGCATAGACATCACTTCGCTAAGATCTCCACCGGGGTTCCAACCCAAGAGAGCCACAAAGTTTACCACAGCCTCGGGCAAGTAGCCACTCTCTCTATAACCAGATGAGGTGTCACCTGTTTTAGGATCAACAAAACGCAATGGGAATACAGGGAAGCCCAAACGATCTCCATCACGCTTACTCAACTTGCCATTACCATCGGGCTTGAGCAAGAGAGCCAAGTGTGTAAAGCGGGGCATCGTATCCTCCCAACCAAAAGCCCGATACAGCAATACGTGTAGCGGAGCACTTGGCAACCATTCCTCGCCTCGGATAACGTGGGTAACCTCCATCAGATGGTCATCAACGATATTGGCAAGGTGATAGGTCGGCAGATCGTCTGCACTTTTATACAGCACCTTATCATCAAGTATTGACGAGTTGAAACTTACCTTACCGCGTATAATATCATCAACAATAACCTCTTGGTCTGGCTCTACCTTGAAGCGTACTACATACTGCGCGCCCTCAGCGATCAAACGCTCTACTTCCTCTCTAGGCATTGTCAAGGAGTTACGCATCTCTAGACGCGTAGAGGCGTCATACTGGAAGTTGTCCTTCGCCTTACGTTTCTCCTCAAGTTCGTCTTGAGTATCAAACGCGATGTAGGCTTTATCGGTATCCAGCAACTGCTTCACATAAGTACGATAAATATCACGGCGTTCGCTCTGACGATAAGGGCCATACTGACCACCATAACTAACACCCTCGTCAAACTTGATCCCAAGCCACTCCAAAGACTCAATAATGTACTCTTCGGCTCCGGGGACGAAGCGTTGACTATCTGTATCCTCGATACGAAGTATCAGTTCGCCTCCGTGGGCTTGTGCAAAAAGGTAGTTATATAGGGCTGTGCGAACGCCTCCAATATGTAATGCCCCTGTCGGACTAGGAGCAAAGCGTACGCGTACTTTACGTTCCATCATAATTAACTGCAAATTAATTTATCTATTCGTACAAAGATACTACTAAATCAGCGATTATAAAGTGTAAAGACGATACTACCAAAGCCACAGTCCACAAGTTACGAAGCAAGGCTGTAATAAATGCCTGCGGACACACTCTATAAGCAAGCAAAAAACTCAACAAGTAAAATCATCGCAACGAACTGGTACAAATCTCCACTTTTACTACTTGAGTTTTGAGATCTAACTAGTACTTACGAAACAAAGAACTGCTTCGCGATGAGCATACGATCAGAAATCACCGACCACATTCCCACCCCAATATGCACCTCTAGCCTAATAAACCTCACCTACAATCGAATTAAGAAACACAACGACCTAAAGAGGACTTATCCCCGAACCCTAGAGCAATCACCCTCAACCGATATGCAAGGCTCGGTCGAGTAATGCTCTCTAGGAATTAACCCTAAAGCCCCCTAGACCCACACCATCAATACATCTCAACGAACATTGATCCGATCGACCTAAGATACAACAAAAGAGCCACCGTGATCTTACGACCACGATGGCTCTTCATACTTAGTTGTGCAGGCTTAGGCTTACTCTGCTTGAGGTGTTTCGCCTTCTGCTTGAGGAGCGTCCCACACAAGGCTAGCCATACGCTTGTAACCAGCATAACGCCATTGTGAATTACGCTTAGCCTCTTCAAATAGAGCCATAGCCTCCTTCGGATAAGACTTCTCTAGTGCAGCATAACGCACCTCACCTTGTAGGAATGGAATGAACTCGTCCCACTTAGGCTCCTTGCTGTCCAAAATGAATGGGTTCTTGCCCTCTGCCTCTAGAGCAGGGTTGTAACGCCATAGGTGCCAGTAGCCACTAGATACTGCGTTCACCTCTTCACGTTGTGCCTTACCCATACCGGCCTTGATACCGTGAGAGATACAAGGAGAATAAGCAATGATCACAGATGGACCATCGTAAGCCTCGGCTTCCTTGATCGCCTTGAGTGTTTGTGCTGGGTTTGCACTCATAGCAATTTGTGCAACGTACACATATCCATAGGTCGTAGCAATCATACCGAGATCTTTCTTGCGCACTCGCTTACCAGCAGCGGCAAACTTCGCAATCGCACCGATTGGAGTACTCTTCGAGCTTTGACCTCCCGTATTTGAATAGATCTCCGTATCAAGTACAAGGATATTCACATTCTTACCCGATGCGATCACGTGGTCTAGACCACCGAAGCCGATGTCATAAGCCCAACCGTCACCACCAATAATCCATTGGCTACGCTTGATAAAGTACTTGCTCAAGTCGTGCATTTGCTGGCATACGCCCGTTATACGACGTGCAATGATTGGCTTAATTGCATCTGCAAGGCTCTTTGCCTTAGCCGCATCCTCGCGGTTGTCAAGCCATTGCTGTAAGAGATCCTTGAGTTCTGGGTGATCAATCTCAGGGTTGGCGATGCACTCCTCAGCAAGACGTACTAGACGCTCACGCATCTTGGTGTATCCAAGGTACATACCAAGACCAAACTCTGCATTATCCTCAAAGAGCGAGTTCGCCCATGCTGGTCCTTCGCCACGCTCATTCACCGTATATGGTGTAGCAGGAGCCGAGCCCGAGTAGATTGACGAGCAACCAGTAGCATTCGCTACCATTTGACGGTCACCAAAGAGTTGCGTAATCAGTTTAACGTATGGTGTCTCACCGCAACCTGCACACGCTCCAGAGAATTCAAACAGAGGTGTAGCAAATTGAGAGTTCTTGACGTTGCTGGTCGTATCAACAAGATGAGCCTTACTTGTTACCTCCGTAATCATCTTATCCCAGTTATCTTGCTCTGGATACTGGCTTTCGATAGGCTTCATCTCGAGAGCCTTACCATTCTTGTTGCCCGGACAAACGTCTACGCAGTTCATACAACCAAGACAGTCAAGCACGTTCACTTGGATACGGAAGGTCATATCCGTAAATGTCTTGCCGATAGCCTTAAGACCATCAACACCAGTCTTAGCCTGCTCCTCTTGCGTCATTACAAATGGACGGATAGTAGCGTGAGGACAAACATAAGCACACTGGTTACACTGGATACAGTTCTCAGCAGTCCACTCTGGCACCATAGCCGCTACACCACGCTTCTCGCTCGCTGCAGTACCGTTGTCAAACGTACCATCTTCGCGTCCTTTGAAGACAGACACAGGTAGACGATCCCCTTCTTGTGCATTGATGGGGCGTACAACCTTCTGAATGAACTCTGTATCGCCAGCGTGTACCTCGATAGCATCGTCTGGCAGATTAGCCCAAGCGGGATCTACTGGTACCTCGATCACATCTGCTCCACGATCAACGGCAGCAAAGTTTTTATTTACAACGTCCTCGCCCTTCTTGCCATAACTCTTGACAATAGCCTTCTTCATTTGCTCTACAGCAAGATCGTAAGGGATCACACCCGAAATCTTGAAGAACGCTGACTGCAAGATCGTATTCGTGCGATTACCAAGACCGATCTCACGAGCAATACCAGTGGCATCGATCATATAGAACTTGATGTTGTTCTTAGCTAGATAACGCTTCACCTTGTTGGGTAAGTGCTTCTCTACTTCATCAAGTTTCCAGATCGAGTTTAATAGGAACGTACCATTCTTTTTAAGGCCTCGTGTTACGTCGTATAGACGTAGATAGGCAGGAACGTGGCAGGCCACGAAGTCTGGTGTTACAACAAGATATGTCGAGCGAATTTGTTTATCGCCAAAACGCAAGTGTGAGCAAGTGAAACCTCCAGACTTTTTAGAGTCGTACGCAAAGTATGCTTGGCAGTATTTGTTCGTGTTGTCGCCAATGATCTTTACAGAGTTTTTATTGGCACCTACTGTACCATCGGCTCCGAGACCATAGAACTTCGCCTCAAATGCACCATTATCCTCAAAGATCAAATCCTCTTTCTCGGGAAGAGAAGTAAAGGTCACGTCATCAACGATACCAATTGTGAAGTGATCCTTAGGCATACGCAACTCAAGGTTCTCATAGACCGCTAGGATATGTGCAGGTGTAGTGTCCTTAGACGACAAGCCATAACGGCCACCAACAATAAGAGGAGCATTCTCTACGCCATAGTAGCAACTCTTCACATCGAGGTATAGAGGCTCACCATCAGCACCACTTTCCTTCGTACGATCAAGTACAGCCACACGCTTTACAGTCTTAGGCATTGCGGCGAGGAAGTGCTTCGCACTGAATGGACGGTACAAGTGTACACTTAGCAAGCCAACCTTTTGCCCTTTGGCTTGTAGATGATCGATCACCTCACGGATAGCCTCTGTTACCGAACCCATAGCAATGATTACATGCTCTGCATCCTCGGCACCATAGTAATCGAATAGATGATATTGACGACCCGTTACCGTAGCAAGTTTATCCATATAATCTTGGACAATCTCGGGGATTGCCTCGTAGAATGGATTGGCTGCCTCTCTGTGTTGGAAGTAAACATCGGGGTTCTCTGCCATACCGCGAGATACTGGCTTCTCTGGATTAAGCCCTCTCTCACGGAACTCACGCAAAGCGTCCCAATCAATAAATTGAGCAAGGTCTTCGTTCTCTAGGGTCTCGATCTTTTGGATCTCGTGAGAAGTACGGAAACCATCAAAGAAGTGAATAAATGGTACACGGCTCTTGATGGTCGCAAGGTGTGCAACACCGGCAAGGTCCATCACTTCCTGTACAGAGCCAGTACACAACTGTGCAAAGCCTGTAGGACGTGCTGCCATTACATCTTGGTGGTCACCAAAGATAGAGAGTGCATGCGTTGCAATAGAGCGAGCAGACACGTGGAATACAGTAGGAAGGAGTTCCCCAGCAATCTTATACATATTGGGCAACATCAATAGAAGCCCTTGAGAAGCAGTATAAGTTGTTGTTAGAACTCCAGTCTGCAATGATCCGTGGACCGCACCAGCGGCTCCAGCCTCACTTTGCATCTCCTCGACAAGAACAGTCTCCCCAAAGATGTTTTTACGACCTTGAGCTGCCCATTCATCGACATACTCTGACATTGTAGAAGACGGTGTGATTGGATAGATACAAGCAACCTCACTAAACATATAGGAGATGTGTGCTGCTGCTTGGTTACCATCGCACGTCAGGAACTTCTTTTCTTTAGCCATTGAAGTAATCCGTTATTTTGTGATAATTATTTGTTCGTTAAAGCCTCCAAGGAGGACAATCTAATATAGAACTAGGCATACCCTAATAGCACAAAGCACTTACACAATGCAAAGAACCTATATGGATACACCAATTCTGACGAACAAAGTTAATGAAACTCTCCGATAATGGTAAATCGAATTTGCCAGTTTACGATAGACAGACGCTATAAAAATTTAGTATATTCCTAGACTATGCACCTCTGAAACACAATTAAAGAAATATATGCTCATTTAGGTGCATCAGCACAGACCCTACACTTAGTCCAATTAAAGCAACCTCCACAAATATCTCGGCACTCCCCCACGAGTAGTACTGCACTCCCCGAGTATATGAATAAATACAATCCCCAATAAGTACTTACTTGACCAAGCAAGCACTCAAGGAGAGTGGGTATATAGTTACAGCGAACCCGACCACAAGTGAGCCTTATCCCCTCAACCTGATAAACACAAAGAACAAACAAGTAAACTCTCTTCCTTGTACCGATAGAAGCACACACGCTTACTAGATCAAAAATTACCCTCTACAAACATAGCCCAATAGGCTCTTAGTTCATTACACCCGATGCTACAAATACAAAGCCCAAGTACGGAGGTCAAGTATGCCTCACGTATCGGTATAATGTCTACATAGTGATAATGCTCTTAGTCAATAGCGATACCACAATCAAAGCCGACAACCTATAATCAGCCTTTTAGCGACTTAGGCAAGTTCACAGATCTAATAGCCCGAATTACATACAGACCACTAGACGCAGAGTATCGTTAGTAGATCGACTATCTCCTCCAACTGGATACTTACGGAGGACAATACAAAACATCGTCCCTTATCAGCAAGATAGGGGACGATAGTCAAATTAGGCAGATGAGTATAGGGGATAGTAGAAGATGGACAATTCGCTTATTGCTCCCGAATGTCGTACCTCCCAAAGAAGTAGTACACATAGGCAAAGGACAGCAGAGCCAGCATCAATTCAAGTACGAAGAAATAATTGTACCCCATCATGGCAGCAAGTTTACCGCTCGCTCCTGCTATTATAAGGTTGCTCAGATGTATAAGCACAGTTTGGAGCGTAAAATCTGTCCCTTCGCTTCCCTGCCGTACGAAGTCCATCGCAAACGAATAAGTCATTACTGTCCCAGCACCATAAGCCAGCCACAATACTGCCAAAAGAAGCATCACGAACCAAAGTTGAGAGAGCCCTAGAGCCGTAACAACTGCAATAACAGCCGTTGCTAGAGCGATACATAGCGAGATAAGGAGGAGCGATCTATGGCGTGGCAATTGCTTTAGATAGCGACCAGTGGCAAAACTTGCTAGTAAACCGCAAGATGAGCCATATAAACTGAAGAGCCATGCAATATCCCCAAGCGTATAACCCATATCCACAAGATAAGGCTTCATCATAGCCATACTCCCGACAAGACCAGAGTTATACAAGATGAGTAATATACTACGCTTCACCGCCATTCGCTGGGTAAAGAAACTCGAGATACTCCCCCACCCGATCTGTTGCAATCCACCATCTACACCCTGCCTATCGGACAAAGGCTCTCGATAGAATTGCAGAGGCACAACCAATACAAGGACAACGCAGGCCAGCAAAGCAAACAGCAAGCCCCAGCCTAAATATCTGTACGCCAACATCAGTAGTCCCCCACCGATAATACTACCAGCAAATTGCCCCATAGCCTGCAATTTATTTGCCTGCAAAGTATCACGCACAAAACTGCGACTTGTCAAAGCATCTGTCGCAATATCTTGCGTTGCCGAAGCGATAAAAGCAAAGACAACCAACAATAGGATAAGGGGGAAGTCCGACTCAAGCCGTAGGAAAGCGACAGCCAAAATACACAGAGCGTAGCACAACTCACTAGCCCATATCCAACGCTTGTAACTCACTAGACTATTGCTATGCCGATCGACAAGAGGGGCCCATAGGAGTTTGAGTATCCATGGTAACTTGACAAACTGCAATAAGCCGATAGTCGTTAATGAGAAACTTTGCTGACGCATCAATACGGGCAAGAGCGTACTGATAAGACTCATCGGTACGCTCTGTGCTACATATAGCAAGAAGAATGTAGATTGTTTACGCCAAGATGGCTCCTGCATAGTATTGTTTAGACTAGATAAAAGGCGACTGCCTACACAATACAGCCCTAGGATAAGGTTGTATTATGTAAGCAGTCTAGTGTATTATAACTTAAATCGTAGCGTTGCCCCGAAGTGTCTTGGTGTACCACGCTGAGCATAGGTACGTCCCTGAGATGAGAATTGATAACTACGATAATCCGTATTCAGTAGATTACGCCCCCACAACTCAAGGGTCACGAACTTATAATTCATACCTATCTGTGCATCTAGTATATCATAATAGCCCTGCTTCTGTGTATTGGCACTATCCCAATAAATATCACCAAGACCACGATATTGTAGCCCGAGGCGAAGATCCTGCAACCACTCTAGTCCTGTCGCAATAGTATAGTCTACACGCGCAGCAAGTGTTTGGCGTGGCACCTGTGGGATATAGTTGCCCGCTCTAGTAGCATTCCCCTTGCCAGCAACAAACTCGTCGTAACTCTTAAACGTTGCTTTGGTATAGCCATACGAGGCAGACAGATTAAGTCCACGAATAGGACGATAAGCCACAGCCAACTCTGCCCCCAAACTCTGCGAACGCCCAGCGTTGGTTATTTTGGAGCCACGCAAGGAGTGTATCGCTTGCTGTACTTGTTGCTGCTCCCAGTCTATGAAGAATGCAGCGGCATCGAGTTGGAGTTTACCATCTAGGAAGAAAAGATGTGTCCCTAACTCATAGTTCCAACTATACTCTGGTTTGTAGGCTTGTTCCTCTGGAATATCAAACTGTACATTGAAGCCTCCGGGCTGATAACCTCTCAAAACAGAGGCATAGATACGATGCTCATCACCTACGCGATAAGTCAACGACAACTTCGGCGTAAATTGACGATCAACAGCCTTTGCTGGTTTCTCGTCCGTAGTATTGACATTGGTGAGCCTGTTAATGGCACTCCGCTTGTAGTCTTGCTTACGATGGTCCTCGTCGTAGCGTAAGCCGAGTTCGGCTGTAAGGCGATCGGTAATCTTATATCTAGATTGATGGAATAGAGCAACACCATATCCGGGCTCGTGAAACGATATAAACTCGAGGGTATTCATAAGTGGCAACATCGTAATATCACTATGCAAGGTCTTATTGCTCCCGATCAGATAGCCATAGACACCCGTTACAGAGGAGTACCTATCCGCAACGTAAGACAGGGTCAACTCTTCCGTTGCAACATTCTTACGGCTCAGTTGCAAGGCTGTGACAGCAGGTAGAGCCGTAAAGTCTTGATCCATCATCATCTCGTCATTGAGATGCTGATAACTTGTAGCACTCTTTAGGCTTAGATTACTGCTCAAATGCTTCTGCACATTAAGGCCAGCCGTAAATAGTTTTCGCTTGTAGTAACTCGGAGTATTATAGTTCACAGCACTCAATACATCATCATTGCTCACAACAGCGTATGGATAACCACCCTGATTACGATATTCGTACTGAGCAAAAGCATACATATCCCAACCATTGCTTTGGTATTGCAGAGCAAATTTGGCAGATACATTGTTGAGCCTATCTACTTTGTCACCGCTATACTCATTGGTATGATACCCCCCTTTATGCAAATAGTTGATATTCGCAGCAAGACCAAGTCGCTCGCTAACCTTTTGATAACTTTGGCAATTGATACCATACAAGCCGTACTGACCACCTAGGATATTCAATTGGGTGAATTGGCTCTCCAGTGGTCTATAACTCCTTAGGTTGATGATACCACCCATAGCCCCACGGCCATATAGTGTACCTTGAGGGCCTCTCAAGATCTCAATAGAGCGTAAATCGGTATAATCCGCATCAACAGCGGCACCCTCGAGCAGAGGAACACCATCACTATACAAGCCGACCATATTGATACGACGCGACCCAATACCTCGAATAAAAATAGGAGTCGATAAAGACGAACCAAAATCGGGGATATATACATTAGGAGTATAGGTACCTAGATCCTTGACACCTTGAAATTGGGTCTGCTCGAGCAATTGTTTACCGAGGATGCTAACGCTTGCTGGTATTTCTCTCTTCAGTGTTTGCGTCTTGGTTGCCGTAACAGTCAATTCGGCAAGATCCATTTGTCGAGCCAAAGTATCTACCTGCTCAGCGTAAGCAAGATTGGGTAATGCAAGCAAAGAACAAACTATACTTGCTCGTTTGATATGAGTAATTGTATGCTTCATTTGTTTTGTCGTTTGGTTGGCACAAAGTTAGATACATTACGCTCCAACCGCTAGAACGCAATTATTCTAGATCGGCAGAGGATCTGCACAAAACCAACAACAATAACCTTATAATCAAACTATTAAAGCAATATACATCAAACACAGCAGGGATCTAAGGCAAGCAAGACTTATGACAAACACGTCCCAATTATTTATGTATTGCTATTTATTTTGTCTTACACTTCACTCATATCACTTAGCCGTTTCATAGGGACGAAGTGTTATCTCAATGCCAATCTGCTACCCTTTCGTCATTTCATATGCTACCTCTCACCTCTACCTCTGCATACATTCAGATGAGGAAAACATCAGCCAATACCGACTCCTTATAGTAGCCTTACTTTTGCCCTTAATAGCAGATTGGTGAGAGGTGGCTAATACGCTACTCACGATCTAGCACTCCGACTAAGATCGATGATTAAGTGACCTAACAGAATGAATTAACCCAACCTTGAGAATGAGTTATATCACACTCAAGATTGGGTTCGTTCAAACCTCACGATAATCCAGCACTGCGTTCTATCTGTATCGTACGATGCTCATTGGTCTGTTATCGTGATGTCAATTCTGACCTAAATAAGGCTACTTATACATAAAGCGTTTAATGCTCTGTTTGGGGGTCTTGACGAATGGCTCTGCGTGTCGCTCGAAGCGAACAACCTGCTCGTAACTACCCAGTTGTTTATTCAACTCACTTCTTTGACTTACGAGTTCGTTCCACGCTTCCTCTTCCGTTAGTCCAGCCGACTCGATCGTTGCCGTGTTTAGATAAATAAGAGCCTCAAGTTTTCCCTTACGCATCAAGACCAAACACTCTTGGACGTATGGCAATAGACTTAATTTAGCCTCGATTTCCTCTGGATATATGTTCTGTCCGCTTGGGCCGAGTAGCATCGTTTTACTACGTCCTTTGATATAGATAAATCCATCTTTATCCATCGAACCCAAGTCACCCGTTCTTAACCAACCATCTTCGGTAAAGAGTGCTTTGGTATGTTCCTCACTCTTGTAATAGCCAAGGCAGGTGTTTTCTCCTTTAGTTTGTATTTCGCCTACAATCTGTCCCTTCTCATCGGTACTAGTAACCAAATTCCCGTGTTCGTCTTCGGTCGGAGCAATACGTACCTCCATATAGTTCTTGAGGGGCTGTCCACACGAACCTAAGCGGTACTTCGACGGATCTGGAGTGAAACTAATCAGCGGAGCACACTCTGTCATACCATACCCAACAGAGATAGGGAAACCGATCTTCTTGAAGAATGCCCCGATCTCGGGGTTAAGAGCCGCTCCACCAACAATCACGAGTCTTGCGGCACCACCCATTCCTTGCAAGAGTTGCTCACAGATCTTCTTATAGACGATATTACGTAAGCCCGGGATAGCAAGCATTACCTTCAACTTGGTCGTCTTAAGTTGGGGTGCGATAGAGTTCAAGTAGATCTTCTCTATAACGAGAGGTACAGATATAATGATTGTAGGACGTACCTTGCGGAATGCCTCCCTCAGCACTGTTGGTGTAGGAGCCTTACCCAAGAAGGTAACGTGCACCCCGATCGTCAGAACAAGCAATACATTGATCATACAGCCATAGGTATGAGCAAGTGGTAGGAATGACAACAAGCGATCGTCCGAACGCACTATATCGTTATCTGTGCACCACAAAACATTACCTGCGATGTTATTCCCCGTTACCATCACCCCCTTGCTAAAGCCTGTTGTTCCCGAGGTATAGTTTAGGAGTATCAACTGATCATTAGGAGTTTGGTAGTAGACAACATCTTCACGGCTGTAACCCTTGGGGTATCGCTCCAAGAAGGCTGTATCTAGGCTTGACAATAAATCATCAAGCAGAGGTGCATTATCCGCAGAGTATAGACGCATACGATTTTGAATACCGAGTGCGTATCGCAACTCCGGCATTTGGCTAGGCGTCAAATTATTCCAAAGGCTATGATTGATAAATAGCATCTTGGACTCCGAATGATTGACGATACTCATAGCATCTGCTGGAGCGAAGTCTTGTAGGATAGGCACTATCACAGCACCATAAGTTATAGTTGCCATAAAGACGATCACCCACTCTGCGGTATCTTTGCCCATTAGGGCTATCTTGTCGCCTCTATTGATGCCACTACGCTCAAAAAGTAAGTGTAACTTGGCTATCTCTGTTGCTACATCTTGAGTCTTATAGTCTTGACCCGCGTAATTACTTAGGGCCATAGTTTCCCAGTTCTTACGAAAGCCCTCTTGATAAAGTGATATTAAATTCGTACTTAACATTCTAGTGAAGAGTATGTATTATTAAGGTCTATTACGACACAGAACCTATTCCGGTGAGCAAAGGTACAAAATTCACTCTAGAGAGGCAATAAACAGTAGGCTCGACTTAGAGAATTAAGACCTAAGCCTCCCAAAACAATTGAGTGCAGAGATCGTAATATACAATCTCTGCACTCAACATAAGCCTAAGTATCGAAGCCTAATACTCGGGGCGATACTTGTTATCGTCTTCTTGGTCTGTCAAGATATTGATATAACTCTGGTAGCGACTCTCTGCAATAGTACCATTCTCAACCGCAGGTAGCACAGCACAGCCAGGCTCGTGCGTATGAGTACAATCCCCAAAGCGACAATCACACGACTGTGCAAATATCTCTCTGAAGTAATGCCCCACCTCTTCTCGTTCCAGATCCAACAGACCAAAACCTTTGATCCCCGGGGTATCTATGAGGTAGCCATCACCTTGAGGCA
>JBHAFI010000075.1:0-5912 GCA_041856045.1 Porphyromonas sp. | reverse complement strand
GCCTATGAGACGACAGACTGGATCAAGCCTACTAAGTATATGGGTGTATGGTGGGAGATGATTACAGGTAAGGGTTCTTGGGCTTATACCGACGAGGTGCCATTTACCAAGCTTGGCGTTACTGACTTTGCCAATGCAAAGCCTAATGGCAAGCACTCTGCCAACAACGAGCGTGTTAAGTATTATATAGACTACGCGTCGAAGCACGGCTTTGATGCTATCCTTGTGGAGGGATGGAATGTTGGTTGGGAAGACTGGTTCGACTTGTCAAAGGACTATGTGTTTGACTTCGTAACACCTTATCCCGACTTTGATGTGGCTATGCTACGTGACTATGCCAAGAGCAAGGGTGTGAAGATCATTATGCACCACGAGACCTCTGGCTCTATCCGTAACTATGAGCGTCACATGCACGAGGCTTATCAGTTTATGAAGGACAACAACTACTCTGCTGTGAAGAGTGGTTATGTAGGGAATATGATCCCACGTGGAGAGCACCACTACGGACAGACTCTTGTCAATCACTATCTATATGCCGTAAAGGAGGCTGCCAAGTATGGTATCTCTGTGAACGCTCACGAGTCTGTGCATATGACAGGTCTTAGCCGTACATATCCCAACCTTATAGCACAAGAGTCTGCTCGTGGTCAAGAGTACCAAGCCTTTGGAGGTAATAATGGGGACCATATGACGATACTGCCCTTCGGACGCCTAATTGGTGGTCCTATGGACTATACGCCGGGGATCTTTGAGACAGATATGAGGAAGTTGAACCCCGACAACACTAATCAGATTAAGGCTACAATTGGCAATCAACTTGGTTGCTACTTGACGATGTATAGCCCACTACAGATGGCAGCAGACCTACCCGAGAATTACGATCGTTTCCTCGATGCTTTCCAATTCATCAAGGACGTAGCCGTAGACTGGGACGACAGTAAGTACCTAGAGGCGGAACCCGGTGAGTACGTGACAGTAGCCCGTAAGGCTAAGGGTACGGACAAGTGGTTCGTGGGTAACGTAGCAGGTCTTAAGGGACACAAGAGCGTACTAACGTTGGACTTCCTCGACAAGGGTAAGACCTATACGGCGACGATCTACGAGGACGGCAAGGACGCTAGTTATGATAAGAACCCACAGAGTTATAATATCCGTAAGGTAAAAGTGAAGAAGGGTAGCAAACTAACGATCATCTCTGCACGTGGTGGTGGATACGCTATCTCAATTATCCCTAACTAAAGAATGAATAACCCCAGCACAGCCCGAGCTGTGCTGGGATGCTAACTGAATATATTTATGGACATAATTAACCTCGTTGCTAGAGCGAGCAAAGTGGCTCTAGCCTCTACGTTGGTAGTCTCGGCATTGCACGCACAACAAGCACCTACTCGTGGTACTATCGTTGATGCCAAAGGCGAACCAATTATCGGTGCTACGGTAAGACTCAAGGATAACCCTAGTGTCGGTGCTTTGACAGACCTCGACGGTAAGTTTACGATTAACGCACCCAAAGGTGCAAAACTGCTCATCAGTTATGTGGGCTTCCTCCCACAAGAGCACGTGGCTACGCCGGGGCAAGCCCTTAATGTAGTACTACAAGAGGATAATCAAAACCTCAAGGAGGTAGTAGTCATCGGTTATGGATCGATGCAGAAGAAAGACCTCACAGGGTCTATTACGACGATCAGCGACAAAAACTTCCAAAAGGGGGCTATCTCTACTCCTAGTGAGTTGCTCGTAGGTAAGGTGGCTGGTGTACAGATTACTCAGAATGGCTCTCCCGGGGCAGGTAGTACTATACGTATCCGTGGAGGTGCTTCTCTTAACGCAAGTAACGATCCGCTCATAGTGATTGATGGTGTGCCTGTGGACAACAGTGCAGGTACTGGCTCGCCAAGCATACTCTCTACGATCAACCCACAAGATATTGCCTCGATGAACGTCCTCAAGGACGCATCGGCAACAGCGATCTATGGTAGCCGTGCCTCAAATGGTGTTATCATCATCGAGACCAAGAAGGGTAAGATGGGACAGGCTATGCAGGTGAACTTCTCTACCTCACACTCTCTCGCTGAGGCGAGCCGTCGAGTAGAGGTGCTTAGTGCAGATGAGTTCCGTAAGATGGTCAATGCTAGTGGCGATGCTTCGTTCATCGGCTTGATGGGTAATGCAAGCACAGACTGGCAAAACGAGATCTACCAACTTGCCTATGGTACCGACAATAATATCAGCGTAAGTGGAGCGACAAAGAATATGCCTTATCGTGCCTCGGCTGGGTTCTATAGCCAAGAAGGTGTGTTGAAGACCGACCAGATGCAACGCTATACTACGAGTTTCGCTCTTAATCCTAAGTTCTTTGACAACCACCTCTCGGTAGATGCCAACCTTAAACTGACGATGACGCGTAACCGCTTTGCCAATCAAGGTGCTATTGGAGCCGCTGTGGTCTTTGACCCTACTCAGCCAGTGACGGCTAGTGGTTTCGATAAGTTTGGTGGTTACTTCACGTGGCTAGACGCCAAGGGTGATCCTAATATCCTTGCCTCTAAGAACCCCGTTTCGCTCCTAGAGCAGTATGACAACAGCAGTAAGGTGTTCCGCTCACTAGGGAATATAAAGTTTGATTACAAACTACACTTTCTCCCCGAGTTGCGTTTCAACCTAAACCTCGGCTTCGACTATAGTGCTGGTACGGGGACTGTCTACGCTCCTATGAGTTATGCAGACCAGTGGTATCGCTATCCTATCGCAGGTCTTGGTGGTCAGAACGAAAGTTACAAGGGACGCAAGCGTAACCTACTCCTTGACTTCTACGCTAACTACAATAAGGAGATCAAGAGCCTTGCGAGCCGTATCGACCTAATGGCTGGTTACTCTTATCAAGACTGGAAGACGTTCGTCTACAACTACGCTAGTTATAATGCCGCTGGTACGCTTATCCCCGGTTCGGAGCCAGTTTATGCTCGTGACTACCCACAGAATACCTTGGTATCATACTATGCTCGTCTTAACTGGAGCCTCCTAGATCGCTATGTATTCACTGCAACGGTGCGTACCGACGGATCTAGCCGTTTCAGCCCAGAGAACCGCTGGGGTATCTTCCCATCGTTTGCTTTCGCTTGGCGTATCAAGGAGGAGAGTTTCCTTCGCAACGTAGATGCCTTGAGCGAACTCAAACTACGTCTTGGCTATGGTGTGACGGGGCAACAAGATGGTATTGCCAACTACAGTTATCTCCCTGCTTACTATCTAAGTGGCAACAGCAACCGCTATCTGTTTGGCAACAACTTCTACAATATGTATAAGCCCGAGGCTTATGACCAAAACATCAAGTGGGAGCAGACAGAGACTTATAATGCGGGTCTAGACTTTGGTTTCTTCTCAAACCGCCTATCGGGTAGTGTCGATGTGTACTATAAGAAGACCAAAGACCTCCTTAACACGATCCCCGTACCTGCGGGTTCTAACTTCTCAAACCTACTCCTTACCAACGTAGGAAACATCGAGAACAAGGGTATCGAGTTTACACTCAACGCTACACCCGTTCAGACCGAGAAGTTCTCTTGGGATTTGAGTTACAACCTCACGATCAACCGCACTAAGATCACTAAACTGAATGCCGTAGAGGATCCTAGTTATCTAGGTGTACCAACGGGAGGTATCGATGGTGGTACTGGCTCAAACATACAGATACACTCGGTAGGACAGGCACCTTATACATTCTTCGTCTACAAGCAACTCTACGATACATCGGGTAAGATGATCGAGGGTGCTTACGCAGATCTCAATCAAGATGGCGTCATCAATGAGAACGATAAATACCATTATAAGAGCGGTAACCCCGACCTAATGATGGGTCTATCGACAACTCTCTCGTATGGCAAGTGGAGCCTATCTACGGCTTTGAGAGCAAGCATAGGTAACTACATTTATGATAATGTAACGAGCTCGAAGGCTGTGTACTCGCTCGCTCTTAACCCCAACAACTTCCTGATGAATGCACCAACAACGATCAATGGATCGGGCGTGCAGAATGCTCAGTACTTCTCGGACTTTTACGTGCATAACGCATCGTTCTTGAAGATGGATAACATCTCACTTAGTTACGACTTTGGTAAGATCTATAGAGATGTAAGCCTCAGAGCATCTGCGACGGTACAGAATGTATTCACCCTAAGCAAGTATCATGGTATTGACCCTGAGCGTAGCATCGACAACAACCTATATCCATTGCCACGCACTTACTCGCTTAACCTAGCATTTACACTCTAAAGCGTATCAAAAAGATGAATATCAATATAAAGAAACAACTCATCGTAGGCTTTGCTACTCTAGCGACTCTTGGTCTTGGTTCATGTCATAATGACCTCGATCGTATGCCTACCAATGTAACGACAGCAGAGCAAGTGTACTCGACTCCCGAGGGTATCAAGCAAGCACTTGCTAAGGTGTATGGTACTTACTCTATGCCTGGTTCTGATGTCGTAGGTCAGAATAGCGACTTCACGGATTTCTATCGTAGTTTCTTCAACCTGCAAGAGTTGCCAACAGACGAAGCCGTTTGTGCTTGGGCAGACAATGGTATCCGTGACTTCCACAACCTAAGTTGGGATAGTTCGAACCCCTATATCAAGGGGCTCTACTACCGCTCTATCGCTCAGATCAAACTAGCGAATGAGTTCCTCAAGAATACCAACAGCAAGGCGAGCGATGCAACGGTAGCGACTTATCGTGCCGAGGCTCGTTTCCTCCGTGCCTTCCAAAACTGGGTACTGCTCGACCTCTACGGTAACCCTCCTTTTGTAACAGAGGACCTTGGCGTAGGAATGGTATTTCCTAAGCAAATCAAGAGAGCCGATCTATTCGCCCACATCGAGAGCGAACTCAAAGACCTAGAGAACCTACTCCCCGAGCCAAAGGCAAACGAGTATGGCCGTGCCGACAAAGCAGCGGCTTGGGCACTCCTCGCTCGTCTGTACCTCAATGCCGAGGTTTACACGGGTACGGCTAAGTACTCAGAGGCGGCTACATACGCAGAGAAGGTTATCTCTAGCGGTAAGTATAGCCTTACGACCTCTTACGCTAATAACTTCCTTACCGACAACGCTTCTAGCCCAGAGACGATCCTATCTATCAACTATGATGGTATCAGTAGTCAGGCTTACGGTGGTATGACTTTCATCATCAACGCCTCTACGAGTGGTGATGCTGCGAGCGACCTTAACGTAAACTGGGGTGTAAGCGGTTGGGGTGGTAACCGTGCTACTAAGGCACTCTATGACCTCTTCGATACCGGTGACGCTCGTCGCCTAATGGGTGGTACTGCGATGGATATAGCGGACATCTCTAAGTTTGTCCAAGGGGTATGGATCTATAAGTTCCGTAATGTGAGTTCGACAGGAGTTAAGGGTCAGCACGACACTTTTGCGGATACGGATCTACCACTCTTCCGTCTTGCAGAGATGCACCTAATATATGCCGAGGCTGCTGCTCGTGGTGCTGCCAATACGACAACAGGTTTGCAGTATATCAACGCTCTACGTAGCCGTGCAGGTGTTGCCAACTTCACGCTTAGCGATCTTACACCACAGAATGTTCTCAACGAGCGTGGTCGTGAACTATACTGGGAAGGGCATCGTCGTACCGACCTTGTACGCTTCGGTCAGTTCACTTCTACGGCTTATCTATGGCCATGGAAGGGTAATGTTGCGGCTGGTACTAGCGTAGACAATAAGTACAATATCTATCCGCTCCCTGCCGACGATGTACAGGCAAACATTCAGAACCTCAAGCAAAACGCTGGTTACTAATCAGGTTAACTCTTAATGAATAGCATAATGAAAGCAAATATCATAGTTCGCTCTCTACTTGTACTCTCTCTAATGGGGGGAGTACTCGTAGCCTGCGATAAG
>JBHAFI010000074.1:0-3421 GCA_041856045.1 Porphyromonas sp. | reverse complement strand
TATTCGGTAGATGCCGACCCAATCGACTTGTGCTATCAACGCCCATAGACCGATGCTTAGACCGATAAGGACTAAGCCTTGTAGGATAACCTTTCTTATCTTTTGCATAGTAGGTCGGTGAGAGGTGAGAAGAAAAGCCACTGCGTATGCTTACCCTTACGTACCTCTATGGCAGCGTATATGGTAGCAACGAATTCGATAGTATTAAGGATTACTAGCCAGGTCATATAGGCTAGGTAGGTATTGCTAATAGACTCATCGCCACCAAAGATAATTGAGACAGTCCACCAAAAGCCATAACTATTGAGCGGAATGAATATCAACTGCGAGAGTAGAGCCTGCGTAGCATGCCAACGTACGAAGTAGGTTCGCTTGCGAGATGCCCAATAGAAGGCTAGTGTCGCAAACATATTTATAATCGGTATGGGAAGCCCGGCGAGGACTGCCACAAGGGACATCAGATAGGCAAAGGACGCCCGCTCTCGCTCGCTATCCGTAGGACGAATACCGAGGGCTTGGGCTGTCGTTATAGAGTCTTGAGGATATTCCATATTCCGTTGATGAGGAGTAGAGTACAGATACTTACGACGATATACTTACGTCTAGGACTGTTGATTATTTTGAGGTATGATTGATAATAACTTTGCTGCCCCGTGAGGGCATCGTAGGCGATCCACAGGCTACTTACTATTGTGGCGATGGCGACAACTATTCCCAGCGGATTGAGCCTTAGTGACTCTAGCCACTGTCCCTCACTAAGGGCACATAGGGCTCTAGTCGTGCCACAGGTAGCACAGGGAATATCTGTGACGAGGCGTAGAGGGCAGATGGTGAGATCGACACCAGTTGGGCGACCTTGCAAAAGCAAATTAAGCCCTACCCACGCATAAACTAGTAGCGAGAGGGTAAGGCTTAATGTTGTCAATCGTCTGCGAGATAGGGGCATCTACTAGAAGTGCTTTATTACATCTTGCAACTTTTGGTAGTTTTTTTCTTTAACGGTGTCCATAATAAGGAACCAGTCCACAATAGCCCATACACCACAACCTCCGGCAGTAAGGAGTTTACCAACACCTAAGCCTGTATCGCCAATCAAAAATCTATCGATACCAAGAGTACCTGCAAGGAGAGATACGATAAAAACAATCAGAGGATCCTTAAATTCTTGTGTGAGTACTAGAACAGCCTTGCTGTCATCAAGAGAAAGTAGTTGTTCACGTATTTGAGGGAGTAGGTGGGCTGGGAAGTTCTTAGAATTTATTGCTAAGAAGAGGTCTACCTTTTGACTATCCATAGGAGTTTGATTGTTATTTAGTTATTATTTAAGTTTCACAAAACAAAGATACTAATTTCTTGCATAAAAAGGCTAAAGTCTTTGATCCTAGGCGAAATAAAGTTTTTACAAATCTACTATCTCTTGAGATTTGCTTCTAATGAGCCTTTACTTACTGCTTTAGGGCTAATGCTCTACCACTTCACCGAGTCCCTCGCCTATCCACTCCCCAATCCCTTTACTCTGATTTCCCAATCCCCTTACGTACCGAATAATGAAAAATAGAGGGCTGAATTGTTGAGTTCCTTGGGTGTAATCCGAAGTGATGTTTGCGTGCGAAAAGGTGCAATCTCTAGAGGTGATAAGACGAGATTTTTAGGGGTGAAATGAAGTGGTGTTTGTGTGTGAAATGACGAGATACTTAGACGTTGATTGAAGACTAAGTATCTTGTCACTTGACAACTAAGTATCTCTTCGATGGAGGTCTAAGTATCTTGTTATAACCCCGATCAGTAAAGGCTCTCCGAGGGGGATAATACAATACGATCAAGAACCTAAGTTCTTGACCGCATCATAAGGGTCTATTAGCCCCGTGAGTAGTTAGGGGAGCGATGTTACGAATGCCTGCTTGGCTTAAGTCTGATGCCCAAGGATAGCATCGCTCGTCTGCCTTACCTCTCGTCCCGAGGCTGTTAGTTGAGGGGCTATCTAGAGGCAAGCGTGTAGTTGTTGCCTTCCTTGAGGAGAATACCCTCGTCTACAAGTTCGCCAAGGAGCCGAGCCAGCGAGGGTCGTGCGACGCCAAGGAGTAGTGCTAGATCCTCTTGCTTGCCTATGCTCTTGTGTCGCTTGAGGTAGGCAATCAGTCGCTCCCTAAGGCTCTGTAAGTTGAGAGCCTTGATTTTTTGACTTAGGAAGTGGCTCCTATCCGAGATAAGACGCAAAAAAGCACGCATCACCGATGTATGCCTACTCATAAATAGGAGGAAATACTCTTTGTCGAGGTGCCATATCTCTACCTCTTGTGTCGCCTCGATAGTAACGGGGTATTTATTCTCCGTACTATACACAAAGGCAGCCGCAAGTAAGTCGGGACCTATGATCACGTCTATCGTCAGACGTTTGCCCTCACTGCTCGTCATCTGTGCTCTTACTTCGCCCTTGAGGAGTATGGGCAGTGTCTTTACGCTGCTCCCCTGTAAGGCGATGAGTTCGCCTCTAGAGTAGATGCGCTTGTGGCTGGGGGCTTTGTCTATGAGTTCTTTGAGAGCTTCGTCGCTCGCCTCCCTAAGGAGGGGTAACTGTCGTAAGTCTTGTATCTGCATAAGTACTCCTAGGTTGGAGGGCAGAGCCTCCGAAACTCTGCCCTGTGTATAAACTATATCACCTCCTGATAGCCCATGATACCTTAGCCTTTGAGCGAGTCAAAGAGTTTTATCCAGCGGGCCATAATGTTGTCGATCGAGAAACGCTCGGAAGACTCTTGAGCCGCAACACTCATTCGCTCACGTAGATCGTAAGAGTCCATCATCTCCATAAGTTTCTTGGTGAATGCCTCTCTGTCATATTGGCGAACGAGAAATCCGTCCTTACCATCTGTAATGATATCTCGGGGTCCCGAGGGTAGAGCATAAGAGACTATCGGCAGGCCAAGAGCCTGAGCCTCGAGGAGTACCATCGGTAGTCCCTCATAGTGCGAACACATAGCGTAGACAGAGTGCTCTAGGTAACGCTGTCGTATCTCGCTAGTTGCAGGGTGTAGTACGCACTGCTTCTCTATGCCTAGACGGGTAACGAGTGCTTGGCACTGTCCCTTGTTGGGGCCATCTCCGTATATATCTAGCGTCCAATCGGAATACTGCTTGGCGATACTCGCCCACATCTCTATGAGCGAAGCGAAGTTCTTGGTATATTCAAATCGACCAGCAGCGATGATAGCCTTAGACGACATATTTGCACGCTCGTCCGAGGCATAAGATCTAGGGTTAGGAATGGTAACAACACTCTTGATCCCTCGCCATAGTGGACGCTCTTCCTCTGTAAGGATAACGAAGCGATCATAACGCCTAGCCAAACGCTCCATCTGCCACACTCGTAGTCTGCCGTACAGACGTAGTAACCTCTGTGACTCGGGATACATATTCACGG
>JBHAFI010000073.1:0-32419 GCA_041856045.1 Porphyromonas sp. | reverse complement strand
TACTCATCAGAGTTTTTTTTGTTGAATAGGCTAAAGGTACGATAATTTACCTTAGCGTCTCTGATAATGTAAGCAAGGAGAGGCACTTCCCAGTGCCTCTCCTTGTCTTTTAACTCCAATCAGCTTTTAGGACACTAATGATCGCAAAGGTTATTACACAAGCACGCATCTCAGTTGTATGCTATTAGATCTCGACATCTCTCCAACTAAAGCGATCTCTAAATCAAGGTTTGACGCTTATCCGTCAAGTCTTGATTTTTATGCGTCAAGACCTGATTTTTATCCGCCACGCCTTGACACATAGCCCTCTCAATGTTCCAAAGGACGAGTAATCAATCTACTTCTCCCCACAACCGAATACGAGCAATAGCATTCACACTCAAGCCTATATGCATTACTCCTAGAGGAGATAACTTGCTTGTAAATCAAGGCTAGAGGTTAAGCCAACACCTAAGGCATTCTACAACACTCAAACAGTAATCCCTAGAAGCGATACAAGGCTACTCCACAAATACAAAAACACAGCAGGCTATCCACTTGTGAGTGGATAGCCTGCTGTGTTTCTAGTTGATTACTCTAGACTCGGTCAATACTATGCATTAACCTTTGCCATGTGAGCAACAAGGTCAAGCACCTTGTTTGAGTAACCGATTTCGTTGTCGTACCAAGAAACAACCTTTACGAACGTATCTGTAAGAGCGATACCAGCCTTAGCATCGAATACAGAAGTACGAGCATCACCAAGGAAGTCGCTAGATACAACTTCGTCCTCTGTATAACCAAGGATACCCTTTAGTTCGTTTTCGCTAGCCTTCTTCATTGCTTCGCAGATCTCAGCGTACTTAGCAGGCTTAGCAAGGTTTACAGTAAGGTCTACTACTGATACATCAAGCGTAGGAACGCGGAATGACATACCTGTTAGTTTGCCATTAAGTTCGGGAATAACCTTACCTACAGCCTTTGCAGCACCAGTGCTAGAAGGAATGATGTTACCAGCAGCAGCACGACCACCACGCCAGTCCTTAGCAGATGGACCGTCTACAGTCTTCTGTGTAGCCGTTGTAGCGTGTACAGTTGTCATAAGACCGTCAGTGATACCCCAGTTGTCGTTAAGCACCTTAGCGATAGGAGCAAGACAGTTAGTAGTACAAGAAGCGTTAGATACGATCTGAGTACCCTTTACATACTTGTCTGTGTTTACACCACATACAAACATTGGCGTGTCGTCCTTACTAGGAGCAGACATTACCACATACTTAGCACCAGCCTGTAGGTGAAGCTCTGCCTTATCCTTTGATAGGAATAGACCTGTAGACTCCACTACGTACTCTGCACCAATAGCATCCCACTTAAGGTCTGCTGGGTTCTTCTCAGCAGTTACACGGATTACGTTACCATTTACTACAAGGTTACCATCCTTTACCTCTACAGTACCCTTAAACTGACCATGCATAGTGTCATACTTAAGCATATAAGCCATGTAGTCAACATCTAGAAGGTCGTTGATACCTACGATTTGGATGTCGTTACGTTCCTGAGCAGCACGGAACACGAAGCGGCCGATACGACCGAATCCGTTGATACCTACTTTAATCATTGTTTCGTTTTAGTTTATTAATTAATAACTGATATATCTTTTATCAAATTGAAGTGTGGCTGACTACCACATCAACGATACAAAGTTACATAAAAAAAGTGAATATCCACTTATCAAATATAAAGAGCATACACACTAGGAACAAGTTGAGCAAAGAGATAATTCGCAAATGCAAAAAGGAACTTACTTAAGCCTGTTCCATTAGATTTATCACGCTCTATCGAATGAAACGCACAGCCGACCCGACAATATCAGAGCCGACTACTCTACCCGATCGGCTCTTGAGGGGAGAGTGCTAAACACTTTGATACTAGGCGAAGGCGTAGTGTGATATTTGGCGAGGTCGTAGTATTTGGATTGGGAAAAACGTTTATCTTTGTCTTGAGGCTCAACGCACTAGATTAACCCAACATATTATACCTAGATGTTATGGATCGGTTCGGAACAATAAACAGTCGTAATCAACGACTTGGTGGACTACACACAGCACTCGCTTCTGTTTGTAGAGGCTAAGCACGGAGTATTCATTGGTTTGTGCTTGGCGATACTAGGCAGTATCGCCAGTTTGATCTCCCAAGACACGCTCAACCAAATAATAGCCCCCAAGTGTCTTTGCGTCACAATTGGGGCAATTATCACTTTCGCCTCTTGGATTATGGCTCTATGCTCTAGCCTTTGGGCTGTTTATCCAAGATCCTCTCCCCTCAAACGAATACGAGTTACTTCACCACGAGGCATACTCTTCCGTAGCGAAAGCCTAGCACACTATACAAAGGAACAACTTATGGCTAGTATATCGGAGGGAATAGAGGGCTATCAGTTTGACAACTACCAAAAGCAAAGAATTAATAACATTATCGACACTGCAAGATCAACCGCCCGCAAGTACCAACTCTTTAGATTGAGCCTTCGCCTATTCATAGTATCAGTGGCTTTTGCTACTGCTACCCTAATCCTCATCAAACTACCATGAGCAACGAACGAACAGAAACAAGCGTGAGAGCAGACTTTCAACGTATCTTCGACAACAAGTGCGACATAACCTCTCTAGCAGAGAAAAGTATTAGCAACTGGTACTACATCAGTCGTAATACAACCAATTTAAGGTGGCGACTCCACTACTTCGCAGTCGGGCATTGCTTCAAAAGCCTACCTGTGTCCTCCGACATCATCTTTCGGCGTTATTATGACGAGCAAGAAAAGAAACATTGTTATGGAGACTATCAGTCTTTGCTCGTTGAGCAGTTTGCATTGAATGAAGATACAAAGGATCGTGACAAGGATCTAGAGGATCGTGGAAAAAATCTAGAGGCTTATATATCACATCTACGCAATCTCAATAGTCATTACGTACATACTTTTGATTACTCTCAAATAGACAAGTCTTCTCCCGTGGGGCTGTTTCTGAAAGATGCTCTCAGAATGGCTACTACGATGACATTCATTGATAGCCAAAAGTTGTGGGATAAGTGGAAGCAAGAGGCTCGCGAAGCACTTGGCAGTAAGGGTGAAGCAGGTCTTTACACCTCCGAAGACTATGATACGGCACTAAGGGACAAGTACGCTCAGCATCTAAAGTCGGAAGAGTTTCGACGTGCGTATAGCACATTCCTCGCGGATATGTTCTACCCCAAGCCTAAGCAAGCAGTAGAACAAGAGCCGAGTGATAAAGCAAACGAGGTAGCCGACCCTAACCAGCAATTACGCCAAGCCTTTATAGAGCAATCTATTGACAAGTGCATCGACAGCCTACTATTCGTAGAGGTTAGTGAGGATATAGATTGGGAATTACCCGAGAAACACAAGATTATGACCATTGGTAAAGGTACTTATCTGTCTTTTACGGGTTCGCTATTCTTGCTGTCTATGTTCCTATACAAAGACGAGGCTGTGCAACTCATCTCCGCCATCAGTGGATACAAGAAAACCGATGGGGAGGAGATGCGTTATAAACGTGATATTATGACCTTCTTTGCCAAAAAGAGGAGCAGTCAAGACTATAACAACGAGGAGCGTCAACTTATCAACGCTCGTGACATTATCCAGTACCTCGGTAAATACCCAATAGAGTGGAATAAATCTCTTGACCTAGATAGTAGCCAAGAGATCGGTATCGCCGAGCAACTAAAGCGGAATATCGAGTTCCTCGAGATAGAGCGTCTTTTCCCCGATATGGTAAAGGACACGACATTTCGTGACTACGCATGGGAGCATATCTTCAATAAGGGAAACAATGAAGCCCTAAACGAACGATATGAAGTATTACTTACCAAGCATCGAGCGGTCAAGCACCTCTACGATAAGGTTAAGCAAGGCAAGTTTGACCCCCAAGAATACAAAAACGATCCGTTCAAACTCTTCACTCTTCGCTACGTTACCAAGACTTACTTTGCTAAAGACAAGAAACTAAGGGTATATTTTGAGCAATGGAAGTTGCAATGGATAGGTATAAGCAAAGAAGTGCGTGAGCAATTCAATAACTGGGAGAAAACTCTAGCGACCAACAGCGATGTCGAGATAGTAAAGAGCAGAGTCCAAGACAAAACATTCTACACCTCCTACGGTCGCAACCAAGACCGATTTATGGAGATGGCGATACGCTATTTGGCTGAGACGAACTACTTCGGCGAAGATGCCGAGTTTAAGATGTATCAGTTCTATACGACTGATGAGCAAACGGCATACCTCGAGCAAGAGCAAGAGGCACTCGAGAATAGTGCCATCAAGAATTTGAGCAAACAAGAGTACGACGCCCTCAAGTTTCACCGAGGCAAACTCACACATTACTGCACATACCGAGAGCATCAAGAGCGATACCCCGACTGGGACACGCCCTTTGTTGTGGAGAATAATGCCTTCCAAGTAATACTCCAGCCCAAGCGTACACAGCCCGAGGTAGACACCTATACCCACACCACAGACACAGAGCAACAATCGAAGGCTCTCCAAGAGGCGATCGCAGACAAGCCCGATCCAGCCCAACCTAATTACAGACATAGAGCAAGTGGCACGATTATCTCGATACAGCGTCCCCTACTCGTCTATATACTGCAAGATGCCTTATTTCGCACCACACAAGAGCATAGAGGAGGCGAAACGCACAACCAAAGCCAAGCCAATACACAAGGGCAAAACCCAAACAGTGGATCGAGCCACACAGGAGGCACAAACGATCAAGAGCAAGCCCCCAAGGCTAAAGGCTCGAGCGAGAACCTCCTCGACCTATACCTTCGCTCGGCTTATCAGGAGGATTATGCTAGAGTACGCGATGCTTTCAAGCAGAAGGACAAAGAGCAACTGCCCTTGATGCGACAACTACTACCGCACCGAGCCATCAAGAAGCAGTTTGCCGACCCCCCCCTAACACGATCAAGCGGAGCCTACCACAAGATACTCCTAGATGCCGAGGAGCAGGAGAAGAGGTACCAACAACAATGTACGGACAAAAAGAATGTATCTCCCGTAGCGTATAACAACTTCATTCGTAAGAATAAGGGGAAGCAGTTCAAACTTCAGTTCGTGCGTAAGGCGTGGCATATTATGTACTTCAAAGAGATCTACAAGAGGCAGGTCTCGGCTCAAGCAGGTCATCACAAGCATTTCCATATTACACGTGATGAGTATAACGATTTCTGTCGCTTCTTGTTTGCGATGGATGCTGTCCCTCAATACAAAGAGTGCCTGCGTGCTTTACTTACAGAGAAGGGCTTTATGCAGTGCAGTGAGTTCCAACAACTATTTGATAAGGGGATATCACTCGATGCCTATTACGACACGACCAAAGAGAAGTTTAAGGCTTGGATAGATCAGCAAGGAGAGGAGCCTATCACTCCCGACAAGTATAACTTGGAGAAGTACATCAATCTTGGGGGCGACAAGATCGTATATATCAATCTGTCGCACTTTCGCAACTTCCTCAAAGTCCAAGGGCAACTAGTAGTGAATGCCAAGGCTATGTCGGAGCGTGCCATGCGAGCAAGCCAAGGCAGGGCAGACGAGCCGTCAAGCACAAGCGAGGTTACACCTACGAGCGAGGGCTGTACCCACGACACAGGCTCTGTGGATATGCTCACCCTGCCTGCACTATGCAATCGCGTCTATCTGATTGATGATTATTACCTAGGCTCTAAGTGTCCCAACAAGGATCAACAAAAGGCTCGCACTATGTACAATGCCCTCAAGTCGTATCGCTTGGAGGACTGCTTGCTGTACGAGATAGCCATACGTTATTTCACCGAGAATGGTGTAGATCCCCAGAAGATCAAGTACAATATCCGTGAGATACTGACTAGCGAATGCCCCTTTACCATTGAGCAAACCGAGGAGAATAGTCAGTACACAATGCTTGTACCCTTCAAGCAAATAGAACGCTTTGTAGGAATAGCCAAACACCTTTATTACAATAGCGAGGGGAAACCGAAAAAAAACAACTACCTAAGTAAAGTACCCCAATACCTCAAGCAGGCGAAGGAGAGAGATAGTATAAAGCAGATTGCAGAGCGGTTCGATAAAAAGCGGAAGATTACACTAAACGACTTTGAGAAAGTACAAACAGATATTCTCCTCGAGTCCCGTAAATTCCTAGCGATCTATATGGAGTTGGAGCGATACTTTATAGAAATAGACAAAATACGTATTAAGCCAAATGACAAAACAAGCAATAAAAAACCTAATAGAATAACTTACTGGGAGATAGAAAAACTCCAACAATTAGTAGACTCCAATGACCGTAATACCGCCTGCCACTTTGGTGTACCCAATGAACTCTACGAAACAAAAATTGAGAAACTTACAATAGATTTATTGAAACGTGGCTTATTGAATGATGTCCTCGCCAATACAAACCTCGCGAAGATATGGAAGCCCAAGCAAGCCGAATAGGTTCAGCATTCGCAGACTCATACTAGTCGCCATTTGGTGACTAGAAACAACTTTCGTTTTTACCTCGTAGTACATAATGGTGTTGTAAGTGGTCGCCATTTGGTGACTAGAAACAACGTACTTCCTCTTACTAGAGAAGTCATTATGTTGTAAGTGGTTACCATTTGATGACTAGAAACAACCCAAGATTTCTCTATCATATCGGCAAAACTGTTGCAAGTGGTCGCCATTTGGTGATTAGAAACAACCCATTGCCAGCAGATAAGAATTTTGTTAAAGTTGTAAGTGGTCGCCATTGGGTGACTAGAAACAACTAGTGATCTGTTATTAATTCCCCATCACCAGTTGTAAGTGGTCGCCATTTGGTGACTAGAAACAACTGTCAGGTCTTTCAAATACACTTTCTATTAGTTGTAAGTGGTCGCCATTGGGGGGACTAGAAACAACATGTAGGTTGATCCATATTACGTTCAACTGGTTGTAAGTGGTCGCCATTGGGTGACTAGAAACAACAAAGAGGTAGGCACAGAGCGAAAGTTGCCAGTTGTAAGTGGTCACCATTGGGTGACTAGAAACAACACATTCCATCGAAAAGCGATAGGACTATCAGTTGTAAGTGGTCGCCATTGGGGGACTAGAAACAACAAAGCGGGTATCCGTAATTCGGATACCCGCTTATTTTGTTCGTTCGCAGAGGCAAACCTACACAAGGCAAGAGATACGAGGATTAGCAGAGCCATTCGACCCCAACAAAGCCCCCGTGCCACTAGAGGCACAGCCACCATCTATTAAGCCGAAGTCTATATACATATACCGACACAAGCCAATCCGCCCCCGACAAGAGAGAGGGAGCGATAACAGATCCAGCAACAAGCATTAGTCACGAGCCTCAAAAGTAAGCGAATAGCCCGTACGGCTATTTAGTCCCGAGAGCAGAAGCAAACAGCAGACAAGCCCGAGCCAGCACGACCCGAGCCAGCAACGAGGCAGTACGGCAGAGGCTCCTAGCCTACACGAGCGACAAGCACAGCAAGTTCGCTCACCCTCGGCATATAGCCACGGCAAAAAAGCGAACTAGTACAAGCCTAGATTTCTTCTACAACTTTTCTTCGATTTATCTAGATATTTTGGGCAATTTATCTAGATCATTTTGAGAAAACATCTAGATAAATATGGAGTGGCTACTAGATCAAGATTGCGGTGTATCTAGTACAGCCTTGAGGCTAGTCCTATTCGTCAAGCAAATGCTTGCGAGCCATAGGTCGGGAACTCGTGTTAAGGGCGTAAATTTGCCTAGTTGGGAAATCTTCGTATATTTGAGAGGCTTTTGATAGGCTTAACACCAGCAAAAGATAGTATTCATATTAAACTTACTCTGTAATTATGATAGGGAACAAAGCAAAATTAAACCCCGAGGCCTTTGTTGCTACACTAGAGGGCAAAAGCATTGGTCTAGTATCACTCGTGAATAAGCACGGTGCCGAGGCACACTTTATCAACCAAGGAGCCAAACTTGTTTCGCTCGTCGTACCCAGCAAAAACGGCTTTACCGACGTAGTGATCGGGCACGACTCTACTGCCGATTATCTAGCCAGCGAGGAGGCTTATTTCGGTGCTATCTGCGGTCGATATGCCAATCGTATTGCTAAGGGTAAGTTTAGTCTTGATGGTGTAGAGTACCAACTCGCCATAAACAACGGTCCCAACGCACTACACGGGGGGCTCAAGGGTTTCAATTCGGTCGTTTGGGACATCGTAGAGCAGGGGACGCAACACGTAGTATTCGCCTACCTCTCTCCCGATGGTGAGGAGGGTTATCCCGGTAATCTCTCGGTGGAGGTCAAGTACACCCTTACCGATGATAACGAACTATGCATCGACTACAAAGCCACGACAGACAAGGCGACTATACTCAACCTGACCAATCATGCATATTTCAACCTCTCGGGTGATGGTGACGCGAGCGTACACGATCATACACTAGAGATATTTGCAGATACCTATCTGCCCACCGATGACACAGCCATTCCCTACGGACAAGCGGAGGCTGTCGAGGGTACAGCCTTTGATTTCCGTACGCCTCACCTCATCGGCGAGCGTATCGACACAGAGATTGACCAACTTGTATGGGCTCGAGGCTACGACCATACCTTCATTCTCTCCAAGCCGATCGGGAAACTTGGGCTTGCTGCACGTGCTTCGTCACCCAAGACAGGTATTACGATGGAGGTCTACACCGATCAGCCCGGGGTGCAACTCTATACAGGCAATTGGATGAGTGGTAATATGCGTGGTAAGCATGGTGCTAAATATCCTGCACGCTCTGCCTTTTGTCTAGAGACGCAGCACTATCCCGATAGCCCCAATCGTGTAGATTACCCGACGACACGACTCGATGTAGGGGAGGTATTTACCTCTACGACGGTCTTTGCCTTCAAATAACGCAAGCAAACAAATAACTAACAAAAAACTATAATGACACAAACAAAACAAACGCAGAGTTATTTGGTGCCATTCATTATTATGGTGGTGCTGATGTCTCTTGTGGGGTTAATTACGAACCTCAACCAGCAGTTCCAAGGGCCTATGCAGGCGGCTTACCTCCTTATGGGTGGTAAGATTACCAACATTCTTACGACCGCCCTGACCTTCTCATTCTTCTTGGCTTACCTCGTAATGGGTACACCTAGTGCCAAGTATATAGAGAACAACGGCTACAAAAAGACACTTACGCTCGGGCTTATCATTCTGATCGGTGCCTTTGGCTTGTACGAACTGTCGGCTTATATCTTTGAGACGCAAGATTTGCCCAATTTCCAAAACGCGATCAACGAGGCAAAGGCTATCCTCGCTCAAAAGGAGGCTGGCGTTGCTGCAATGCAAGATCTAGCCAATACTACGGGTAACTTCTCGGTGAGCGTGGTAGAGAAGACTGGCGAATTTAAGAGCCTGCTCTACACAAAAGATACAGTTATCCCCGTGGCATATTGGATATTCCTCTTGGCAGCCTTTGTAGCAGGTGCGGCACTAACATTCTTGCAGGCTGTTATCAATCCGTATATCGCGGCGTGTAGCGTAAACGGGACTACTGCGGTAACACGTAGTTCGATCGCTGGCTCTGGTAACTCTATGATGACCACGATCGGCCCTCTCCTTGTAGCGAACGTTATCTTCGCTGGTAAGAGTGGTCTTGACATCAGTCTTACATCACTCTATATCCCCTTCTTGGTGCTTATCGGTCTTGTGGGGATCATCATCGTTGCTCTTAGCCAAGTGACGCTCCCCTCTATCGCTGCAGCAGAGAAGAAGGAGGGCGAGATCCTAGAGAAGAGCGTGTGGAGTTTCTCTCACCTAGCACTAGGCGTTATCGCTATCTTTATGTATGTGGGCGTGGAGGTCGCTGTAGGAGCCAACATCAACTTGTACGCACAGGATCTTGGATTTAAGTCTGGGACAGCCGCTACTATGGCATCGCTCTATTGGGGCGGTATGCTCGTGGGTCGTCTATGTGGTAGTTTCCTCAGCAAGATCAGTGCAAACACACAGTTGGCTGTGACCTCTATCGGTGCTGGTCTACTTGTGACGGCAGGTATGTTACTTGATAACCCTTGGATCTTTGTAGGTGCTGGGCTTTTCCACTCAATTATGTGGGGGGCTATATTTGCATTAGCAATCGAGAAGTTAGGGAAGTACACGTCTGCTGGTTCGGGTGCTCTTATGATCGGTGTTGTCGGAGGAGCCATACTTCCCTTCTTGCAAGGTGTGCTTGCAGATACACTCGGAGCATGGCAATGGACTTGGCTCATCGTGATCATCGGTGAGGCGTACCTCCTCTACTATGCCCTCGTGGGTTATAAGGTAAAGCAACTACCATAGTTTAATCCCTATCACAACATTATAATCTAGTAGCGGTCGGGGCGAGATCATAAGCCTCGCCTCGACCGTTCCTCATAAACAATCGACTATATCATTATGAATACAGAGAACATTCGTAAGAAATTTGCAGAGTTATATGGTGAGTCGGGAGCACTCTTCACCTCGCCGGGGCGTATCAACCTGATCGGGGAGCATACCGACTATAATGGTGCTTTTGTCTTTCCCGGAGCAGTGGACAAGGCGATGGTAGCCGAGATACGCCTTAATGGTACAGACAAGATACGTGCTTATGCTCTAGACCTAGGCGAGAGTGCTGAGTTTGGTCTTGACGAAGCAGATGCACCCGAAGCTAGTTGGGCTCGTTACGTCTTCGGTGTCGCTAGAGAGATACAGAAGCGCGGGTACAAGATAGGTGGTTTTGATACTGTATTTGCCGGGGACGTCCCATTGGGTGCTGGTATGAGTTCGAGTGCAGCCTTGGAGAGTACTTTTGCTTTTGCCCTAAACGAATTGTTTAGCCTTGGCATTGATAAGTTCGAACTCGCAAAAATTGGTCAAGCAACAGAGCACAACTACGTAGGCGTTAAGTGCGGTATTATGGACCAATTCGCCTCTGTATTTGGTAAAGAGGGGCATCTCATTCGTCTAGACTGTAAGAGCCTAGAGTATGAATACTTCCCCTTCAAGCCCGTAGGCTATCGCTTGCTCCTAGTGGACTCTGTCGTTAAGCACGAGTTGGCGTCATCGGCATATAACAAACGTCGCGAGAGTTGCGAGAGAGCCGTTGCTGCGATCGCAAAGCGTCACCCCGAGGTACAATTCCTCCGCGACGCTTCTATGGATTGGCTCAACGAGGTAAAAGATGAGATCACAGCCGAGGATTATATGCGTGCAGAGTACGTCATCGGTGAGGTACAACGTGTCCTCGATGTATGTGCGGCCCTCGAACGTGGTGACTACGAGACCGTAGGCGATCGTATGTACCAGACGCACTATGGTATGAGCAAACTCTATGAGGTTAGTTGTGAGGAATTAGACTTCCTAAACGACCTCGCCAAGGAGTTGGGCGTAACGGGTAGTCGTGTTATGGGTGGCGGCTTCGGTGGTTGTACGATCAACCTCGTCAAGGAGGAACTATACGATAGTTTCAAGAAAGAGGTACAACAACGCTATGTAGCGAAATACGGACGCGAACCAAAGTTCTACGACGTGGTGATCTCGGACGGCTCTCGTCGCCTAGCCTAGTCGGCATCAACAATACGATAGCCCCGTAACATACGGTTACGGGGCTATCACTACTCATTAAAACAATCATAATCATGAGATCAAACATCGTAAGGCTACTATTATGCAGTGGCTTAGCACTGATAACTAGTGCCCCCATATCTACCAACGCACAGCAAGACAACAAGCAGAAGAAGGCGGATAAAGTTGTTGAGATCAAGACTAGTTCGCTTGATCGCCTACGCCTCACAGGCTTATGGCAACGTGTTGGATTTATGCCGATTAAGAAAGTAGACGAAAAGACGCTCGAGGAGAAAGCCGAACTCAAGCCCATGCATATAGGTCAATTCAAACTCCTCAATGCCGATGGCTCATTCCTCAACATAATCCAAAGGCAGAGTAAACTATCAGGGAACACACAAGGACGTTGGGAAGTGAACCTCAAGGACGGGAAAATGACAGAGAAAATACTAGAGCATAGACTCAATCCCGATCTTAATGGGACCACGACGGATATAAGCATCTCGCTTGAAGATGATGATAATACGATGATCATTCGCTTTACTCTGCCCAACGGCTACAAAGACAAAGAGACTTGGACGCGTGTACGCATTGATACGACACTCAAAAGCGTCCCCGTGATCATCAACTCGACCAGTAAGACACTAGAGATATAAGCCCGACTTTTATCCGAATAAATGAGGAGGATTAAGTAGTTAAGCATATTGCTTGTACTAGTATAAGTGCCGAGTTTTATTGGTACAGCGGTGACGCTCCTCTAGTAGACCGCAACATAAGCATCTAATCTATCATTGTGCTGAAGTTCTGCCCGTGGTAATTTATCCCACAGTTGGCAGAACTTCTTTTATATCCCACCACCTACTCCACTAGTCGTAACAACCTCTGTCAAAGATAAAAGATCCTAGCCTAAGCCGAGAAAGCCCAGCACCTACTAACAAGGCGAGAACAAGGCATATCATCACTGCTCTCTATGTACGCACAATAGTGGCTCGAGGATAAAGTATTATCTTTGTATGTTTTTACTTAATGTATATCCTATTACGATGCAAAATTTGGAGATTACCGGTGCCAAGGTGCACAATCTCAAAAACATAGATGCCTATATACCCCGCTATTCGCTCACTGTACTAACAGGACTTAGCGGTAGTGGTAAAAGTTCACTAGCCTTTGATACGATCTTTGCCGAGGGACAAAGGCGTTATATCGAAACCTTCAGTGCATACGCTCGTGGCTTCCTCGGTGGCGGTATGGAGCGACCAGATGTTGAGGACATACGAGGCTTAGGTCCCGTTATCTCGATAGACCAAAAGACGACAAACCGAAATCCACGATCGACAGTAGGTACTGTTACCGAGATCTACGACTTCTTCCGCTTGCTCTACGCTCGTGCAGGGCAGGCTGTATCCTACCTATCGGGAGAGCCTATGGTGCGATATAGCGAGACGGAGATGATAAACCTGCTCTTTGAGCGTTTTCACAATAAACGCGTCTACGTGCTAGCCCCAGTGGTAAAGCAACGTAAAGGTCACTACAAAGAACTATTTGAGTATCTACGCAAGAAGGGATACCTAAACGTTCGCGTTGATGGCGAACTACGAGAGATCGGCTATGGTATGAAGTTGGACCGCTACAAACTGCACAGCGTAGAGGTACAAACCGACAAACTCATCATAAGCGAGGAGAATAGAGAACGTATTGCCTCAAGTATCAATTTGGCTATGCGTGAGGGCAAGGGTGCAATGATGATTATGGACGTAGAGAGTGGTGCAATCACTCATTACAGCCGTAACTTGATGTGTCCTGTGACCGGATTGGCGTACAACGAACCAGCACCACACAACTTCTCATTCAATTCGCCCAATGGCTACTGCTCGCACTGCCGAGGACTTGGTGAGGTAAACATTATCAACCGAGATGCCGTCATCACAGACCCTAGCCTAAGTGTTGCCAAAGGTGGAATTGTACCAATCGGCAAACTTAAGAAGAACCTCTTGGGCCAACAAATAGAAGCACTATTCGCCAAGCACGAGATCAGCATAAACACCCCGATAGATCTACTCCCCGAGGGATTAGTTGAGGAGTTGCTCTATGGCTCGGAGGAAGAGTTGCTTGTAGAGGTACAGCAGTACAGCAGTACCAAGAAAATCTACACCCACTACAATGGCTTGGCAGAGCACCTACCAGCACTCAGTGGCGAGGAATGGGAATACAATGCCGAGAAGTGGGCTAGACAGTTTATGAGGAGCGAGCAGTGTCCCGAGTGTCAAGGTATGCGACTCAACAAAGAAGCACTACACTACTATATCGACAACAAGAACATAGGAGAGGTCGGTGCTATGGAACTGCGAAATCTAATCGTATGGCTAGACGACATTGAGAAACGCCTTAGCCCCCAACAACAGGCTATCGCAACGGAAATTCTCAAAGAGATACGCAAGCGTTTATCGTTCTTGCTTGATGTTGGTCTAGGCTATCTCTCAATGAGTCGTAGTGCAGCGACCCTCTCGGGCGGAGAGAGCCAGCGTATACGACTAGCCACACAGATAGGAACACAACTTGTAGAGGTCTTGTATATCCTAGACGAGCCGAGCATCGGACTACACCAAAGGGACAATATGCGTCTTATAGACTCCCTCAAGAAACTACGCGACCTAGGCAATACAGTAATAGTCGTAGAGCATGATAAGGATATGATGCTGGAGGCGGACCATATTATAGATATGGGTCCTCGTGCTGGACGCTTCGGTGGAGAGGTTGTTTTTATGGGAAGTCCTACTGAGATGATGCAGAGTAATAGTACGACAGCACGCTATATCAATGGGGACATCAAGATAGAGATACCACAAGAGCGACGACAAGGTAATGGCAAGAAGATCCGTATTATTGGAGCCAAAGGCAACAACCTACGCTCTGTTGATGCAGAGATACCACTAGGCACACTCACTTGTATCGTAGGGGTATCGGGCAGTGGTAAGAGTACGCTGATCAATCAAACACTATATCCTGCCCTTAGCCAAAAGTTGTATCGCAGTGATGAGGCTCCACTAGAGCACGAGCGTATTGAGGGGCTTGAGTATATCGACAAGGTCGTGGCCGTAGATCAAAGCCCTATCGGACGCACACCGCGTAGTAACCCCGCGACTTATACGGGAGTATTCACCGACATTCGGAGCCTATTCGTCGGTCTAGCGGAGAGCCGTATGCGTGGTTATAAACCGGGACGCTTTAGTTTCAATGTATCGGGAGGACGCTGTGAGACTTGCAAAGGCAACGGATATAAAACAATCGAGATGAACTTCCTACCCGACGTCTTCGCTCCTTGCGAGATGTGCCACGGTAAACGCTACAATCGGGAGACTCTTGAGGTTCGTTTCAAGGGGAAGAGTATTGCAGATGTCTTGGATATGACAATTAACCAAGCAGCAGAGTTCTTTGAGAATATCCCGCATATATATAAGAAATTACACGTACTACAAGAGGTCGGCTTAGGTTATATCAAACTAGGGCAATCATCGACCACTCTATCGGGAGGGGAGAGCCAACGCATCAAACTGGCTAGTGAACTTGCCAAAAGAGATACAGGCAATACAATCTATATCCTTGACGAGCCAACGACGGGTCTTCATTTTGAGGATATACGCATTCTGCTTGGTATCTTGCAGCACCTTGTCGAGCGAGGCAATACCGTTGTGATAATAGAGCATAACCTCGATGTTATTAAGTGTGCCGACTACCTTATAGAGATCGGCCCCGAGGGAGGGCGTGATGGTGGCACTTTGGTCTATCAAGGGACGCCCGAGGGATTGGTTAAAATTAAGAATAGCCCTACTGCTCCGTTCCTCAAGAGCGAGTTTAAGGCTCAATCATCAAAAAAGTAATCTTTATGTCTAAGTTACCCAACCGCCTGTCTAATAAGTCATGCCCCGAGGGTATGACCGTAGAAGAGTGGCAAATAGCATTACGCAGAGAGCAAGCAATCGAATCGGACTTTGATGTCGAGCATCTCGATGATAACCGTATATGGGGTGATTATCTAGTATCTTCTCGTGGTATAGGAGGACGCTACAAGGTCGCCTTCCGTGGTGTGTGTAGTGAGCGTAACTATTGCTCTTGTCTAGACTTCCGCACCAACGCACTCGGCACCTGCAAACACCTAGAAGCAGTAAGCCTCAAACTACAACAAGAAGTCGAGGGCTACCCTTGGTCGGGTCGTGAATATAATGCTCCGTACAGTTCTGTCTTTGTGAGTTACAAAGGCGGTCGCCATATACGTATGCGTGTTGGTACAGATCAAACGGAGCGTTTCACTCAATTATATAAGCGATACTTCCAAGAGGACGGGACACTTGCACCCGAGAGGTACCCCGAACTAGCAGATCTAGAAGATGCTGGAGCAAGTATATCATCGTCTTTTAGGGTGTACGAAGATGTATTTGAGTTTGCTAAAGCCGAACTCGCACATAAAGCATGGCAGCAACGGCTCAAAGAGCGTTACCCTGAGCAACTAATTCCCTACTCCGGGATAGAAGCACAAGAGCGAGCCTTGTACCAACTCTGCCTCCATGAGAATGCCCTCATTATCGCTCCTAAACACCAAGGATATATCCTCTTTGTATCTGCTCTGATGCGTGCGATCTATGCCAACGAGACGCAACTACGACCCGGATATATCATTGTAGATACAGAGTGCGAGGCAAAGCAATGGTCAAAACTCTGCCGTTTTGAGCAACTTCCTATCGAAATAATGACTGCAGAGACCTTTATGCAGCGGGTAAACAGTGCACATCCAAGTGTATGCTTTGTATGGGTAGATAATGCAAGAGGCCTGCGGGACTGGAAGGACAAACTATCTCTAGCCATCAAAAAACTCTCGATTGACCACTTATATATGCGTATCGAGACTATGCAAGACCTTAGTCCGATACAATTGTCCTCGACGCTACAACATATAAGTCCGTTCTTACTAGGTCCTTTATATCGCTTCGTGCACCAATACCGCCATTCCTTCCCACTGCTTGATGACGGGAGCAATGCCCCCAAAGAGATTGACGGGGTCCTATTCTTCCTAACCCATCTATTTGATGGGGAGACAAACGATTGTATCGAATTGCAACAGCAGTTTAGTACCGAGGAGAAAGTTGTACAACTATTCAAGGCTATGGCACAAGTACTCGAGGACAAACAAGCCATAGAATTATTCCGACAAAAAATAGATGAGTACATCAACAGATAAGTCATATCTCAACGACCTTAATAGTGCACAGCGTGCTGCTGTCGAGTACAACGATGGCCCTGCACTAGTACTGGCTGGTGCTGGTAGTGGTAAGACCCGCGTACTTGTCTACAAACTCCTGCATTTGATCCATTCGGGCTACAATCCTCGTCGCCTAATGGCTTTGACCTTTACCAATAAAGCGGCTAGAGAGATGCGTCAGCGTATGGAAGTGCTTGTAGGTAGACAGGCACGCTATATACGTATGGGGACTTTCCACTCTATATTCCTAAGGATACTGACTCTACATGCAGATCTCCTTGGGTATAGATCAGGCTTCACGATCTACGATAGCAACGACAGCAAGAACAAGGTCAAGAACATCATTAAACTGCTAGCACTCGACGATAAAGTATATAAACCAAGCGCGATACACGCTCGTATCTCCAACGCTAAGAATAGACTCATCACTCCCGAGGCGTACAAAGCCAACGCCGATCTGATGAAGCAAGACGATAGAGCCAATATCCCACGTACAGCGGAGATATATGCTCGCTACACACAAGAACTCAAACAAGCCAACGCTATGGATTTTGATGATCTCTTGATGCAGACAAACATTCTGTTTCGAGATCATAAAGATGTCTTACAACAATGGCAAGACGAGATCGACTACCTGCTCATCGACGAGTATCAAGATACCAACTTTGCCCAATATATGATTGCAAAGCAGCTGATGCAACAGAAGGGCAAACTCTTTGTAGTAGGAGATGATGCACAGAGTATATATTCATTCCGAGGGGCGAATATAGAGAATATGTTCTCTTTTCAAAAGACATTCGAGGGTGCTAAACGCTTTTTTCTCGAGCAGAATTATCGTTCATCGCAGACCATTGTAGAGGCAGCGAAGTGCCTAATAGCAAGGAATGAGCACCAAATACACAAAGATGTCTTCTCTCTTGGTGAGATCGGCGAGCCTATCGAACTATATGAAGCCTTATCGGGTGAGGGTGAAGCCAATTGGGTCGCACGCACCATCGAGAGCATTAGACTGAAACGGCGTGTCGCTTATGACCATTTCGCAGTCCTCTATCGCACGAACCAGCAGAGTCGTCTACTGGAGCAGAAACTCCGGCTTATGGGTATCCCCTTCCGTATTTGGGGCGGACGATCATTCTTTGACCATAAGGAGATTATGGACGTGATGGCTTACCTCCGACTTATGATCAATGAGACAGACGATGAGGCTATGCTACGTGTCATCAACTATCCTAAGCGAGGCATCGGAGATACTACCATACAGAAACTACGACAACAGTCCCTCGCTCACGGCGTAAGTATTACGCGTGTGATACAATCCCCCACAACATACGGGGTAGACCTAAACAAAGGGACTATTGCCAAGTTGCAAGCCTTCGTGTCACTGCTAGAGAGTATGCGAGCAAAGTGTGAGGAGGAAGAGGACTTCTATACCCTCGTAGAGTGGCTAATAAATACCTCTGGGATCCCAACAGAACTAATGCTCGACAATTCACTCGAAGGCAAAGGTCGGAGAGATAACTTACAGGAGTTTCTTGTAAGTATTGATGAGTACGCTCGCAATATGCAGGAAGAGGAGCAGAAGCCCAACCTGTTGTCTTATCTACGAGAGGTCGCACTCTTGACCGATCAAGATGCGGGGGACGACAAAGCCATACCGAGCGTTACACTGATGACAGTTCACGCGTCCAAAGGTCTAGAGTTTCCCCACGTATTTATTGTTGGGCTCGAGGAACAACTATTTCCATCTATCATGTGCCAAACACACAGAGAACTTGAGGAAGAACGCCGTCTACTTTATGTTGCTATTACACGCGCGGAGAAGAGTTGCCACCTATCCTATGCACGAGAACGTTTCCGCAACGGACGTACCGAGATGACTCGCCCGAGCCGCTTCCTCAGGGAACTACCAAAGGAACTACTTAGACATAGTGCCGGAGCAAGGGATACTTTCGATATGATGGAGCGACGCTCCAATTATAATGGAGATAAGGATAGTTATGGTATATTACCCTCGAGTTTCCCCAAAGCGAACTTTATGCCTACGCCAAAATCTGGGTCCAAACAAATACACCTAGAGCGTCGAGCCGGTGGAGATCGATACGAAGCCGAACCAACACACGAGCGTATCGGGGTATTTACTGTTGGCGATCAAGTAGAGCATAAAACTTTTGGTATTGGTAATATCTTGAGTCTTGAGGGAACAGGGGACAATGTTAAGGCAATAGTCCTCTTTGATAGTGGAGAGGAGAAGAAATTGCTCTTACGCTTCGCTCACCTTGAGCGTAGATAAGTCACCTTGAGTATCTGCTAATATACAACAAAGGGCAAGTCCTCGGTCGAGGACTTGCCCTTTGTTTGGGCTGTTGTAATATCTCAATGCTTAGAGCATACGCTGGCTACGCTGTATAAATTTGGCTAAGGCTTCGCCAGTAAGTAGACCACTACCAAGTAGAGCCAAGTCCACGAGTTGACCTACAAGATCATTTCCTTGACCATAGGCTTTTAGTTCATTGCGGATTTGCCCCTCCAGTTCGGCTTGTCTATGAGCCAAAGTGTCCATAACTTCACGTTCCGAGGTCGAGATCTCTTCGTCCTTCTTGCCCTCTTGAGCCTTACGAAGGTCGGCTAGTTCCGATGTTTTGCTCGCTAGTTCTTGGCGAACCGCCTGCAATCCGCCCTCGATGGCTGTTGCTTCTTCGGTAAGAACGCGTTTCACAAGTTCGTGATCGGAGTTAAGTACCACATTATAACTCTCGGGCATCTCGCCATAGAAACTCATTCCACCACCTTGCATTCGAGCCATTTCTTGCATACGACGCATAAACTCGCCTTGCGTTATCAGTACTGCATCGGCATCGCTACCTAGAGCCTCTATCGCAACGTGGTACATACGCTTATCCTCCTCGGGCAAACGACCTGTAAAGATGTCCTTGAGACGGCCTTGTTCGTCCGCATTCAAACTTACGACTGCTTGCTCTGTTTTGGCTATAATCTTGGAGATAGACTCTGAGTCTACACGTACGAAGCGTGTCTTCTCCAACTTTTGCTCAAACTGAGATACAGTATGTACATCTAGAGGGCCGTCCATCAACAACACAGAGTAGCCCTTATCTTTGGCTCTTTGGATATGGCTATATAGTTGATCCTTGTTGTCGGCATAGAGGATTACGAGGTTACCATCTTTGTCGGTTTGCTCGCTTGTTATGAGCGTCTTGTACTCCTCAATAGTGTACTTCTTGCCCTCTACATCTGTAAGCAGGACAAACTTATGGGCTCTGTCGTAGAATTTCTCATCACTCAACATACCATATTGTACAAAAATCTTGAGGCTCTCCCATTTCTCCTCAAACAGGGGACGATCATTGCGGAATATCTCATCTAGACGATCGGCAACTTTCTTTGTAATGTGATTGCTGATCTTCTTGACTTGAGCATCGCTCTGCAAGTACGAACGTGACACATTCAACGGAATATCTGGGCTATCGATCACTCCGTGCAAGAGCGTTAGATACTCAGGGACGATACCATCAACCTCTTCTGTCACAAAAACCTGATTGCAGTAGAGTTGTATCTTATTACGTTGCAGTTCCATTTGGTTCTTAATCTTGGGGAAATACAGAATACCCGTCAGATTAAATGGATAGTCAACGTTGAGATGTATCCAAAATAAAGGCTCCTCAAACTGATTGGGGTAGAGTTGACGATAAAAAGTTTTGTAGTCCTCGTCTTTTAGTTCGCTGGGCTTCTTGGTCCAAGCAGGGTGAGTATCATTTATTTGATTATCCTCCTCGGTGTCCTGCATCGATCCGTCCTTCCATTCTTGTTTCTTGCCGAAGATAACAGGAATAGTAAGGAACTTGCAATACTTATCCAATAGTGATTGTATACGTTCCTTCGCCAAGAACTCCTTGCTCTCATCGTCTATATGTAGGACAATGTCTGTACCTCTCTCCGCACGAGTAGTCTCCTCGAGCGTGTACTCGGGCGAACCATCACAACTCCACTTAACAGCCGTAGCCCCTTCACGATAACTCTGCGTAATGATATCCACTCGCTTAGCAACCATAAAGGACGAGTAAAAACCAAGACCGAAGTGTCCTATGATAGCCACTTTGTCGTCTTTGTACTTATCAAGGAACTCCTCTGCACCCGAGAAAGCAATCTGATTGATATACTTATCTACTTCCTCTGCGGTCATACCGATACCACGGTCGCTTATAGTGATTGTTCCTGCCGTTTCGTCGATAGAGATGCGTACAGCCAAATCGCCTAGTTCACCCTTAAACTCGCCTGCACTAGCAAGCGTACGTAACTTTTGACTGGCATCAACGGCATTACTCACCAACTCACGAAGGAAGATGTCGTGCTCGCTGTAAAGAAACTTCTTAATGACGGGGAATATATTTTCACTTGTAACCCCTATTTTTCCATTTCTACTCATTATGATATAGTTATAATTTAGTTATTATGCTTTGTTTGGTCAAGGGACAAAGTTAGTGCCAATACGGCTGTTACTGCCTTTTTGTCAATACGCTGCTCCTATTGGCCATACACGAAGTACTAATTCGTCACGTATCCCCCAATAGTACACGCTCTAGACTCTACAAGTACAATCATTCGACATAAGTGGTACATACCCCCAAGAATACCAATAAGAGCAAAAGAAAGTACTAGTTCAAATTTTCTCCTATTCCAATTACTAGGGATAGGGAACCAAAATAAACTCAAGACTAATCCAAATACAAGTCAAGCAGATGATATTCACATACCTCACAGCAAAGTAATATTCCCTAAGGAACAACAATATCCAACGCACAGGACAACGATGAAACAATAAAAAATCATCTACCCCAAAGGAGTAGATGATTGATCAAAAGTGAACTGTTTGTTTGGGAGAGGAGAGCCTTAGTCCAAATGCCCGAACTTGCCCTGCTGTACATCGGCAATCGCCTGCATAATCTCTTGCTTCGTATTCATTACAAAGGGACCATACGATACAATCGGTTCGCCTATGGGCTCTCCGCTAAGCACGAGTACAATCGTATCATCAGAGGTGGCTTCGATTATAAAGGTTTCGCCTTCGTTCTCAAACTTCACGATATTGTCTGTAGGTACCTCCACACCATTCACAAGAGCAGAGCCTTGTACGACCAAAGCCAAGGTATTGTAGTGAGCAGGAAAACTGAAGTCCGCTTTTGCTCCACTGTGCAACTTCGCATTCATCATCGCAATCGGTGTATGCGTTGAGGCGGGGCCTTGAGTACCTTTATACTCTCCCGCAATGACCTCTACAAAACTGCTACCGTCCTCTAGAAGATGCTTGCTCATCTTGGCATTCTCGATACTTTGATATTTTGGGGCTGTCATCTTATCCTTTGCAGGTAGATTGGTCCACAACTGCACCATCTGGAATGTACCACCTTTCTTTGCCCATTCTTTGGCATAGAACTCCTTATGCAATACACCACTAGCCGCAGTCATCCACTGCACATCACCCTGCCCTATGATACCGCCGTGTCCTGCACTATCACCATGCTCGACTTCGCCCGAATAAGCGATCGTCACAGTCTCGAAACCACGATGTGGGTGTACACCTACACCTCGAGGGACATCACTTGGCACAACCTCCATCTTTGAGTTGTAGTCGAGCAGAATAAAGGGATCCATCTCCTGCATAGACATACCAAGAACCGAGGGGATAAAGTTGTGTACTCTGAAACCATCACCAACCCAATGCGTTTCTTGTGGGTGCGTTACGAACGCAATCTTTTTTGTCATCATAATCTTTCCAATTAGTTATTGTTATTCTTTCGCTTATAGTTAGACAAAATAGCGTCCAATACGTTTATTTAGCCAAATACGCCCAATCCGCGTACCAATTATCAGTCAATTACAAGATAAAAATCTTGATATGACAGATATTCAAGACAAAACATACAAGTTTTTGTATCTTTGGTGCAAATTCACAAAAAAACTCTTTTTATCATGAAAAAAATAGCACTCGGGCTAATCGCCTCGACCCTACTATTTGCTGGAGCAGTAGATGCTCAAAGCAAGAAAAGACAGATAAACCAAAAGCCTACGTTTGTTATTCAGAATGGCGAGTTTGTCTACTGTGGTACAGCGACTCCGATATACTCGGGCGAGATGCACTACGCACGTATTCCACACCAGTATTGGCGTCATAGAATGCGTATGCTCAAAGGTATGGGGCTTAACGCTGTTGCGACTTATGTCTTCTGGAATGCCCACGAGACAGCCCCCGATGTTTGGGACTTCAGTGGCGATAAGAACCTTGCGGAGTACATCAGAATTGCTGGAGAGGAAGGCTTGCACGTGATCTTGCGTCCCGGTCCTTATACTTGTGCTGAGTGGGAATTTGGTGGCTACCCTTGGTGGCTCCAAAACATCGAGGGACTAGAGATAAGACGAGATAATAAAGCATTCCTTGAGCGTACCGAGAAGTACATCAAGCGTCTAGCCCAAGAAGTAGGCCATCTACAGATTACCAAAGGTGGCCCCATCATTATGGTCCAAGTCGAGAACGAGTTTGGCTCGTATGTAGCCCAACGCAAAGATATTCCACTTGATGAGCATAGACGCTATAACGCTGCCATTCGTCAGCAACTTATAGATGCTGGTTTTGATGCTCCTACGTTCACATCTGATGGAAGTTGGCTGTTTGAGGGGGGAGCCACGCCCGGTGCTCTACCAACGGCAAACGGAGAGGACAATATCGAGACGCTCCGTAAAGCAGTTAATCAGTACCACGGTGGTAAAGGACCATACATGGTTGCAGAGTTCTATCCCGGCTGGCTAACACATTGGGCAGAGCCGTTCCCTATAGTCAGTGCAGAGAAAGTGGCTAATCAAACGCGCAAGTATCTCAAAGCAAAGGTCTCGTTTAACTATTACATGGCCCACGGTGGTACTAATTTCGGCTTCACCTCTGGTGCTAATTACGATAAGAAGCACGACTTACAGCCAGACCTGACTAGTTATGATTACGGGGCACCTATATCAGAAGCAGGCTGGGTAACGGCTAAGTACGACTCGATACGTAAGGCTATAAAAGAGTACGCAGACTACAAAATCCCCGAGCCTCCTAAGCCTATCCCAGTGATCGAGATACCCAACATAAATCTTGAGAGCGTGTACAACATACTGGACGAAGCACAAAAACAACAGGCTATCGAAGACGAACGTCCACTAACGTTTGAGCAGTTGAACCAAGGCTATGGATATGTACTCTATACCCGTAAATTCAATCAGCCCATAAGCGGTACACTAGATCTATCGGGACTTCGTGACTATGCAGTCGTATATGTTGATGGGGAGAAAGTGGGCGAACTAAACCGAGTCTTCAACAAGTACACTATGGAGATAGACATTCCCTTTAATGCGACTTTGCAGATACTTGTAGAGAACTTCGGACGCATCAACTATGGTGCAGACATCATCTACAATACCAAGGGGATCATTAAGCCTGTAACCATCAACGGGAATGAGATTACTGGCAGTTGGCAACACTACAAACTCCCTATGGATAAGATGCCAGAGGTCAAAAAGTCTGCCCTTGCGATTGCGAGTAGCAACAAGTTGAAAGATGCTCCCGTAGTATATCGTGGCTCCTTCGACCTCAATGAAGTTGGGGACACCTTTATAGATATGCGTACTTGGGGCAAAGGTATCGTATTTGTCAATGGCTACAACCTCGGGAGATATTGGCACGTAGGACCCCAGCATACTCTATTCTTACCCGGGGTATGGCTCAAGAAGGGCAAGAACGAAATTGTGGTATTTGAGCAACTCAATGCCACTCCGCAGTCTAGCCTCAAGACGATCAAAAATCCGATATTATTTGATCTCGCTCTACCCGAGAACCATCAATAGCAGTTGCTCCATTAGCAATCTAGACACGTACCCCCATAGGAAACCTCTTCCTATGGGGGTATTTGTTTGTGCATATTCAATCATTCTGCTACAACAACAAAATACAACAATACTATTCTACTAAATCAGAGAACAACCAACACCAACAGAATATATTCCTCTTTTTATCAGAATACTTGCTCACTTTAGGCTTAATCTAGACCTTTGCAGGCAAGAAGATACCAGATTAAGTATTTCAAGGAAGCAATAGTATGAAGATTACAGATATTCTCAACAATAAGCGGGTAAACCTATCGTATGAATTTTTCCCCCCACGAAAAGACTCATCGTTCGACTCGGTCTTGCAGGCGACCAAGATTGTTTCGGAACTAAATCCCGCCTTTGTATCTATTACCTACGGTGCATCAGGTGGAGCCAGCCACAATACAGTAAAAGTCGCAGACACTGTAAAGAATAATTTGGGGATTACGACCCTAGCCCACCTCACCGGAGCGACACTAGACGACGACGAGGCTCTTACGATACTGCATGATCTCAAGCAAAAAGGGATCGAGAATATACTAGCACTGCGTGGCGATCTTGTCAGTGGGACTGAGAGCCAGCGTAAGAATAGTTTTCATCACGCTAGCGAACTAATCCACTTCATCAAGCAGTACGAACCCAACTTTTGTGTGGGTGCGGCATGCTATCCAGAGGGACACGTTGAGAGTCGAGATAAAAAAGAGGATATTATGTACCTAAAACTCAAGCAAGATTTTGGGGCAGACTTCTTGACGAGTCAGATGTTTTTTGACAATAATATCTTCTACAACTTTATGTATCGTCTACGAGATGCGGGCGTAACAATACCTATCGTTGCCGGGATTATGCCGATCGTCAGTTACGAGCAAATAAAAAAGGTCGGGGGCCTATCCGGTAGTAACTTCCCTTCCTCATTCATCAACATCGCCGATAAATTTAAGTATAACCCCGAGGCATTCCGTACAGCGATGATCAACTACACTTGCAGTCAAATCATTGATTTGATTGCCAACGGAGTAACAAACATACATATCTATACGATGAATAAGGGGGAGACAGCCCAACGTATTCATCAGAACCTCGGTGCTATACTCACAGTGTAGATGCAGAGCCTATTCGGGCTACCGCTCTATTTATACGGACTCGTCTTGTATTACGATTAGACTTGAGAAACACACAATAGACTCGTACTCGACTAATAACTCCACGACTCACAATTGTAGGTCGTGGACTTATTCATTTCTCACTCTTCCCGAGAAGTCAAGTATTAGCCCGAGCATAACCGAGCAATTCGATTGGGGACCTCATTCTATTATATCCTAATGATAGGGAGCAAACAAGCCCTAAGCGTCTTGATCGTCAATGGGCTTAAACAGCATCAACAGAATGTATAAGCCGAATACTGCCCTGCCCTATCATCATTATACATAGCAGTTAATCAAGTATCTCTCGAGCATTCTAGAACCCAATCAAGAGGGACTAACTGATAAGGCTAATACTTTGAACTAGATCAATCGTATCATTCTATTGGTTAGTAATGCTTGCTCTTTTGGTAAATACAGAGGACTTTACCAGTAGTTTCCTATCGTCCAATTTACAGCATCGCGATGGGGCTATGGCAGTAGGTGTATTATTTCGTATCTTTGCATTGCCTAGGCACTTGTACGTTTAGGTTTTTAATTTAATAATTCAATGATAAACATCACTTTTCCAGACGGAAGCGTACGCCAATTTTCGAGAGGTACTACTGCTTTCGAGATTGCAGGTAGCATTAGTAGCCGCCTCCAGCAAGATGTTGTCGCCGCAGGCGTCAATGGACAAACGTGGGATCTTACCCGTCCCATCGAGGAGGATGCAGACCTGAAACTTTACAAATGGGAAGATGCCGAGGGCAAGCACGCCTTTTGGCACTCGAGTGCTCACTTGATGGCTGAGGCTCTCGAAGCACTATACCCGGGGACTAAATTTGGTATTGGGCCAGCGATTGAGAATGGGTTCTATTACGATGTAGACCCGGGCGAGGGCGTTAGTATAAAAGACAGTGACCTCCCTACTATCGAAGCCAAGATGATCGAACTAGCGGCTCAGAAGAGCGAGATTGTTCGTAAAAGCATCTCAAAGGCAGATGTAATGCGTTACTTTGAGGAGAAGCAAGACGAGTACAAACTCGAACTCATCAGCGAACTCGCAGACGGTACCATCACTACCTATACGCAGGGCAACTTCACCGACCTCTGCCGTGGCCCTCACCTGCCCAATATGGGTTACGTAAAGGCTATTAAACTACTTAGTGTAGCCGGAGCCTACTGGCGTGGCGATGAAAAACGCAAGCAACTAACACGTATATACGGCATCACGTTCCCCAAGAAGAAGATGCTTGACGAGTATCTCGTGATGCTTGAGGAGGCTAAAAAACGTGACCATCGTAAGATCGGGAAAGAACTACAACTATTTGCCTTCTCTCAAAACGTTGGTAGTGGACTACCCTTGTGGCTACCTCGAGGTACGCAACTTCGCTTGCGTCTAGAGGAGTTTCTGAAGCAAATCCAAAAGCGATTTGGCTATCAGCAAGTGATGACCCCACACATCGGGAGCAAGCAACTATACGTGACCAGTGGACACTGGGCTAAATACGGAGCAGACTCATTCCGCCCTATTACGACACCACAAGAAGGCGAGGAGTTTATGCTTAAACCAATGAACTGCCCGCACCACTGTGAGGTATACAAGTCACTTAGTCCGCATTCGTATCGTGACCTTCCGTTGCGACTCGCTGAGTTTGGCACTGTCTATCGTTACGAGCAGAGCGGAGAACTTCACGGCTTGACGCGTGTGCGTGGTTTTACCCAAGACGATGCTCACTTATTCTGTCGTCCCGATCAGATCAAAGAAGAGTTTTGTAAGGTGATGGATATTATCTTCATCATCTTTAAGGCTCTAGACTTCCAGAACTTTGAGGCACAGATCTCTCTTCGAGATAAACTCAACCACGACAAGTATATAGGAAGCGAGGAGAACTGGGAACGAGCAGAGCAGGCTATTATTGAGGCGTGTAAGGAGAAGGGTTTACCAGCAGTAGTCGAATATGGAGAGGCGGCATTTTATGGCCCCAAACTGGACTTTATGGTAAAAGACGCTCTCGGACGACGTTGGCAACTCGGCACGATCCAAGTAGACTACAACCTGCCCGAACGCTTTGATCTCGAGTACACAGGCGAAGACAACAAGAAGCATCGCCCTGTGATGATACACCGTGCACCATTCGGATCGATGGAACGCTTCGTTGCAGTGCTTATCGAGCACACGGCGGGCAAGTTCCCTCTATGGCTTACGCCCGACCAAGTAGTTATATTACCCATCAGTGAGAAGTTTAACGACTACGCTCATAAAGTGGCCGCTACTTTGAATGCAGAGGATATACGTGTACAAGTAGATGATCGTAACGAGAAGATAGGTCGTAAGATCCGAGATAATGAGTTGAAGCGTATCCCTTATATGCTGATTGTTGGTGAGAAGGAAGCCGAGAATGGCGAGGTAAGTGTTCGTAAGCAGGGAACGGGTGATATTGGTTCGCTCTCTGTTGATGCCTTTGCCAAACTTATCAATGACGAAGTATCAGCGATGCTTAATGCTTGGCAAAACGAGCAAGCCTAAGCGTTACAACGTCGAAACGACTCGATAGTATTACCGCCCGTAAGTAATTGTGCTTACGGGCGGTAATTTTATATCTTTAGATCTGAATAGGAACATCAGGCAGGGCTTGGGCTAGACGCTCTAGTCGGATTTATTAGCCTGCCGTCTAGGCTCCAATATCCAACAGCCTCAAAAGTAGTAACTTTGCGACAGATTATTAAGACAATGAATACTCCCGAATTATATCCTAATAACTTCGAGCAGAAAATTGGCTTCTCTGCCATTAGAGAGGAACTCCTTGATTATTGCTCTAGTACCCTAGGCAAAACAATCATACAAGAGGTTAGTGCCAACTTTGACTACGAAGTCCTACATCGCAAACTGAGTGAAGTACGCGAGATGCTCTCGCTTCTAGATAGCGAGCATACACTCCCAAGCCTTGTACTCAACGATTGTCGTAGTAGTTTACAGCATATTCGCCCAGAGCGAACTTACCTTGAGGAGGCAGAACTCGTAGACTTACGCAATATGCTATCGGCACTGCACGCCTTGGTCAAGTTCTTTAGAGAGACTACGAGTGAGGGTACAATAGACAACGATAGCCTCTCCTTTATATACCCCACCCTTAGTCAACTATACGCAGATGTCCCCACTTTCCCTAAAGTCGAGCAAAACCTTGAGCAACTCCTCGACCTTGAGGGCAAGATCAAAGATACAGCAAGTAAAGAACTGTTCCGCATACGTAGAGAATTGCGTGAGACGGAGCGTAGCCTATCGGGTATCTTGGGACGCATTATGCGGATTGCTCGCCAAGAAGGTTGGATTGATACAGATACGCAACCATCGGTACGTGATGGCAGATTGGTTATTCCCTTACAGCCACAGCACAAGCGTCGCATCAAAGGGATAGTACATGACGAGAGTGCCACAGGTAAGACCGTGTTTATCGAACCCGTTGAGATGGTTGAGGCAAACAACCGCATTCGTGAACTAGAGGGAGAGGAGCGTAGAGAGGTGATCAAGATACTCATCGACGTTGCCAACAAGTTACGTCCCAACATCAGTCATCTTATCAAAGCCTACGACGTCATTGCTTATACCGATGCACTACTAGCCAAGGCGAGATGGGGCAAAAGCCGTAACGCTATTATCCCGATATTAGCACCCAAGACACAATTAGAATGGTATGGAGCCAAGCACCCGCTATTGATGCGTTCGTTGGAGGCACAGGGGCGGAGCGTTGTGCCACTAGATATTACTCTTAGCCAAGATAACGGACGTATCCTTGTTATCAGTGGCCCTAATGCTGGGGGCAAATCGGTATGTCTCAAGACCGTTGGACTATTGCAGTATATGTTACAATGCTCTTTACCTGTACCTATGAGTGAGCAGTCGAGGGTTGGTATCTTTAGTCGCTTCTTTATTGATATTGGCGATGAACAGAGCCTTGAGGACGACTTGAGTACTTATAGTTCGCATCTTACGAATATGAAGCACTTCGAACGCTATGCAGATAGCCAAACCTTACTGCTCATCGATGAGTTTGGAGGTGGTACAGAGCCTACGATCGGAGGTGCTATTGCTCAGGCACTACTCGCTCGTTTCAATCAATCGGGTGCTTATGGTGTCATCACGACACACTATCAAAATCTCAAGACCTTTGCCGAGGATAGCGAGGGACTGGTTAATGGGGCTATGCTCTACGATAGGCACGAGATGCGTCCTTTGTTTAGGCTCTCGATAGGTCGTCCCGGCAGTTCGTTTGCTATTGAGATAGCCCGTAAGATCGGGTTACCCGAGGCTGTTATCCAATCTGCAAGCGAGATAGTTGGTAGCGAATATATAGATATGGACAAATATCTCCAAGATATTGTCCGTGATAAACGCTACTGGGAGGCAAAGCGTCAAAACATACGTAAGGAAGAGAGAAGACTGCAAGAGGTTGTTGAGCGTTACAGCAACGAGGCTGATAAGAACGAGCGACTAAGGCAAGAGATCATCACCCAAGCGAAGCAAGAAGCCCAAAGAATAGTACAAGAGGCTAGCGGACGTATTGAGAGAGCGATCAAAGAGATCCGGGAGGCGGAGGCAGAACGTGAGCGTACACTCGGCATTCGACAGAGCTTACGCGTCTACCAAGAGGAGTTGCACGAGGAGATTGTCATAGATAATAAAGCACGGGAGAAAGCACAGCGGGAGGTTGAGAAACTTCTACGTCGTCGCGAACGCAAAGCCAAGGGAGAGAGCCACAAGTCGGACGAAGCAGTCGTTGCCGAGCACTTCCGTAGTGCCGATAAGCGAACTAAGGCTACTAGCCCTGCATCAACAAGTTTCGAGGTCGGGGATCACGTACGTCTAGACGAACAGAAGTCTATCGCAAGCATCATCGCCATCAATGCGGATAATGCCACCATTGCCATAGGCATCATCAAGATGACCGTACCCCTATCGCGACTAAGAGCCGTCAATAACAGCGAACTCAAAAAGAGCAAGAGCCTCAAGGCTAATACAAATCTATCGGGAGGTAAATCGGTCATTGATCAGATACACGACAAGCGACTTACCTTCAAGCAAGACATAGATTTGCGTGGTATGCGTGTCGGTGAGGGTGTCGATGCTGTGCGGTACTTTATTGACGATGCCCTACAACTAGGCATCAGCCGCGTACGTATACTACATGGGACTGGCACAGGAGCCTTGAAGCAGGCCATACGCGAATATCTCTCTGGTGTTCCCGGCATAAGGCGTTATGTAGACGAACACGTACAACTTGGCGGTGCAGGAATAACTGTTGTAGACCTCGACTAGATGAAGTATCTTGTTCTCATTGCCCTCTTGATAGGCATCAGTACCTCAAGGCTCAAGGCTCAGGACTACAACAAACTTATGGAGCAACACGGCTTAGTGGATATTCGCTCTCTAAACTCGAGTATTAAGGTTGATCTCAAGTACTCTAGCAAGGACAACTTTATTGGCGAAGATATGTACGGCAATTTGAATACCTGCTACCTCCAACGTGATTTCGCTCGCCGTGTAGCCAAGGCACAAGGCGAACTAACACGCTTGCACCCGGGGTATAGCCTACTTATCTATGACGGGGGCAGACCTATGAGTGTACAGCGTAAGATGTATGAGCGTGTAGCCAACACTCCCCTTAGGATATATGTAGCACCAGCCAAGCAAGGAGGGCGACACAACTATGGCGTTGCGGTAGATCTTACGATAGTGAATGATCGAGGAGAGGTTTTGGATATGGGGACTCCCTTTGACTACTTCGGGAAAGAAGCACATATCGGTAGCGAAGACGCCTTAATTAAGAGCGGACACTTCAAAGCCGTTGTCAAAGGGAATAGAGCCTTATTACAACGAGTGATGCGTTCGGCTGGTATGCGACCCTACGACAAAGAGTGGTGGCACTATCAAGAACTTATCCCTATGTCCGAGGTAAGGAAGCGTTACAAGCGACTAGACTTCTAAGCCTTACATACCCATCAAATAGCCTATAACATCTAATAGTAGAGAGCGGAGAGCAAGGGAGTACGATTGCTCTCCGCTCTCATTTTACGCTCATCTACAAGATTATTGTATAGTAAGAGACCATTGCACAGTCTCTTATCACCCTCAAAGACTCCGATTGAGTTTATCCCTAGATCAGCCTAATCGTGAGTAATTATCCTAATGCTCTTAGGCCTCTTTCTCCTCTTAGAATTTCCTTACAATAATTAGCCTCCTTGATGAAGCGAGAAAAATATCAAGATCTTTTTGAGAAAACATCTAGAAGAATTGACAAAAAGTTCAGGAACTATTAGAGGAAAGGGTATAAGGGGGAGGATTGAAGGTAAGTAAATGGAAATGAGAGGGATTTGCAGTATATCTCTATGGTTTGCACTGCGAGGTAAAGTGCAGAAAGCGTGGATTTATGCAGAAGTTCCGTTACCAAATCGTTAGTCTATTCCTCGAATGGAAACGAAGAGGTAGGAGAAGGTAACCGACAGAAGAGTATTCGGTAACTCATCTTT
>JBHAFI010000072.1:0-5653 GCA_041856045.1 Porphyromonas sp. | reverse complement strand
TCATCTCAATAGCGTCACTCTTGTACTTCTATATATACGTCAATAGACGTACGATGCAGAGTAGCCCTACCCTCTACGCTACACTCCCAGCCGAGTGGTGGGAGAAAGTCGTAAGTATGCTTCTCTATGGGCTAGTCCTCTATATACTAGGGCATACGGCAAGCATACTTAGTTATCTGATAGAGATCATGAGTAATACGTATCTCGACACCCATCAGTATAGTGAGATGTGGCTTATGCTTGCGGATTATGCAGATAAGCCTGCTAATGAGCACTCGCTCTACTTATCGGTGCTGGCTTATGTTTCTTCGTTTTGCGGGGCCTACTTATTGTATCTGATACCATTCTATATAGCGATGTTGATGCGTAACGGCTTTGTGGCTCTCTTTATCTCTGCCTTGACGATCGCTATCGGCTTAGTGTTTACAGGCTTCGCATTCTACACTATGGCTCGTACGATGGGTGCTGATCGGGCGACTTATGTGAATGGAGAGTTGGTAACCCCCAATGTATATCCTTTTACAACGATAGTAACCTTACTGCTCTTAGTCCTAAGTCTTGGGGCTACGTTCTTGACGGTACGTAGGCTTAGGACGATCCCAGCCTAGCGTCCTCGGGCGACACGATAAATCCATAATAGGGTCGGGCTATTTGCTTCGCCCCAAACAATAGATAATTATGAATAACAAACAACTATATAGCACGAGCCTTGGGCGTATCTATATGATGCTACGTGCCGATATTATGACGCATAAGATGACGCTCTTGGCTCTCTATGGAGTGATTATACTGCTCTTCTTTGCCATGCCACGTATCCCGCTCCTCTTTGGGGAGGAGTATCAAGAGTGGTGTAGAGATTATGCCAATGACTTCTCGATAATGCCCTATTACTTCATCGCCCTATTGGCGTCGAATGCGTACTTCTACATCTATGTCAATCGTCGGGTAGTACACAGTACCCCCACGACATACGCTACGCTCCCTGCCGAGTGGTGGGAGAAGGCGATAAGCCTCGTACTCTATGGCCTTGTCTTGAGTATCTTGCTTCGCTTTGCCCTGCTGACGTTTATGTCTCTTGAGCAACTAGCGAACCCCTATCTCGATATCAACGTGCTGTCGGAGATATGGCAGACAAATCCTCGCCCTTGGGAAGGCATAACAGTGGGGATAGGCAATAATGTAGACTCTGAGGTGTCGTCTTATCTGCATCTTATGTATCGTCTTATGATTGTGGCATGTCTGCTTGGGTATCACCTTATACCCTTTTATATGGTTTTGAAGGTGCGCAATGTCGTTGTGGGGCTTTTGCTTGCTCTGTTGCAGGCCTTTGGGGCTCTACTTATCCTTGGATTTATCATTGTGTATGGTACCTATACCTTCTTTGGTGATGGACCAGCCATATCTAATGGTGTTGTCTATAACTCGGCTATTTTTCCTTGGCTAGGTACCATCGTTGCCCTTATGTGGGGCGTAGTCTTGTGTTTCTTCTACTTGACGGTACGTAAACTGAGGACGATAACCTCATAATGTGATAAGATTGTAATGATAGCAAACAACAATACAGTAGGCTATGCGAGTATCCTGCAACACGTAGGCGACCGCATACTCCTAGGCATATATCCCGAGGGCGACCGCATACCCTCTGTACGCGATATGGCAGTACAGATGGAGGTAAACCCTATTACGATAACGAGAGCGTACGACCGCTTACAGCAATTGGGTGCCATATATCCCCAGCGTGGTATGGGTTATTATGTGTCCCCCGGTGCGGTAGAGATACTCCGACAAGAGAGATTAGCTCGCTTCAAAAACGAAACAATACCAGAACTAAAACAAACACTCTCTCTCCTCGGCATTACGCCTAGGGAACTGAGCGAGATGCTCTACCTACAATAGTGGTAGAGGACAAGAGTGGGAGTAAATCTTCATACTATATATACATTAAGAGAGGAAAGGCTATGCCATGTGAATGGCGTAGCCTTTCGTAATATATAGTCATATATATAAATCACCGATGAACCAAAAGGAGAATAAAAGGGTTACACTAGCGTACAAACAAATAAGATGATAGATATGAAGTTTATAGAAGCGATACAAAATAGATATGCCACCAAAGCCTATGATGCCAATAAGCGTGTAGATGATAGCCTTGTGGACGAACTAATGGAGTGTCTAAGGCTCTCTCCTAGTTCGATCAATTCACAGCCTTGGGGCTTCAAACTCGTTAGCGACCCTGCTCTTAAGGAGCAATTAGCCCAGCATGCTTATTTCAATGCAGAGAAGGTGCGTGGGGCGAGCCACCTTGTTGTCCTATGTGTCTACAAGGATGCCGCGACTTTTAGCCAAGAGCGTTTGCCCTATATGGACAAGCGTGCGCAGGATTACTTCCTAAATAACCTCGCCCCCCAAGGCGAGGAAGTGGTGATGTCGTGGCTTAGTCGTCAAGTGTATATCGCCCTAGGAGTCTTGCTCTCGGGTGCTGCACTTATGCAGATAGACTCTACAACTATGGAGGGTATCGACACCCAAGCATATACCGAGATCTTGGGACTAGATGATAAGTATCGAGTGCTAGTTGCTGTTGCTCTCGGTGTACGAGATCCCGAGGATAGCAATCAACCGAGTATTACACCCAAAGATCGTAGACAAGACGCTATACTATAAGTTATTTATAGATGCAAATGATAAAGACTGGGGTGTGTCATTGCACTTCGGTCTTTTTTTGTATTTTTGTAACGATAAAAACAAATGATTAAAAACAAGGACGTATGAAGCAAGCCCCTATATTTGTTCCTCCGATAATTACACAGACGGAGAGCCTCATATCTGTAGATCTTCTAGACGAAGCCAAAGCCCTACATGAGGCAGGTAAGTATGTCGAGTCTATTCATCGCTTTATCGATGGCTTGGGACGTGACCTACGTAAGAAGTACGGAGATGCCGAGGGACGTGTCTTTGAGATCCCTCATGGTACGATCAAGATAAGGATAGAGATTGGCGAGGAAGAGTTTCGCATCTCAACGAGCAAGTTACGTTTGCCACAGAGTGAGCAACGTGTAGCCTTGCTCCGACAAGTCCTTAATCTCAACACGCGTCGCCTGATGCTTGCTCGTTTCGTCAAAGAGGAGGATACGCTACATATAGAGTATCACTGTCCGATTGCCGAGACACATACATATAAGTTGTATAGTCTGGTGAATAACGTTTGCTTCATAGGGAACTTCTACGACGAGGAGTTTGTATCTAAGTTTGGGGTCGAACGCTTGGAAGAGCCACAGATACGTCCTTACTCAGAGGAGAGTATCAAACGTCTGCACTCTGCTTTGCAAACTACTGGTCGATATGCTCTAGAGGTGACATCGGATCTAACCAACGAGCGTAATCATAACGCAGCATGGGCTGTTATCTCTACACTACTACTTCAGTTCCTTTACTACGCTAGCCCTAAGGGTTCGCTGTACAAAGACGTGGATAAGGCTCTAGACGAACTTGACGATGACCTGCCAACACCCGAGCAAGTACAGCGTGCTAGAGTTTTTGTTGAGGAACTCCTTAGTCGTAGTACCGATGAGTTGGCAAAGGGCTTGTACTATGAGGAGGTACTCTCTTCTGCCAAGAACGAAGCCTCTCTACAGACCGTACGCGATAGTTTTGAAGCCGGCTATGAGGACGTTACCAAGGCATTGCAGGCCAGTAATCATGAGCGTGCTCTCATACGTTTGCTACACATTGTATATAGAGCATACCATCTATACGAGATACCCGAGGGGATCAACGCAGTCCTCGTTGAGGGCTTGAGAGCCGCCAGCGGTAAGGGTGTAGAGGAGGCTAGTCTGACGCTGTACAGAACGGTACGTACCATTATGGAGGGTGACAGCGGTATCGATCAATCGCCTTCTCTCTGGCAAAGAGTTGTTAATCTATTCAAATCTCTATTTAACTAAAGACTAAGCGATGAACCAAGATATATTTAAGGCGGTATATAAAGTAACGCATGCTGGAGGCTCGGGAAGTTGTTTCTATATGAGCGACTACCAGTTGTTCGTGACCAATTACCACGTTGTAGAGGGCTTCCAAGAGGTAGCCATTCATGACAAGGAGCGTAACCCATATACGGCCAAAGTAGTCCTTGTCAATCCGACGCTAGACATAGCACTTCTCTCTGTGGACGCAGACTTCTCATCGCTCCCCAAGATAGAACTCGCCGAGAACGATAGCCTCGCTATCGGGCATAAGATATATGTAGCGGGCTTCCCCTACGGAATGCCTTTCTCTGTAACGGAGGGAACGGTGTCGTCGCCCAAGCAACTTATGAATGGTCGTACCTATATCCAAACAGATGCTGCTGTGAACCCCGGTAATTCGGGTGGTCCACTCTTCAATAGCGAGGGGCAGGTCGTGGGTGTTACGGTTAGTAAGTTCAAAGAGGCGGATAATATGGGCTTCGGTATTAAGGTCGAGGACTTACGCCACTTACTATCCTCAATAGAGGGACTAGACCGTACGGTGTATCAGGTACAGTGTCATAGTTGCGACAGTCATATACAGAGCAAGAGTGAGTATTGTCCTAGTTGTGGTGCTAAGTTACCTAAGGACGTGTTTACGCCTCGTCAGTTGTCGCCTCTAAGCGAATTTTGTGAGGCAACCATTAGAGAGATGGGGATTAACCCAGTGCTAGCCAGAGATGGCTTCGAGGACTGGACATTCCACCGAGGTAGTAGCGAGATACGTATTTTCGCCTATGATAATACCTATCTCTTCTGTGTGTCTATTATCAACCTATTGCCCAAAACGAATGTAGAGCCTGTACTCAACTATTTGTTGGAGCAAGATCTCTACCCTTATAAGTTTGGCGTCGATGATAGGGAGATCATTATGGTCTATCGTACACATCTTACCGACCTAAAGGAGGAGAGCGAGGAGCGTATCAAGGGCTATATCATTGAGATGGCTCGTAAGGCTGATGACCTCGATAACTTCCTTGTGGATACTTTCGGTTGTGAGTACACGGAGTACAGCAAACTCGATAACGAGGGCAAAGGCTAATAGCCTCTTAAGAGACAAAAGGCTAAGGGCAGGAACGACATCGTTCCTGCCCTTATTCGTTTGCTATACTTTGATGCACCCTCGAGTGCTAGTTCTGCTCCCTTTACGCAGATATATATGAGCATCAGCACGAGAAAGAATATCCCGTACCCCTCCAAATTACTCGGGAGGGCTTGGGCTGTACTTCGTCTGGTCCCTGCTCTGTATTCTAGACTCAGTAGAGTAGCAAGTTGTTGGGTATAGACCCAATACGAATAAATGGGGATATAAATAATAAAGCCTATCGAGGACAAGTGTATAGTCCCGATAGGCTTGAATTATGCTAAGTAGTAGCCAAAGGATAAGTATTTACGCGAATTCGGAATGAAAAAGGCGCAGACCTCAGATGGATATTCGGTGTTTAGATATGGCAAGGGTGGAGAGAATTTAATATCTTTAGATTTATAATACAGATAAATAACTAAATTTTTCCACCCTTATGAATGATGTAAATGTAGCACTTTTACTTGAAACAATAGACAAAGTCCTTAAGAGTTCTGATAACACAGCCCAAGAAGCCCCTCGGCGAGGACATCGTCAGAGAATCATGTCCGATACCCAAGTCCTA
>JBHAFI010000071.1:0-8929 GCA_041856045.1 Porphyromonas sp. | reverse complement strand
GACATCGGGACGCTACGAGAGTACCTCGACCAAGGCGATTAAGATAGAGATCGTACAGGGTAAACAAAGAGCAGACGAGGCGACAATTGTTAGTTCGGGTACAGTGCAGAGTGAGAAAACGCCCTACGGACTAAAGAATGATCTAGATGCTACTGCTCCTTTTGCTCCGCATTTACTAAGACTACTCTTGGTACATCTTGTTACGATCGTACTTGCGATACTCATCTATCGCTTGTTACGCCGTCGCTATGCCGAGCGTGCAGATGTAGTAGGTTATGCCGAGAAAAGAGCAAATGCCATTGCGATCAAACGCTTGACCAAGGCTCAAAAGTATCTAGCAGCACAGCAACGTGATGCATTCCTCGAGGAGGTCTTGAATGCTCTGTGGGGATATTTGGGTGATAAACTGCGTTTACCTATCTCGGCACTCAGTCGTGACAATGTGCGTCAGCATCTTGTAGAGAGAGGTATCGAGGAGGCAACTATTCAACAACTGACGAGTGTCATTGACGAGGTGGAGTTTGCACGCTTTGCTCCGAGTGCTGGTACTACTAGTTTGGATACGCTCTACGAGCATGCCGTACAAACTATTACAGCAATAGAAACATCAAAGACCAAGTAGTATATGAGAACGATATTATTGAGCCTACTACTTCTTGTATTTGCTCCGTGGGCGAGTACTTATGCTCTTGCCACGCCCAACGATAGCACTGCGGGATTTGTAACACGTCCTTTGCCGGCTTCATCACCCGATCCGCAAGGGGCGGAGCGGCACAAGCAACTTGCCGAACTAGCATTCGCACGCAAGGATTATGCCGAGGCACTCCGTCACTACCAGCATGTTTTCCTCACTTATCCTACTGCGGCGGTCTACTATAATATGGCTTTGTGCCATAGTAATATGGCACAAGTGCACGATGCTATATTGGCTTACGAGCGCGCTCTACTAGAAGAACCGACAATGCCAGAGGCTCGTCATAACCTTCGGTTAATGTACGCGATGACCAAAGACGGGTTAAGCGATGGACGTACTCTTAGAGCAATAGACGACTTCTGCTATCAGTTCCCGGCTAGTACATTATCTTGGATCGTTGTGGGGCTTTGGTTGTTTATGCTGATTAGTTTTTTAGTTTTCCGCTTGGGTACTAGTATAATGTCTAGGCGTTTGGGCTTCTACGCATTTTTGTTACTTACTGCGATGTGGCTCTTGACCCTCGCGATGCTGGCACATCAGTATTACTACCAAGGTGTTGCACAGCGACGAGCAATCATCAATACCACTCAAGAACTGAAGCCCACCCCAACAGGACAGGGCAATACGATAGCAATCCTGCACGAGGGAACAGCCGTAATCCTCAAGGGCGAAGCCTTGGGACATTGGCAGGAAGTAAGTCTTGGTGATGGCCGTACCGGTTGGTTGCCTATTACGACCTTTACCACTGTGGTCCCTCAAAAGACACTAGCGACACAATAATTTATTTTGATGCAAACGAACTTCTATCCGCCTTTGCTTCCCGGTGAGGTTGATCTCTTACTTTGGATCAATGGGCACCACTCGCCTTTCCTAGATGCCTTTATGTATATGATTAGTAATACGGGGGCTTGGTTACCATTAGTAGGGGTGCTGTTGTATTACATCTTTGCTAAGAAACCTTGGCAAGAGGGCGTTTTACTGGTGCTAGCCATCGGTCTGTGTGTTGCTCTTGGGGATCAATTAAGTAGTAGTTTTGCGAAGCCATATTTTGCACGCTTCCGTCCTACCCACGCACCGGAGTTTAGGGATATGCTCCACGTAGTCTATAATTATGTTGGCTATCCGTACGGATTTTTCTCGGGACACAGTTGCAACTTCTTTGGGGCAGCCACAGTACTTGCTCTAGCGGTACGCCGTACTTGGCATACGGTGCTGTTGTATGGTTTGGTGCTGTTGGTGGTTTATAGCCGTATGTACTTGGGAGTGCACTTCTTCTTCGATGTGCTTGTTGGTATGCTTGTCGGTGTTAGTTTAGGCTTTGGGGTGCATTATCTACGCGAGTATCTTCGTCGCCGTTATTCGCCCGTGGGTCATATCAGTAGTCGGGAAGTATTCGCACCAAACTATAAAATATGGCTTGCATCGCTCATTGCGTTCTTACCCATTCTGATCTCTTACTCAAAGCAGGTCGCCAAGATTATCGAACGCTTGTAGCCCTCCACTTATAGCCTTCGTTGGGCTTTTCTTGACGAGGCTAATTATTCTACCCGAGCAAAATAGGTTATTCCCTTGTCGAATGCCCTAGTTTGCTCGGGTATTTTGTTGCCCTCAATACGCATCGTATCAGTACTCGATAGCATCATTTGGGGGCAGTGACTAGTTGACTCTTGGGGATAGAGGGCTGTGTCGTGGTCTTTGATTGCTCCAGCCGTGTAGGGGAATTGGTCGTTGATCTCTATTATAATGGATCGGACTAGGATAGGATCTTGAGAAGAGCAAACTTTGAACTAGTAAATACCCGTATTTCTACCGGATCAAACACTGGCTTTAATCGCTAAAATCACCTCCCTCTACTAGTAGACGCATTGGCTTGAATGATTTCCTCTAGTTCGCCCTTGTGGTGCAAGGTTTAGGATCTAGGGGATTATTGTCGGTGGCTAATCTAAATCAAGGGGATCGCTTCGCCCATTTATCGTCTTGGGTGTATCTAGAGAGGGGTCTGTTTGTTTTGATAGACCTTGTACGCTCGTTTGTATGGCTTCGCTTAGGCTTGTACTAATGCTGAGAGGTGGTACAGACTCTCGAATTATGCGTATCTTTGAGTCAAAGAATAAAGCAATGTTTAGACGAATACTCTGCCTTATTGTCGCAGTCCTTACGAATTTGAGCGTCATATATGCCGAGGGGCTTGCTCCGCGACTTAGTCCGACAGCACAGATGAGCATACTTGTCGCTTCGCCCAGTAGTAACGAGGTCTATACCTACTACGGACATGCAGGGCTTCGGGTTTATGACCCCGAGCAGGGGATCGACATCACGTTTAACTATGGGATTTTTAGTTTCACCGACGACTTCCTATATCGTTTTGTCGAGGGGCGAACCGATTATATGGTTATGCCCCAATATACCGCGGACTATATGAATGAATATCTGGGCCGAGGGAGTACTGTGGAGGAGTTGCTGCTACGACTAGATACACTCGAGCAAAGTCGTGCTTGGGAGTACCTACTCAACAATATCAAGCCCGAGAATAGAGAGTATCGCTATCAGTTTTTTAGAGATAACTGTGCTACACGCCCGCTGTACATCGTGGAGATGGCAGTAGGTGGGCTGGCGTATCCAAGCGAAGAGGGCAAGCCTCTATCTTGGAGAGCGGAGATAAACGACCTAGAGCATTCCTCGCCTTGGCTGGTATTGGGGACAGATTTATCTCTAGGAAGCCCAACGGATAAGCCGATGAGTATGCGGGATAAGGCTTTCTCGCCTCGCCATCTAAAGGAAATCTTGTCGCGTGCAAGTAAGCAAGATGGTAGCCCTATATTGTCTGATGTGCGAGAGTATAAGCCGAGTACAGAGCCTGTAATCGTAGATGCCGAGAGTTTTACCTCTCAGCCGCTTGTACTCTTCTCGTTACTCCTGATGCTTACTCTATATATGTACGGATACCGAGTTATTGATCGGGGCGGGACGATTAGGCTCGTGTGGGACGCTCTTTTGTTTGCTGTGGCAGGGCTTGGAGGTAGTGTTTTGTTTTATATATCGGTACTCTCGGAGCATCAATTCGTCAGTCCGAACTATAATTTATGGATCTTACACCCTTTTCATCTCGTAGTTCCGTTGGGTTTAATTGCTGTACAGCGTCTGCGGAATTGGGTAGTCTGCTATCATTTTGCTAACTTTGTGGCAATCTGTGCTTTTTTGTTGTTGGCATATTTTTTGCCACAGCACTTCAATCTAGCCCTTTATCCGATAGCCATTACTTATGCTGTCGTTTCGTTGGCTAGGATCGTTGAGTACAGACGTAGTGTACAAGTAGGACATGGAGCATAAAAGCCTCAAACTCTTTATCTCATCACTGGTGGCGTTAGTCGCCATGCAGATGCAAGCCGAAGCACAAGTGTTGCCTCGGCTTGTGGTGTGTATCTCGGTGGATCAATTGCGTAGCGATTATCTGCGAGAACTAGAGCCGATGATGAGTGATGGTGGTTTCCGCCGTATGCTCCGTGAGGGAAGAGTCTATGAGCAGGTTAGTTTCCCTCTACAACCCATCAATGCCGCCTCGGCAACAGCATCGCTCTTTACGGGGACCTATCCATCGGTACACGGGATAGAGGCTGCCGAACTATATCAGCGTAGTAAAGGGCAGAGCATTGCAACCTTTGCCGATGACGCTTATCTTGGTAATTATACCCGGGATAACTTGTCGCCACGTGCCCTTATGGTGGCAACCCTTGGCGATCGGCTCAAAGAAGCAAGCACGGGGACATCACTCGTCTATAGTGTAGCACCATCTGCCGAGCAAGCGATTGCCTCTGCTGGTATCTTGGCTGATGGGGCGTATTGGCTTGATAGCCGTATTGCTTCGTGGGCATCGACCAATTACTACCCACAGATGCTCCAAAATGTGGAGCGTTATAATCGCTCTGAGGCGGGTCCTAATAAACGTTTAATCTCGGGGATTGCTTGGAAGCCTCTGCGTAGTTATAGCCGTCCGAGTATTAGTTATAGCGATTGGTCTAGGAGTTTTAACCATCGCTATCAGAGCAAAGATGCACAGCGTTATCGCGAGAGTGGTATTGTAAACGAAGAGATTACCTCGCTCGCGATACAAATACTAGAGGGTGCAGGCTATGCTCAACGTAAATCACCAGGCTTACTCTCTGTAAACTATACGGCAAAACCACAAGGTAGTGAGGAACTAGATGCCGAGGACGTGGATACGTACTTGCGATTAGATGCCGAACTCGAACGATTATTCAAGGCCCTGGATAAGCAATTAGGCTTACAGAATTGCCTCATTAGCCTTAGCGGAACTGGCTATACAAGTTATCAAACCTACCGAGACAACAAGAGTGAGCGACTAAAGCGTAGCCTGTCGGTAGCAAGACTAACGGCTCTGACGAATATGTATCTCACGGCTCTACACGGGCCTGGAGATTGGATTAGTGCCAATAAAAATGGTCGCCTGTACCTTAATTACAAACTCGTTGAGAGCAAAAAACTAAGCCTTAATACGGTACAGGGCGAAGTTGCAGGCTTTCTAAGTGCTTCGGAAGGGCTAGGTCGTGCTGTCCCTGCCTACGAACTAGGGAAGAGCAGCGATGACTTGGTGAGCCGACTATCTAATGCCTCGCACCCTCGATATGCTGCTGATGTCTATTGGACTGTGTTGCATGGCTGGCAAGTAGAGGATATTAAGGATAACCCAGAGTTACAACCTCGCTCAACAGCCATTCCTTCGCCCTTCGTTATTATGGGGCAGGGGATACAGCACAATAAAGAGCCTTTGCCTCGTATAGATGTACGCGATGTCGTACGTATTATATGTAGTCTGTTGAGAATACGCCCACCTAATGATTAGTTGTTTTATCGGAAGTGCACTAAGTGCAGAATAGTTGAAATTAGTCATTAGAACATTAAGATTACAAGAATTATAGAATATGGGATTTTTTGATTTCCTATCAAAGATATTTGGTAATAAGTCGCAACGCGACCTCAAAGAGATACAGCCTTGGGTAGATAAAGTGAAGGCTACTTATGATGAGATTGCCGCACTCAGCGATGACGAGATACGTGAGCGTACAGCACAACTGCGTCGTCAAATACAAAATTATGTCGCCGATGATCGTAAGAAACTCGATGAGTTGCGAGCATCTGTTGAGGGTAAGACCTTAGAAGAACGCGAAGTAATATGGCGTGAGGTCGATAAAGGCGAAAAAGCGATCTTGGACAAAATGGAGGAAGTCCTCGACGAGATACTTCCACAGGTCTTCTCTATTGTGAAAAATACGGCGTATCGTTTTGCCGAGGCGGAGGAGATACGTGTTAAGGCTACCGACTTAGATCGTGAATTGGCTACGCGACACGACTTCGTTACTATCGATGGAGATACAGCCATCTACCGTATGTTATGGAATGCCGGGGGTAATGATATTCGCTGGGATATGGTGCACTATGACGTACAACTTATTGGGGGGACAGTACTCCATAAAGGAAAGATTGCGGAGATGGCAACAGGGGAAGGTAAGACACTTGTGGCTACATTACCCGTCTTCCTCAATGCTTTGACCGGTAATGGTGTACACGTAGTTACTGTCAATGATTACCTTGCAAAGCGTGACAGTGAGTGGATGGGGCCTCTGTATATGTTCCACGGACTTACGGTTGATTGTATTGATCGCCACCAACCTAATACATCGGCACGTAGAGCGGCATATAATGCAGATATTACCTTTGGTACAAACAATGAGTTTGGTTTCGATTACCTACGCGATAATATGGCGAATAGTGCCGAGGAACTCGTACAACGTCGCCACAACTATGCTATTGTCGACGAGGTAGATAGCGTGCTTATCGACGACGCTCGTACACCTCTTATTATCTCTGGTCCTGTACCAAATGGCTCGGAGCAATTGTTTGAGGAGTTTAAGCCACAGATAGAGGTTGTCGTAGAAGCACAAAAGAAACTCACCCAGCAAATACTCCTCGAGGCAAAGAAACTGATTGCAAGCGAGGATAAGAAAGAGCAAGAGGAAGGCTTCCGCCAGTTATTCCGTGCCTATAAGGGTATGCCCAAGAGCAAAGCACTTATTAAGTACTTGAGCGAACCCGGTATTAAGACAGGGATGCTCAAGATTGAGGAGTACTACATTGCCGATAACCAACGTAATATGCCCGAGATAACGGACGAGTTGTACTTCGTTATCGAGGAGAAGATGAATAGTGTAGAACTGACAGACAAAGGGCACGCACTCCTTGCTGAGAAGAGTGGAGATCCCGAGTTCTTTGTATTACCAGACATAGGTACTCAGTTGGCAGAACTAGAGCATCAAGGTTACTCGACAGAGGAATTGGCTACTCGCAAGGAACAATTAAGTCAAGACTACGACATCAAGAGCGAACGTGTACACACGGTCAATCAGTTGCTCAAGGCATACGCTTTGTTTGAGATCAACGATCAGTATGTAGTGATCGATGGTAAGGTGATGATCGTTGACGAGCAAACGGGTCGTATCATGGACGGACGTCGTTATTCAGACGGATTGCACCAAGCCATCGAGGCGAAGGAAGGGGTAGAGATCCAAGATGCAACACAAACCTTTGCGACGATCACGCTACAAAACTACTTCCGTATGTACCACAAACTAGCGGGTATGACAGGTACAGCAGAGACAGAGGCTGGTGAGTTGTGGGACATCTACAAACTCGATGTCGTGGTAATTCCCACGAACCGCCCAATTGCTCGTATAGATATGAACGACCGTATCTATAAAACGGTAAGAGAGAAATATAATGCCGTAATTGAGGAAGTTGTTGCGATGGTAAATCAAGGGCGTCCTGTCCTTGTTGGTACTACCTCGGTGGAGATCTCGGAACTTTTGAGTCGTATGCTCAAGTTACGCGGGATCCAACACAATGTGCTTAACGCCAAACTTCATCAGCAGGAAGCCGATATCGTAGCACAAGCGGGTCGCCCCGGTGTCGTTACAATTGCTACGAATATGGCTGGTCGTGGTACGGACATCAAACTAACGCCTGAGGTTAAGGCTGCCGGAGGTCTTGCTATTATTGGTACAGAGCGTCATGAGAGCCGTCGCGTAGACCGTCAGTTACGTGGTCGCTCGGGTCGTCAAGGTGATGTCGGCAGTAGTGTGTTCTATGTATCACTTGAGGACCATCTGATGCGTCTTTTTGGTTCGGATCGTCTTGCAAGTCTTATGGACAAGATGGGACTCGAAGAGGGAGAGATGCTTGAGGCCAAGATGCTTACTAATGCAGTCGAACGTGCCCAAAAGAAAGTCGAGGAGAACCACTTCGGTGTACGTAAGCGTTTGCTCGAGTTTGACAACGTAATGAATTCTCAACGCGAAGTAATCTATGGTCGTCGTCGCCATGCTCTTATGGGTGAGCGTCTAGAAATGGACGTAATGAATACGATCTACGATGCCGGCTTCGCTATTGTATCGGAGTTTAGTGCCCTCAAGGACTATCAAGGCTTCAACGTTGAGGTAAAGCGTACGCTCAACCTTGATGCTCCGATTAGTGAGGACAACTTCCTCCGTTCTAAGCCCGAAGACCTCGCTGAGGAGTTGTACTCGGCAGCGATACAGGCTTTTGAGAATAGAACGCTTGCGATTGCCAACCAAGTCTTGCCCGTACTAGAGCAGATCCTACAGCAAAATCCAGATGCTCCCGAGGATGCTGCTATTATGATACCACTTACGGATACACGCTTGCTCTACCAAGTACGTGCTAATATCCGTGAGATGATTGCAACACAGGGTAAGAGTGCTGTACGTGAGTTTATGAAGGTACTTGTACTCCACCACATTGATGATGCTTGGAAGGAGCATCTACGTGAGATGGACGAGTTAAGACATTCGGTGCAGAATGCAAGTTATGAGAATAAGGATCCGCTCCTCATCTATAAACTCGAGAGTTTTGATCTGTTCCATAAGATGCTTATCTCAATGAACCGTAAGACTACAGCCGTGTTGATGCGTATTCAACTCAATGTTCCGAGCGAAGAGGAGATAGCACAAGCACAGGCTGCTGAGGAAGCATATCGTCGTCATCTCGAGGAGCAAGAGCGTGCTCAGCAAGCAGCGGCTCGTGTTACTTATACCGAGAGTCGTAGTCAGGAGCCCGAAGAGCAAGAGTACAAGCGTCAGCCTGTACGTAGTGGCTATCAGGTAAATCGTAATGATCTATGCCCATGCGGTAGTGGTCGTAAGT
>JBHAFI010000070.1:0-5969 GCA_041856045.1 Porphyromonas sp. | reverse complement strand
CTTTATATTGACGCATATTTGGAGGCATTCTAGAGAGCACTAAAATGACAAATAGTTAGTATCAATTACTTAAGGCTCGCACTAATAGCCATCTTAATTTGCTTCACACTTACATCTCTATATAACTTTGTAGTGAAATTAGGGTGCTTGTATGTACCATAAGAAATGATCTACAAGTCTTTTCAGACCTTATTAGATCTTGATCTTATAATAAAAACTCACATAGACTCATTATTTGAGAAGTCTTGGGTTTTAATCTGGGAGTTACGGGTCTCTCTTATGATTACATCAAAGCACAACATTATATTATCATTATTATTCATAACACTAATAGAACTATGGTAAAAGGAAGTTACACGACTCCTTGCGTTGAGGAGGTTTTCAGAGTCAAAGCGATGAATGTTTTTATGTATTCAAGTAATAGCATGGAGGACTCAGTTGCTGAGGGAGATGACACTACAATTACTCCGATTATGTAGGAGCGATAATACCTTAGGTCTGACAATTAAACTACAAACGAATATTTAATGAAGAGTAGGATTTTGCAAAGGATTATTCTTATTGGGGTCTTATTGACGATGCTCTTTGCCTCTTGTGCCAAGGAGCAAGAGGTTACTCCGACTAATTTGAGCGAGGAGCAATTCGTGGGTTCGCTAGAGTTGGAGGAATATCCTCTTGATGATGAACTACGAATGATCATTAAGGATAAGAAAAAGGCTAATGGGGCTCTAGATGGAGTAATGTTTGATTTTAACTCAGAGATTGGAAGTCGAACACCAATAAACTTACATCTATATTTCCGCAAAGGAGATCAGATTATCGTTCCTCAAGCTCCGGCTAAGCTTACACTCACTAGCCATGACGCAGGGAAGAAGAGATACAAGGGCTCCTTTACAATCACCCTCCCACCAGAGTTGAGAGGGGTTAATCTTAAGGAAACTCCCGTTTATGTCGCTGGTGCAATAGGTGTGAAATCGATCAACGCTCAAGGGCAAGCAATTATAGACCCATCTAATGAGATTGTAGGAGGGAGATATATTATCCCGATGTACTTTGAGGAGCGTCCTCTACATAAGCAAGGTAATGGCTATGCTATTGCAGATGTTTTCCTTAAGGTCTACGGGTCGTTACTACAAGTAAACCTTAAAAGTGAATTGTATGCCCCCGTCTACCTTAAGGGTCTTGGGCTTACAACGAAGGCTTTCTCGACCTCGGGAGGTATGAATTTGCGTACAGCTACAGCATCGAGTGCTCCGACTTGGACTTCCTCGTCGAATGTCGATCAACCTCAAAGCGTAAGGCTTGGATCCCCTGCTTTGCTTAGGAATGCACAAGAGACGAAATCGCTATTTATATGGATCAAGCCTGATGCAACTTTCCAGGGTGATAACAACCCGAATACGGCGGAATTGACTCTTGACATATTTGACAACGACAACCCTAGTATGGGGAGTCTGCTCGGGAAGTATAGTGTCAATAAGGCTGTTGCAGACCGTGCTGTCTTTCGCATCAAGGCCTCAACGATCAAGAGCGATCTAATTTTCTCGGAGTACCACAGATGGGATAATACCAATATAGTTTGGGAGTTCTATAATCCGACCAACAAACCTATCGATCTAAAGCAATACTACATTATTCGAGATGCGTACCATACTGCAAGCCTAAAGATGGTACAACCGCTCATTACGGATGCCCTTAAGTTGCATCGCGATAATGTCGATGCTAGCATTGATGGCAGTTCGAGTAGTAGCCTTCGGCGAGTTGGAGATGATAAGGATAGGAGATATATACTTCCCCCGGGGAAGATTGCTCTCTTTGTTGCCACTGCACAAAGACTAGATCAGAGTGAGGTTCGTTCTGCTTATGTATTCAATTTCTATCCTCGTAATACAGCTTCTGAACATACGGTGTTTGCCCCGGATTATGACAATACCTCTCAAAGATCAGGTAAGGAATACTATATGTTGGCTAAAGGTGGAACAACAGAAGAGCATATCATTGATGTATTCTTCCGCTTTGAGAATGCTGACACTCAAAGTAAAGCTGGTCCAGGGAAGAAACTTGTAAATGCGAAGTATCTGCGTAAACCCGATCGTAACTTCGGACGCAAATACTTCCCAGCGAAGATGAGTGAGAGTGATTGGGTATGGCGTTCAGCCTTACTACATGATTGGGACTGGGGTTATCGTTTCCCCTATTATTATTGGGACAACATAGAGAACCGCTATATTGATGGGAAGCGAGCAGATAAAAATCTTGTGGTATTTCAGATGGATTCGTATAAAGATGATCCTACTGATGTTCACGGGACACCTTATATTGTTCCGACATACTGGGCACTGGGTGTTGCCCACTAAAGATTAAAGTGTCGAGGTTAAGCGAACTAAAATATAAAGGTCCCCGAATTTATAGCTAAGGTAGAGTGTTGTCGAGAGTATGATAGGCTTTAATGCTTATTGTGCTCTCGACTTTAATTTGCAGTTACGGCTTCATGGCTATTCACCCTAATCGTCCTCTCGCTTGTCGCCTTCTCCCTCGGAGAGCCTTTACTGATCGGGGTTATAACAAGATACTTAGACGTCCATAGAAGAGATACTTAGTTGTCACTTGACAACATACTTAGACGTCATGTGACAAGATACTTAGTCTTCAATCAACGTCTAAGTATCTCTTCATTTCACATCCAAATATCCCTTCATTTCACACACGAATATCTCTTCGGATTAAGTCCAAGGATCTCATTGCGTTAGCCCTAAGTATCGCAGTCTTCAGCCCCTTAGTATTTCATCAACTCAAGTTCGAATATCTCGGCATTCGGGTTGTGGGGATCGCGTTGTCCTAGGGCTTAGTATCTCGGGGTGGGAGGTGCAAGGTGGTGAGTATTTGGAGTCTACGTATCTCCGTGCTGGATCTTTGAGTATATTGACATTCAGATGTGTGGGGACTTGCCGATGGTGAGGACATCAATTAGGCTAACGAAACCTAGATAGTGCGTGCAGTATTAGCGTATAAGAGCCGTAGAGCAAGTTATAATTAGAGCCACACAAAGGAGTAAAAGGTCCCATAACAAAAGCCTAAGGATCCGCATAAGACGAGAGTAAAGACCCATTCGACAAGAGCGTAAACAAAGAGCGAGAGCCTTAGTCTATATAGACCAAGGCTCTCGGCACTTAGGGTATTAGCATCGTTGGTTATTGTCGCTTCACGATACGCATAGTACTATCGACAACGAAGGTGTGTATTTGGCTACTCCCAGCAATACCTACTCGTTGCCTTAGCAAACTTACTTCGCCTAGTGTGTCGGAGAAGGCTATTCCCTTGAGGCTATCACGCTTCATACGGTTCTTGACCAAACTATCCGAAGTGGCTAGATACATATATACGTGCTTTAGGCTGTCCTTTTTGTAAAGGCTATCCAAGACCTTTAGGCTTCGTTTGCTGGGCATCGAGTTGTCGAGGCGAGCAAAACTTATAGCGACAAGACGACCTCGGGCAATCTCGGATAGCCCCCTATACTTACGCTCTACGTCTGCGATATAAAAGGCTGGGAAGATACTCGGGATAGTGTCCTTGAGGACTGTCGGTATAGCCTGCTCCCACGCCCCACTACGCAAGCGATAGTAACGTAGGCTGTCGCCACTCCCAAAACTTACAAATGCCTCCTTGTAGAGCGTTGTATCGATCTCTAGGCTTAGCACCTCTTCCTTGAGGACGAGGGTATCGCTGTGGTTTATCGTCGAGTCCCCACGGAGGTATAGATAGGCTATACTGTCTTTGATGTTTGCCTTAGATATTTTTAGGCTGGGGAACTGACTACCAGAGCAGGCAGAGAGAAAGATAATGCCGAGGGCAATTGTAAGGAAGTGGTAGGCTCGGGGGATATTAGTTGTAGACATTAGAGGACTCGTAGTTTAAGGTGCTGTCGGAACTGCGTTAGCATCGGATAATCACGTTCCAAGGCTTCGCATTTCTCTCTATTGGTGGTCGGCTGATAAACAGTCTCGGGGGCTACGGGCTGAATATGTACCCGTAGGTCGGTATTGCGTACCGACTGCTGGAGGTATAGTTGTATGTCGTTGATCATCTCTTGTACGGGCGAGATGATTGTCGCCGTATCCATCAGCGGGAGTTGTACGCGGTCTTGCTCCGATATGGTAGGGAGTACGTTCCCGAGGATATTCTTGAGGTAAACTTGCTCGTTACTTATTCGTTCCTCCACATAACGGAGCCACGCCTGCTGTACATCTGCTTGCTCGTATGCCTCGTGCTGCTCCTCGAGTACAATGGGCTTATCCTCTACTCGCTCCGTATTGCTACGGCGGTTGCGGAAGCGTTGCCTTGTTTGCAATCCGTCCAAGCGATTGCTGGGGATTGCCTGCACGCTTACTGCCGAGGTCGAGGTAGACGAAGGCTCCGACCCTAGGGGTGTAGCCTTGTTATCGATCGCAGGAGAAGCGTTTACACCCTCGCTCGCAGAATTAGGACTAGACGCAGGGGAAACATTCACACCCTCGCTCGCAGAATTAGGACTAGACGCAGGAGCAACGCTCACGCCCTCGCTCGCAGAATTTGGGCTAGACGCAGGTGCAACGTTTACGCCATCACTCGCAGAATTAGGGCCGGACGCAGGTGAAACGCTCGTTCCTCCCGATTGCAAATTAGCACTATGGCTCTCGCCAAGGGTTGTAGCCTCGGCTCCTTGCCTTGGGCTTGGGGGTCTTATGGCTGTGGAGGAACTTGCCGCAGCCGTTTGGGCTGTCGGCAGAGTGACACTTACGGTTCGGGGCGTAAGTTGCTCGCTGGGCTGTGCTGCCGCAACCTCGAGAGCATGAGGCTGAAAGGCAGAGAGGATATTCAGAAACGTTACCTCTATCAGCAATCGCTTATTCGTAGCTCCTCGGTACTGATTGTCTGCCTGCACCAGCATACGTATTAGTTGGTGCAAGGCTTGTGGGGCTACCATACGGGCAGCCTCTAGGTAGAGCGTCTGTACGGTCTCGGGTTTCTCTAGGAGGGAGATCGTACTAGCGTGCTGTACGACAAGCAAATCGCGTGCGAAACTTGCCAAACCCGACATAACGAGTTGTCCGTCAAAACCTCGTCCTAGCACCTCATCGAGTGTAAGGAGTAGAGATCTATAATCCCCAGTGACGAAAGCCTGCACGAAGCGTAGATAATACGAATAGTCGAGGATATTCAGACAGTCGAGTGCCTGCTCGTAGGTGATCTCTCCTTGTCCGTAACTGGCGACACGGTCAAACATCGACAGAGCATCACGCATACCTCCGTCGGCTTTCTCGGCAATAAGTCCTAGGGCTGCATCGTCTGCGTTGATCCCCTCACTATCTGCGACATAACGCAGATGATGCGTGATGTCCATCACCGTAATACGTTTGAAGTCGTAGGTCTGGCAACGTGAGAGTATGGTCGGGAGGATCTTGTGCTTCTCTGTCGTCGCAAGTATGAAGACAGCATACGAGGGCGGTTCCTCCAAAGTCTTGAGGAAGGCATTGAAGGCTGCTTGACTAAGCATATGCACCTCGTCAATGATATAGACCTTGTACCTGCCTAATACGGGAGCAATCATCACCTGCTCAGTAAGCGAGCGTATATCCTCGACACTGTTGTTGCTGGCAGCGTCTAGTTCGAATATGTTGAATGACCTCTGCTCATTAAAGGCGACACAACTCTCGCAGGCATTACAAGCCTCACCGTCCTCGCCAAGGTTTTGGCAATTGATGGTCTTGGCAAGCACTCGGGCGGCAGTCGTCTTACCGACACCTCGCGGCCCACAGAATAGATAAGCATGTGCCATACGCCCCCCAAGGACTGCTGCCTTGAGCGTCGTAGACATCGCTCCTTGCCCTACGATAGAGGCGAATGTATCGGGTCTATACTTGCGTGCAGAGACTATATAACTTTGACTCATGGGGATTGAGAGGGGGGCATCGCAAGCCCCCCGTATTTAT
>JBHAFI010000069.1:0-5151 GCA_041856045.1 Porphyromonas sp. | reverse complement strand
TGAAGAAATCAAGGAACAGTTGATCGTCGAACTGTATTCTAAGAACTAATAATCCGACCTTTCACATGGCAATACTAGCATTTCAGAGACCCGAAAACGTTATCATGATGGAGGCGACAAACTCTTACGCTAAGTTTGAGTTCCGCCCTCTCGAGCCGGGCTATGGTATTACTATTGGTAATGCCCTTCGTCGTATCCTCCTATCCTCACTCGAAGGGTACGCTATCTCATCTATCAAGATCGATGGCGTAAATCATGAATTTGCTACTATTCCGGGTGTCTTGGAGGATGTTACTAATATCATTCTTAATCTCAAGCAGGTTCGCTTTAAGGCGCTTGTAGAGGAGGCTACTGAGGAAACAATCACGCTCGAAGTTGGTGGCAAAACCGAATTCGTTGCGGGTGACCTCAACGCCAAACTAACGAGTTTTGAGGTACTAAATCCCGAACTTGTCGTATGTCATCTTGATGAGACTTATAGTTTCACTATCACCTTGACGATCGACAAAGGACGTGGTTATGTGCCTGCCGATGAGAAGCACGGTTCGTACGAAGATGTGCAGATCTTGGCTATCGACTCTATCTACACGCCTATCCGCAACGTGAAGTACTTTACCGAGAACTATCGCGTAGGACAAAAGACGGACTATGAGAAACTCATTCTAGAGGTTACTACCGATGGAAGTATCCACCCAGAAGATGCACTCAAGGAGTCGGCTCGTATTCTTATCGAGCACTTCTTGCTCTTTACGGATCGTGATATTACTATCGAGCAACTTCCTACGGACGAGGTTGAGGAAGACAACACTTACGAGAGCGTACGTCAGTTGCTTTTGAGCGATCTTAAGGAACTAGACCTATCGGTACGTGCCCTCAATTGTTTGCAGGCTGCACAGGTATTCAAACTTGGGGATCTCGTAGTGTTGCAAAAAGATGACTTGATGAAGTTCCGCAACTTCGGTAAGAAGAGCCAAGATGAGATCCAAGATCTTATGGATCGCTTAAATCTACACTTCGGAATGGATGTTAGTAAGTACAATTTAGATAAGAACTAAAAATGAGACATAATAAGAAATTCAATCACTTGGGCCGCAAGAAGGCTCACCGTGAGGCTCTTCTATCAAATATGGCTGCGTCTCTAATCCTACACAAGCGTATCTTCACGACGCTTGCTAAGGCTAAGGCTCTCCGTGTTTACTTTGAGCCTATGGTAACGCGTGCTAAGGAAGACTCTACACACGCTCGTCGTGTTGTCTTTGCAGAGCTTCAGAATAAGTATGCTGTTAAGGAACTCTTTAGCACTGTTGCTACTAAGGTAGGTGATCGTCCCGGCGGTTACACTCGTATTCTCAAGACTGGCAATCGTCTTGGTGACAACGCTCAAATGTGCTTCATCGAACTTGTAGACTTCAACGAGACTTACAAGAAGGGCGAAGAGAAGAAGGCTGCGAAGACACGTCGTTCACGTCGTGGTAGCGGTAAGAGCGAAGCCACTGCAGAGGCTACTTCTGCTGAGTAATACGCTCGCCGAGCATAATAATAGATATGGGCTGTGCCTCTCTAGAGGTACAGCCCATATTGCATCTAGAGGCTACTTCGTTTAGTTGTATCTTGTATGGGCTTCGTGGATTTCTTTTTGCTTGCTCCTGTTTCCTCCTTAACCAAGGGCTGACTACTCGCTTATGCTCCCCTTAGAATGAGCCCTAGGGATCCACTTCTCACGCTGATGCGAATGCTTCGCCTTGTGCTGTATCTGCACACCTCTACCCGACTGATTAAGGCTACCCAACCTCAGTGCATAAGGCTAAGTCCTTACCCCATCTTGTGTAACTCGACTTACCCGAGCCTAAAGGAGCCGTCCAAGGCTGATCCGACAGAATAAGCCAAGATCTCTCAAATCCCCGTATCTAACATATTTATATAAGGGTTGTAGGTTGCTGTCGATAGACGATAACGATAACCGATGAAAGTCACCGATCCCTAACCCCTCGGAGAGGCAATACTGATCGGAGTTATAATAAGATACTTAGACGTCCATCGAAGAGATACTTAGTTGTCATGTGACAACATACTTAGACGTCAAGTGACAACATACTTAGTCTTCAATCAACGTCTAAGTATCTCTTCAATCCACACGAAAATCTCACATCATTTCAGCCCCCAACTTTTCATCATTCGGTACCCCAATGTCCCAGTAATCCAAACCTAAGTATTCTGCCACATCGGAGGGTAAAATCTTATCTCTCTAAATCCAATATCCAGCCTTTTGACGTATCAACTTCGCATCAATTCGGGAGTAAGTGGAGAACCGCTCGGGGGCGAGGGTGTTATTCGCAGTCTTTGGTATTAGCGAGTGAGGGTATAGGGAGTCTATCCCTCGAGAATGTCGAGGGAGGCTCGTTGGAAGGTAACCAAGGTAGATGTATTGTGTTTGCTCGGTATCGGAGATTAACCGAAAAGATAAGGCATTAGTATGCCAAGGTATGGCCTTAGTCTTGGTTACGATCTAGGGCTTCTTCCCACTTAGAACGCATCTCTTCCCGTAGCCATAGCGGTTCCTCTACGCGGATAGACCAAGTGCGAGAGAATAGTTCCATCTTTAGGTCGGGGGTGATGCAGAGCCTTAGTTCGAGTGTGACGAAGTTGTCTCCCTCGCTAATGACGCGTTGGCTACTGTGCAATGGACGTGACTTGAGGTATAATCCGTCCTCCTTATCGAAGGTCAAGACAAGTCGCTCTACCTCGTAATTCCCTGCCGGGTAGATGCCATAACTATTCTCAAATAACTGTTTGTAGAGAGCAGTATCTGTCTGTGGGTGCGAGGCTCGTTGCTCGATCTTGAGGCTCTCGATACGATCTAGGGCGAAGACACGCCTTAGCCCATCGGCAAAGCCTAATACGTACCAACGTCCTCGCCACTCTTTGAGGACTTCGGGGAATAGTTTGCGTTCTTGGCTCTCCTCATTTTGATATTTGTAGTATGAGAAACTGATGTCCCGCTTTTGACGTATTGCTCGAATGATCGTATTCAGATGTTTCAGTCCTCTGTTGTCATATTTTTCGGGGAAGACGAAGGCAGGTAGTCCTGCGTCCATATCTAGGGCGGTGAGCAACTCTATGGGTTCGATAAGTCGCTCAAGGTCTAAGCCTTCGGGCTTATCCTGTACTATTGTGTAATGCCTTGCCGAGCGATTGTGTTTGATGTCTACGCCAAAGTGTCGAAGTCCTGCTATATCTCTTTTGATCGTGGCAGGCGACGTCCTTGCTGGGAGATCACGCATAGATAGTTCGTTCTCGACACGCTCAATAATATCCTCAATGGTGAGCATTCTTGAGGCTTCGTTTTTGATAGAGCGGTAGATGATGTACATACGCAGTAACTGTTCGTTATACTTTGGCATAGGCTAATGATCATTTGATTAGTAACAAACAAATATACACATAAATATCCCAGCCTAGGTCCCCCGACAAGGAACCTAGGCTGGGCGTAATTGCCGTTTGGGGGCTATTATACTTATGAGCAAGCCCCCTCGGCTATAGATTATCGGGGAACTTAGGCTTGTACTTCTCTAAGTTCCTTAACAATATCTCGTGCTGACGTTTGGGCTAGTTCTCTCACCTTCTCGTACTCAGATTGCAACTGTTTCAGAATATCGTGTGATATCTTTTCTGCGATTTTATCGTATCCATTCAACCTTTGAAACTCCAAGATACGTTGCTTTCTTGCTTCTCTCTCTTCCTGCGTTAGATGCTGGAGGCAAGGAGCCGAGGAAGCGAAGAATTCGTCTAGTGTTTGTGATAGTTTCGCCTCGTTCGCCTCGGGGCAACAGGGTACTACATTCCCCCGAATATGCAAACCTCCGTGCTCTCGGTTGTGTGGTACCACGTGGTCCATTTGCAAGAATTGGTTATCGGGGTCTTCTAACCCTGTGTAAGCACAAGAGTTACCAAAGAACCTATTGGCGTCGTCCCAATCTTTTGAGGTAAAGCCTCCTAATTCTTTGCTGATTTGCCCAAGTAGGTAACGGATGTAAAGATTAGGAACTCTCGATAAGGAAATACTTCTAAAATGCTTTTTCTTTGCCATAAGTGTATAGTTCGTGAAGATATTCTAATGTTTATCAAAAGATTAGTTGCCAAGGTATAGCGAGCATACTTGGGCATTCATTCCTACCCGAGCAGAAGATGATGTACATACGCAGTGACTGTTCGTTATACTTTGGCATAGGCTAATGATCATTTGATTAGTAACAAACAAATATACACATAAATATCCCAGCCTAGGCTCCTCATCGAGGAGCCTAGGCTGGGCGTAAGGTTGAGTCGGCTGAGGATTATTTATTGTTCTTTATGCAGTTTTGAGTTCCTTCCATAAGCCTTAATCCTGTTTCCTCGGTGAGAGAACGAAGTTCTCCGATTGCCTTAGTAATGAGTTCTGGTGAGTACTGGGGGTGTTTAAGGAGAGCCTCTTTAATAGGTTTGTACTTACGTAGATCGCTGGCTTTCTGGATATTCATACCTCTTAGGATCGTAGTCAATTGGCTAAGGGCAGGTAGATGCCCCTCCTTTAATGCCTTGAGAGCAACACTTTGTAAGCCCTCAGTATGATCGATATGAATAAACCGAAACTTCATCACCCTCATCTCGATTTGCTTCTTACCCTCTGCAAGAGCCGTAAAGACTTGCTTTGTTTGTCCGTTTCCTAGTTTAACAAACACACGACCATCTGCTTGGATATATAGTAGTCTGATAGCTGGGTATTTGATAGACTCCTCTGAGAGGTAGATCTTAAGGTTATCCAGACAATCGTTGCTCCAAGCACTGATTGCTCCCTTGTTTAGACTGGCTAGCAAGCGGTTGGGAATAATTAGGTCATTGTATACACGGTCTTGTGTGTATAGACGTTGACGTAGTCTGCGAGAAAGATCTCGGATACTTAGGACCTCGGGGATTGTACGTAGTTCTTTTTGAGTTAGTAGTTCTGCCTCCTTCTCGTAGTCTGCTTCTTGCAGATCTTCTTCTTCAAGGAGTTGTTCGATTTCTTCCTCTTCAGAGACTAAGAAGTTGAAGTACATTCTGAAGTAACTACGACTATTACTCCACTCCTTACTTTTGGGAGTATATAAACGAAGTAAAGCCTCTTCTAGATAT
>JBHAFI010000068.1:0-4197 GCA_041856045.1 Porphyromonas sp. | reverse complement strand
GTAATTACGAGATAATGAGTAACTTTGTGGGCGTTACAAAAAAACTCAATCACCAGTTATGACGCAAGATGCTATCACCCTAAGCCCCTTTCGTAAGGGTATTGTGGGGATACAGTATTTGTTCGTTGCCTTCGGGGCAACAGTCCTTGTTCCTCTGCTCGTAGGCTTAGATCCTTCGACAGCCCTCTTCTCGGCAGGTGTCGGTACACTAATCTTTCATCTTGTTTCCAAAGGTCAAGTTCCTATCTTCCTCGGGAGTAGTTTTGCTTTTATCGCCCCAATTATTGCGGCAACAGAGGCATACGGACTAAGTGGTGCCCTCTTTGGCTGTATTGGCGTGGGTGCCGTATATATACTGATGTCGGCTCTTGTTAAGGTATTCGGGATTAAGTTCATCACGAAACTATTCCCCCCAGTCGTTATTGGACCTATCATTATGCTTATCGGTTTGTCGCTCTCTACGGCAGCCGTGAATATGGCAAAGACGAACTGGCTCCTCGCCATAATCTCCCTTGCTACGGCTATTATCGTAACACTATATGCCAAGGGTATACTCAAACTTATCCCCGTCTTCGTGGGGATCGTTGTGGGCTACCTTGCCGATATGTTGTTTTTTGATGTAGACCTTAGTGGTGTGCGTTCGGCAGCGTGGTTTGCCTTACCACAATTCATAACGCCCGAGAAGTTTGAGTGGCAACCTATCCTCTTTATGATCCCCGTGGCTATCGCCCCCGTAATCGAACATATCGGGGACGTCTATGTGGTGAATAGTGTCGCAGGACGCAACTTCGTCAAAGAACCGGGCTTGCACCGTACGATGCTGGGCGACGGCTTGGCTTGTGTCTTTGCTTCGCTTGTTGGTGGGCCTCCCGTGACTACCTATTCCGAGGTAACGGGGGCAATGTCTTTGACCAAGGTTACGGATCCTGTGGTCTTCCGTATCGCAGCCTTGACGGGTGTTGTTTTCTCCCTCATCGGTAAGGTCAGTGCCTTACTACGCAGTATTGACTCGGCTATCCTTGGGGGCATTATGCTCCTGCTTTTTGGGACGATTGCTGGGGCAGGTATCTCTAACCTCTTACAGAGTAAGATCAATCTCTCCTCTCCACGTAATGTCGTGATTATCTCGGTAACACTCACGACGGGCATCGGTGGGGCTGTTGTCAATTGGGGCGGCTTTACGCTCTCGGGCATCGGTCTGTCTGCTCTTGTGGCGGTCATACTTAATCTAGTGCTGCCAGAGCGAAGTGAGGATAGAGGCGAAGTGTCTAAGTAAGATCACGCGACTAGGGCTGTGTGGGACGTGAGTCCTGCACAGCCCTAGTCCGTTTATTTCCTATCTGCATATAAATCCATAACTCAATAAACTCATAGTATGAAAAGAATTTACCTTCTTCTTCTCCTCGCCCTTAGTCTTGGGGCAACGCTCGCACAGGCACAGAATGTACAACTGCATTACGACTTCGGTCGTCGCCTTAATCCGAGTGATCAGCCTGCTAGGCCTAATCTCACTACAACGGTCGAGATGTTTCGCCCCGACAGTTGGGGTAGTACTTTCTTCTTTGTAGATATGAATTACCGTACAGAGGGTGTTACCTCTGCCTACTGGGAGATAGCACGCGACATCAAACTATGGAAGGCTCCTGTGGCTCTACACCTCGAGTACAACGGAGGGCTTAGTAATAGTTTTAGTTTTGGCAATGCCTACTTGGCAGGGCTCAACTACATCTATAATAATAGCGACTACTCGGCAGGTTTTACGCTAGCGGCAATGTATAAGCACCTCGCCCGACAAGAGCGTCCGCACTCGTATCAACTTACGGCTGTGTGGTACTATCATCTCGCTAAGGGCTTGTTCACCTTCACTGGTTTTGCCGACTTGTGGGGAGATAGACACTATGTAACGGGTAAGAATATGACAGTCTTCCTTACCGAACCACAATTTTGGTTCAATCTCAACAAACTCAAGGGAGTAAATCCAAAGTTTAATCTCAGCATCGGTACGGAGATCGAGGTAAGCAGCAACTTCGCTGCCTTGGATAAGACGATTATTAACCCAACGATGGCGGTCAAGTGGACGTTCTAATAGAGCATTACTAACCTATCAATAAAGAAAACAAAGACTTAAGACAAATGCAAGCACTTTACAAACTCGTAGGCTTTGACCCTACGAAGTACAAGTTACGTACCGAACTTATCGCAGGACTCACAACCTTCCTAACGATGAGTTACATCTTAGCAGTGAACCCCGACATACTCAGTGCTACGGGTATGGACAAAGGGGCGGTCTTCACGGCTACAGCCTTATCGGCGGCTATCGGCACTATTCTCATCGCCTTTGTGGCGAAGTTGCCCTTTGCACAGGCTCCTAGTATGGGGATCAATGCTTTCTTTGCTTTCACGCTTGTCCTCGGTATGGGTTATAGTTGGCAGGCAGGATTGGCGGCGATCTTTGTCGAGGGTATTATCTTCATCTTGCTTACCATATTTAATATACGAGAGCAGATAGTCAAGTGTATCCCCCACAACCTAAGGTTTGCCATCTCTGCTGGGATAGGTTGCTTTATTGCCTTCATAGGTCTTAAGAATGCTGGTATCATCGTTGCAAACCCAGCGACACTTGTGGCTCTTGGCCCCTTTACGCCTGTGTCTATCTTGGCGATGCTGGGCATTATCCTTAGTGGGGTGCTTATGGCTCTTAAGGTTAAGGGAGCACTCTTCTATAGCATCATTGCCTGCACTATTGTTGGTATCCCTATGGGGGTAACGATCATTCCAGAAGGCTTTAGCCTAGTGTCGCTTCCTCAATCATTGGAGCCAACGTTTATGCAGTTTGACTTCAAGGCACTGATGAATTTTGACATGGCACTCGTCATCTTTGCCTTGGTGTTTATGGATATTTTCAATACCATTGGTACGCTAATAGGAGCGGCAGCCAAGACCGAGATGATGGACGCTGAGGGCAACGTTAAGAATGTCAAGGAGGCTATGCTTGCCGATGCTGTGGCTACCTCGGTAGGTGCTGTTTGCGGTACTTCTACCGTAACGACTTATATCGAGAGTGGTGCTGGTATCGCCGAGGGGGGGCGTACGGGTATGACGGCACTAACGACAGCCGTGCTGTTCTTCCTTGCACTTTTCCTCTCGCCTCTCTTTTTGCTGATACCATCGGCAGCGACTACGGGTTCGCTTGTGTTGGTAGGGGTGCTTATGCTAAGTTCTATCCACGATATAGACTTGCAAGATGTATCCGAGGCACTGCCTAGTTTCATTACGATCCTTACGATGGTACTGACGTATAATATCGCAGAGGGTATGTCGCTCGGGCTGATTAGTTACACGCTCGTCAAACTCTTGACGGGTCGTTGGCGTGAGGTTAATATGACGCTCTATATGGTTACGGCTATGCTGATCGCCCGCTATGTAATGGGCGTTCTCTAGTCGCTCACCTTTCTAAGGGATAGCCTTCCTCCCGAGCCTTGCCTTGGGAGGAAGGCTCCTTTTTATAGCCGTCTGAATGTGCTTGATCTAGAGATACTCTGTATCGGCTCTTGGCTACAGGGCTTTGGTGTGGCTATGCTCTGTAGCCAGATTGTAGCCCATCAAGTGCCTTGGGGTCTTATATAGGGGACTCTATGTAGCACCCCCAAACGAAAGGTTGATAAACGAAAAAGCCTCATAACTCTGTGAAGTTATGAGGCTTAACCCTTTTGTTGATACTCTTATTTGAGTCTTTGGAGTGGTACCACCAGATTATGAACCACTCTTTATAAAACACTAAGGCTCAACACCTTTCCTCAGTCCTTAAATCTTCTGTAGCCCATTTGTAGCCTATTCAGAGTACATTGAGCGTACATTCAGATACAGCAAGCATCTCAAAGCATATCGATGTCACTTCTTATTGCTGATACAAAGTTAGCACAAAAATGAACGACAGCAAAACTCTTTGATCTAAAATACATTATATCTAGATCGGCTACAGACTCAGTGCACGGTGCAAGCCCTTATATATAGGCTTGCACCGTGCACTGAGTCCTTATGCCCCAAGCAAAAGAGATCAATATATACACTAGCAGTATTTTATTGCCATATAATGGTATTATAAAATTATGCTTTAACGGCTCTATGTGTGGAACTTTGTATTAAAACATCTCAGAGTGTAATATGAAGAGAAAAATATCTAGCCATGAAGCCTGT
>JBHAFI010000067.1:0-5514 GCA_041856045.1 Porphyromonas sp. | reverse complement strand
TACTCATCAGAGTTTTTTTTGTTGAATAGGCTAAAGGTACGATAATTTACCTTAGCGTCTCTGATAATGTAAGCAAGGAGAGGCACTTCCCAGTGCCTCTCCTTGTCTTTTAACTCCAATCAGCTTTTAGGACACTAATGCGTCTAAGTATCTCTTCATTTCACTCGAAAATAGTATCTCAAATCACACCTAAAAATCGGGGCACCTCTCCCGTAACTACCCCTCCTCTTCAGCCCTTAATTTTTCCTCATTCGGCACGCAAGTACCCCGACAATGAAAACCCGAGTATTTCGGTATTCAACAATCCAATTTTTCGTCAAGTTGGGAGTAAGTGGAGAGTCGTTCGGGAAGAGGGGATCACTTCGGGCAAAGAGGAGAGTGGGAGAGAGAGTAAATCCGAGTATCTCGGCATTCGGCACGCAAACACTCCGACAGAGTAAATCGGAATATCTCATCATTCGGCACACAGGGATCTCTCTAAATCAAGTCTAAGCGTTCCACCTTTTCGGAGGGTAAAGTCTTGTCCTCTCAAATCTGAATATCTAGCCCTTTGACGTATCAACTGCGGTGCAAATCGGGAGTAAGGAGTGAGTCATTCGAGATGAGGGTATGACGTGTTGGGAGTGGGAATGTCTTCGGGGATTAAGGGAAGGGTGGGCGTAACAAAAATAGACCTTAGGATATAAATTCGGTTTTGCTTATTCGGTAGAGAGGACAAAAAAGTCGGAGCAAGCACAATAATACTTGTACTTGCTCCGGCTTTCGCTTATAAAAGCCTATAAAGTCCGCGTAAGAAATCCTCCGACATTCGCGTAGAATTTAGTCCGAGGCTCGGGTAGGTGGTAGCCGAACATTCTCGTAGGCTCGAATCCGAGGCTCGGGTAGGTGGTAGCCAAACATTCGAATAGGCTCTAGTTCGAGGTTCGGGTAGGTGGTAGCCGAACATTTGCGTAGGCTTTAGTCCGAGGCTCGGGTAGGTGTAGCCGAACATTCGCGTAGGCTCTAGTCCGAGGTTCGGATAGATGGTAGCCGAACATTTGCGTAGGCTTTAATCCGAGGCTCGGGTAGGTGGTAGCCGAACATTCGGGTAGGCTCTAGTCCGGGGCGAGGGTAAGGGCTACACGAATTACAGCCTTAGGGCTAGACTAGCGACCACGAAGGACAGACTGGATCTCGCTAAGTTTGTTTAGAGCCTCTAGAGGAGTGAGATTGTTTACATCAGTCTTGAGGATTAGTTCGCGTATCTGACTTAGTACCGGGTCCTCAAGTTGGAAGAAACTCATCTGTATGCCATCTACGACTTTCTCCTCTTGTAGCGTTGCGTCTGTCGGCTTCGCAGGCATAGCGTTGCCCTCGAGTTTATGGAGGATTTCGCTTGCTCGCATAACTATTGATTGGGGCATTCCGCCAAGTCGTGCCACTTGAATACCAAAACTATGTTCGCTCCCTCCTCTTACGAGTTTGCGTAAGAAAAGCATCTTACCATCGACCTCACGAGCCGATACGTTGTAGTTCTTGACTCGATCTAGTTGTTCCTCAAGATCATTCAACTCGTGATAGTGGGTGGCAAATAGCGTTTTGGCCCTACCGTGCTTATTGTCGTGTAGATACTCTACAATGCTCCAAGCAATAGAGATACCATCATAGGTACTAGTGCCTCGACCTAATTCGTCAAACAAGACAAGTGAGCGATCACTCAAATTGTTGAGTATGCTTGAAGCCTCTTGCATCTCTACCATAAATGTAGATTCACCTTTGCTAATGTTGTCTGAGGCACCTACACGTGTAAAGATCGCATCGGTGATACCGATCTCGGCAGACTCTGCTGGCACGAAGGCTCCCACCTGAGCCATCAGCGTAATGAGTGCTGTCTGTCGTAAGAGAGCACTCTTACCGCTCATATTAGGGCCCGTTACGATGATGATCTGTTGCTCCTTATCGTCTAGATAGACATCATTAGGGATATAGGGGTCATCGTAGCGTAGTTGTCGCTCGATCACAGGGTGTCGCCCAGCCTTAATGTCTAGGCTGTGTCCCTCGTGCAAGCGAGGTTGTACATAGTCGTAACGACTAGCCCCCTCGGCAAAAGCACTAAGGCAGTCGAGGCGTGCCATCACGGTACTATTATGCTGTATCGCTTGTATATGCCTGAGTAGTTCCTCAAGGAGTTGATTGAAGAGTTCACTCTCTATCGATGCTATGCGTTCCTCTGCTCCAAGGATCTTCTCCTCATACTCTTTGAGTTCGGCAGTGATATAACGCTCTGCATTAACAAGAGTCTGTTTGCGTATCCACTCCTCGGGTACCTTGTCTTTGTGCGTATTACGTACCTCTATATAGTAGCCAAAGACGTTGTTGAAGGCAATCTTAAGGCTAGGAATGCCCGTTCGCTCACTCTCGCGTTCTTGTAGGGCTAGGAGGTATTCCTTGCCACCATTGGAGAGTAGTCGTAGTTCGTCCAACTCTTGCCTTACGCCCTCGGCAATTACGGGTCCACGCCCGAGTGCAATAGGAGCATCTGGACGAAGCATTTGCTCAATGAGCGAGCATATATCTGTACAATCCTTGAGCGAGTGACTGATGTTCTCTAGGTCTGATGATTCACTGCCGAGGAATAAGTGCTTTATCTGCTCGACCAAAAGAAGGGACTGCCTGAGTTGATTGACATCTCGCGGGCCTATGCGTCCTACGGCTGTCTTGGCAGCAAGACGCTCTAGGTCGCCCATCATTGCAAGCCTATCCGTCACATCACGTCGCAAGTCTGCGTCTTGATACAGAGCAAGGGCAATATGCTGTCGCTCCTCAATAGACGCAAGGTCGATAAGCGGGAAGACAAGCCAACGGCGAAGTAGTCGCCCTCCCATAGGTGTGCGAGTGAAGTCGATAATATCGAGCAAACTACGTCCCTCTGCACCATTCATTGATGAGAGTATCTCGAGATTACGTAGCGTAAAGGCATCAAGACGCATATATCCCGAGCGATCGATACAACGTAGTGTGGTGATATGCCCCAGTCTATGGTGACTCGTTAGTTCCATATAGTTGAGGATAGCCCCAGCAGCCGATATTCCGAGCGTTAGGTGTTCGGCCCCAAAGCCCTTAAGGCTCTGTACCCCGAAGTGGCTGAGTAGTTTCTCTTTGTTGGCCTCCTCGGCAAAACTCCAATCATCAAGGTCAAAGACGAAGCCACGATAAGAGAAACGACGACCGACCTCTAGTTTCTGCTGATGCTCGACCAGCAGCTCTTTGGGCTGATAACTCTCTATCAGTTTGTCTATATGCTCTAGTGAACCCTCACTACACAAAAACTCACCCGTCGAGATGTCGAGCAAACTAAGGCCTGCACGCTCATCACGTAGATAGACGGCAGCCAGATAATTATTCTCTTTGTTGCTCAGTACGTTGTCGCCGAGGACAACACCGGGAGTCACGAGTTCTGTTATCCCACGTTTGACGAGTTTCTTGGTCTGCTTGGGGTCCTCGAGTTGATCACATATCGCGACCCTACGCCCAGCCCTTACGAGTTTCGGGAGATAATTGTCTAGAGCGTGATGAGGGAAACCTGCTAGTTCGACAAACTGTGCACTACCATTTGCCCTCTTTGTTAGGGTAATCCCGAGTATCTCTGCTGCTGCGACAGCGTCCTCGGCAAAGGTTTCGTAGAAGTCGCCCACCCGAAATAGCAATATCGCATCAGGATGTTTATCCTTGATGCGATAGTACTGCTGCATCAGAGGCGTCTCAACCGCTCTCTTGCTCATACGATAAGTGTAATAATTGTTTTGTGATGTACTAAGCGAGGCGATCGCCAAGAAGGTCACGGAAGAACTCGCCCCTAGTCATTTGTCCGTCCTTAACCAAGACTACCTCGACCTCGCCATGTGCCGAGATCTCGCCCTCTGCATTGATAATATCTTGATCAAACACCAACTTTGCCCCTACCATACGACACGATAGCGATGAGGTAAAGTGGTCACCACTGCGTAGACTCTTGCGATAGGTGATGCTCACCTTATAGACAAAGGCATCAAGGCCCTCATCGTGCATATCGCCGAAGTTCACACCAAGGCTCTCGAGGAACTCATGGCGTGTATGCTCCATATAGTGTTGATAGTTGGCATTGTTTACGACCCCTTGTAGGTCGCACTCATAGTCCCTCACCTTGAAGGGAAGGCTATACAAGTATTCCTTTGCTGCGGGCATTAGTCTTCGTCCTCTTCCTTCATATTGTGGAAGACGTTCTGTACGTCCTCATCTTCCTCGAGTTTATCAAGGAGTTTTTGGATCGTCTCACGTTGTTCCTTGTTCAGTTCTTTGGTATCGTTGGGGATACGAACGAACTCTACTGACGTGATCTCATATCCATTCTCCTCGAGATACGACTGGATAGCAGAGTTTTGAGAGAAAGCCCCCGATAGAACGATCTCATTGTCTTCTGCCTCGATCTCATCGACGCCGTAATCTATTAGTTCGAGTTCCAAACTCTCGAGGTCTGCGTCACCTTTGTTTACGACATGGAAGATGCACTTATGCTCAAAGAGAAACTCCAAACTACCCGAGGTGCCAAGGCTACCGCCCACCTTTGTGAAGTAACTACGTACGTTTGCTACGGTACGCGTAGTGTTGTCGGTTGCAGTCTCAACGAAGACAGCGATACCAAAGGGCCCATAGCCTTCGTAGTTCATCTCCTTATAGTCGGTAAAATCCTTACTGCTCGCTTTCTTGATAGCGCGCTCTACGTTGTCCTTGGGCATATTCTCCTTCTTGGCTGTCTGCATAAGTACACGTAGACGAGGATTAGTCTCGGGGTCTGGTCCGCTTGCCTTTACTGCCATGGTTATTTCCTTACCTAGTTTTGTAAAGACGCGAGCCATATTGCCCCAACGCTTCATCTTTCTTGCTTTGCGATATTCAAACGCTCTTCCCATTTGTATATATTATTTTGATATTTTGGTCTATCTCCTTAGGCTTGGCTCTCTCCCTATGTTAGCGAAGAGATGCTCCGAGTTGCTCTGCTAGGCTCTTCTGTATCTTAGCCATAATAGCCTCGATTTGTTTCTCGCTCATCGTCTGGCTCTCGTCTTGTAGATAAAACGAAACGGCATAACTCTTCTTACCACTCGGTAGGTTCTTGCCCTCGTAGACGTCAAAGAGTTCGCACTTCTTCAAGTGTTTCTTCTCACACTTGTAGGCTATCGCCTCAATATCTACAAACCTTACGCTACTATCGAGGAGCAGTGAGAGGTCACGCTTCACGACAGGATACTTCGGTAGGTCTACAATCTTAATTTTTGCACGCTCGGCTAGTAGTTGTAGGCTTGTCCACTCTAGTTCGGCATAGTAGATGGGTAGGTCTATCTCTTGTGCTTTGAGTAGGCTTGGGCTAACCTGCCCGATACGACCGACTAGTAGGCGACCACCGTCTGCACTAATCTCAAGGGCTGTATTGCTATAGATGTCACACTCTACCTCTTGATAGCGTAGTGTCCCCGTATTGATGGCAAGACGGCGTAG
>JBHAFI010000066.1:0-11273 GCA_041856045.1 Porphyromonas sp. | reverse complement strand
GTTTATAGTTATAAAGATACTAAACATCTCCCACTTATGCAATAGAAAAGTCTTAATCTTCAAGGGATTAAGACTTCTCTTATACCGAACTCAGGTAAGAAATGGTCGTGGCGTGAGGCTATCCTCATTGTCTGCGGTTTGGCTACGGTAGGTCTAGCCTTACAGTTGAGTGTGGGGCCTATTCCTCGACTGGCGTTTATGTACCCAGTCAATATCATTTGGACTACACTTCTAGTACTTGCGATTGCTGTTTATACCTTTATGGGTTATAGACGTCGTTTGCGTGGAGTGTATGAGCAACAGTTTTTCACGGGGCAAGTAGCGACTCTTAGTTCGATTGCTGGTCTCTTGCTCGTAATGGTGCTCATGGGCTTTACCAAGCAGATACCTATCTCTCTAAGCACAGAGATGGCGAACCCGATACATCGTATAGGGTTCAGCACGATGCTCTCGACTTGGTACTTCTTATTACTATACGTCTATATGCTCTTTGTATTGGGTTGTATCACTGCGAAGCGTTTGTTTAGTCTCAAGCGAAGTTTCCGTGACTTTGCTTTTGTGATGAACCACTTGGGACTTTTTATCGTACTCCTCTTTGGATTGATTGCAGCGGCAGATATGCAGCGTTATCGTATGCAAGTAAATGTCGATAGTGAATATCCCGAGTGGCGAGGTATCAACCAAGAGACTAATGAGTTGGAGGATCTCCCTATTGCCATAGAATTAAAAGAGTTCCAAATCACCGAGTATCCCCCAAAACTTATGATTATCGACAACGAGAGTGGCAAGCCACTCCCACTAGATATGCCCGAGCATATCCTTACTGATGTCGTAGGGCGAAAGGCTAGTCTTGTGGGTTGGCAGGTTGAGATCCTCGATTACCTACCTTACTCTGCGGCTGTGGTAACGAGGGATAGTATCGTCTTCAAAGAGTTTAGGACGATGGGGGCTGTACACTCGGCAAAGGTGCGAGTAAAGCACAACAAGATGAACAAGGAGTATGTCGGGTGGGTATCGGCTGGGAGCCATATATTCCCTTATCGTAGCCTTAAATTGACAGAGAGTATCTCGCTAGTTATGGCGGAGCCAGAGCCTAAGCAGTTTAGCAGCAAGGTGATGCTCTATGCTCAAGATGGGGGGATAGATAGTGCTGAGATCAAAGTAAACACGCCTTTCAAGTACAAGGACTGGTATATCTACCAACTTAACTACGATAAGGAGAAGGGACGCTGGAGTAAGATGTCGGAGTTTGAGTTGGTACACGATGCTTGGCTCACAGGCGTGTATATCGGCTTTTATATGCTTCTTGCTGGGGCTGTGTGCTTATTCCTTGGCCCCATACCTACTACTAAGTCCTCAACGTCAAACAACGAAGAACAACTATGAAAGAATTGATACCCTTACTCAACTGGACGCACTTTGTCTACTTTGCTACCCCTTGTATGCTTGTCCTCTTTGCCTCGGCTTGGGCTGGGTTCAAGCAAAAGCGTAGACTTGCGATTATGCTAGGTGTGCTTGCTCTGCTTATATTGGGTGTATTCATCGCAGGTATGTGGTTGTCGCTCGAGCGTCCGCCACTACGCACTATGGGGGAGACACGCTTATGGTATTCTTTCTTTGTTATTATTGCTGGGCTAATAACTTATATTAGGTGGCGATACACCGTTATCTTGGGCTTCTCGGGGATACTATCCTCGGTCTTTATGTTTGTGAATATCTTCAAGCCAGAGATACACAACAAGACGATGATGCCAGCACTAGAGAGTCCGTACTTTGTCCCTCATGTAATATCTTATATTTTTGCCTATGCTCTCTTGGCTGCGGGCTTACTTATCGGCTTGTATATATGGCACCAAGAGCGTCGAGATAAGACCTTTAATGCACGTCCTTTGCTCGCCTCTAGCGATAACTTGGTTTACACAGGTTTGGCTTTTCTGATGCTAGGGCTTATCCTTGGTTGTTTGTGGGCTAAGGTTGCATGGGGAACATACTGGGGGTGGGATCCCAAAGAAACTTGGGCAGGGATCACTTTCCTAAGTTACCTCTTGTATGTACACCATCGCTTGCACAATCCCCGAGCATACAAGGTAAGTTTTTTGCTTCTAGGCTTGAGTTTTGTATTCTTGCAGATATGTTGGTATGGGGTGAATTATCTACCCTCGGCTCAGGGAGTAAGTATCCATACCTATACTTCCTAATAGGCTCTAGGACGCTTTGGAGCAAGATGCTTGCCTTGGGAGCATAGCCTAGGGCAAGGGGTAACAAAAGAGAGGTCTGTACCGCTTAGGGGGTACAGACCTCTCTTATTGCTGACTATGTAGTGGGCTTCGCCTCTGTCTGGCGTTCACAGCGAAGGGTACTTGCCGGACGCTGTGGAGGTACTTTAGGGCGTACTTATGACCTCTGTTGTGAGGCTACGCTCAAGGACTTTATTTATACTATTTGTATGTTGTATGGGCTGAGGGAACTGCGAGGGCTGATGGGGATAGATGCAAAGGTGTGTATTAGCCTCTTGTTTAGGTGATTACTAGCCCTTCGCTTAGTTGCTCGATCTATGTGTCAAGGCGTGATTTTTATGCGTCAAGCCTTGACGCATAAGCGTCAGGACACGATTTATAAGCGTCAAGCCTTGATTTATAGATTATTTTACTTAGGCTATATTGGTACAGATGCTGTGATTGGCTTTTGACCTTAGGTTGATGATGCACACTTGTGTAACTAGTGCGTTTTGCGTAACTTTGCCCTTTACGAGATGACTTATGCTAAGTCCTTAGGTATATATTAAGATGAAAAAAACATTAGTACTATCCCTATCATTCATAATTAGCCTTGGCTGGACAGCCATACACGCTCAAACGAAGAAAGCAAAGAACACAAAACTTCGCGACAAGACCGAGCAAGTAAAGAGCGACAGCCTCTCGACAGTAGGCGATTATGACAAGATCACTCAAGGAAGTGAGGTGTCGCGTGGTATGTTTGAGGTCATTAAGAAAGGTGAAGACCATTACCTCGGTATCCCTACGCAACTATTAGGGCGTGATATGCTTGTCGTCAATAAGTTGGCACGTGTCCCCAAGGAACTCAACGAGGCAGGCGTCAATCGTGGTGTTAACTATGAGAATAAGATGATACGCCTCGAGTGGGACAAGGACAAGAAAGCCGTCCTTGTACGCGAAGAGCGTCCGATGCCTCGTAGCCAAGCAGGAGATGCTATCACTCAAGCCGTAGAGGACAATTATATCTCACCGCTTATCCTTAGCCTTAAGGTTGAGGGCGTCAAAGCCGATAGTAGCCTACTGCTGGTCAAGGTGAATAGTCTGTATGACGGCACAGAGACAAGTCTTAATAATGTCTTTGACAACATTAACCTAGGTACCTCTGCTATTAAGGATCTATCACGCATACAACGTATCAAAGCCTTTGAGAATAATATCGTAGCGTACAGCGAACTAACGACGCGTGTACGTGAGGGCAATAATACGGTGAATGTGAGCGTAGAGGTTCACTCCTCTATAATGCTACTACCCGAGACGCCGTGGCTTATCCGTCCCGTGAGTCGTCGTGTGGGTTACTTCTCTATCCCGCAGTTGTATTACAGCGACAGACAGCAAGCCGTAGAGACGCGTGCATTGATAACGCGTTGGCGACTTGAGCCCAAAGAGAGCGAGCGAGCACTCTATAAGGCTGGGACCCTCGTAGAGCCAAAGAAGCCTATCGTCTTTTACATAGATAAGTCTACGCCACGCCCATGGAGGCGTTATATACGAGAGGGTGTTGAGGCTTGGCAGACAGCCTTTGAGCGTGCTGGCTTCAAGAATGCTATCCGTGCTATTGAGGTGGCAGATAGTGTCACGGCAGACGATGACGATGTCAATTACTCACGTGTTACTTACGTAGCAAGTGAGAAAAAGAATGCCATGGGACCCTCTCTTATTGACCCTCGTAGTGGGGAGATCCTTGAGGCAGATATTATATGGTGGCACAACGTGGTAACGATGCTCAAGGAGTGGTTGCAAGTACAGACTGGAGCAACGGATCCGAGGGCTATGGGGGCAACAATCCCAGACGAACTAATAGGCGACGCCATTCGCTTTGTTGCTTGTCACGAGGTAGGACACTCGCTGGGCTTAAGGCACAATATGATTGCCTCGAATGCTTTCTCGGTAGCAGACCTTCGCTCTCCTAGTTTCACGAGCAAGGAGCGTGCTACTGCTGCTTCTATAATGGATTATGCTCGCTTCAATTACATAGCACAGCCCGAGGACGGAGTGAAGCACCTATCGCCCGGTATCGGGGAGTATGATAAGTTCGCTATTGAGTATGGGTATCGTTGGTTTGGAGAGCAAGCAGAGGACGAGGCAAAAGGCTTAGCCGATTTGCTCGCACGACATAAGGGGAAAGTCTACCGATACAGCGAGGCTCAAGATACACGCGATGCCGTAGATCCCCGTGCACAGATAGAGGACTTGGGCGATGACGCGATGACAGCATCGGAACTCGGCATCAAGAACCTCAAGCGTATCGTCCCAGAGATCGTTCGTCGCACGACAACGGGAGAGATGGAGCAGAGTTATGAGCGAGCCAGCGAGTTGTATTATGGTGTTATCTATCAGTGGAACAACTATCTCTACCACGTCCTTGCCAATATCGGGGGGATTTATCTCAACAATATCAGCGTTGGCGATGGTAGTGAGGGCTATATCCACGTAGAACGAGAGAAGCAAGCAAGGGCAGTAGACTTCCTTTGTCGAGAGATATTCACATATCCAGAGTGGCTCTTCGGTGCTGAGGTCGGCAAGTACACTTACCTCCTACGCAAGACTCCCAGTGGGCTACAAGAGAATGCACCCTCGCAGATCTTGCAAAACACACAAGCCTATCTATTGTGGGACATCTTGAGCAACCATCGCCTAATGCGTATGATGGACAACGAGGCCCAAAATGGTAAGCAGGCATACACAGCCGTCGAACTAACGGACGCCCTCTATAAGACGATCTTTGAGGATAAACGAGAGCCGAATGCAAGAGAGCGTTCGCTACAAAAGAATATGGTAGATGCACTCCTAACGGCTGCCGCCGAGGACGAGTCTGTAAAGATCAATAAGAAGATCACAGACGAGAGCCTTCCCCTAGCCCTAAGCCCGAGGTTACACACCTGCCTAGATCAAGAGCATCAGTTTGATGGTAGCCCTCGCTCTATCAACCTATACGGCAAGCAACTAGAGCGTATCAGTGATGCTATCTCTGTGAAGCGTGGCGTACTACTGAGGATACGATCACTAGCCGAGAGCCGATCGACAGGTTTAGGGAGAGTGAGCCGAGCCAATCGTTATCACTACGAGGATATTGTTCTACGTATCAATACGGCTCTAGGTATTAAGTAAGAGGAATTATAAAGCAAGTTATAACCATTCAATAATTAAGTATGAAAAGATTGACACACTTAGGAGCCTTATCGCTAGTAACGCTTGTCAGCACAGCACAAGCACTACATGCCGATAGACTCATTAAGGGTATTGTGCGTGATGCTGATGATGGGAGTCCTGTGATAGGGGCTACTGTCTATGTTCACGCCAATGAGTTAAGGCGTGCCGGGATCACAAGCAAAAGTCTAGGCACCGTAACGGATATTAACGGAGCATACTCACTCTCTATCCCCGAGAGTGTCCGCGTTGTGCGTATTAGTTTTGTAGGGGCTGTCGAGCAAGAGATACAAATTAAGCCCGGGCAGAACGTCTACGATGTAACGCTCAAGAGCGATAATAAACTCGATGAGGTCGTCGTAACAGGTTATCAGACGACCGAACGTCGTCGTCTAACGGCAGCCATATCTAAGGTCGAACTCAACGATGCCGTGCTTGGTGCTGTGAAGAGTGTAGACCAAGCCCTTGCTGGTCAAATAGCAGGGGTATCGGTCGTTAACGCTACGGGCACTCCGGGAGCACCTGCCCGTATACGTATACGCGGAACTGCATCTCTTAACGGCACTCAAGATCCACTCTGGGTACTTGATGGTATCCCTTTGGAGGGAACGGATATACCCAAACTAGACAGCAGCAACGACAATGACATTACCAACATAGGTCAGTCGTCAATCGCTGGTATTAGTCCCTCGGACATAGAGAATATAACCATCTTGAAGGACGCCGCGGCTACTGCTATATACGGTGCTCGTGCTGCTAATGGTGTGATCGTAATTACCACGAAGAAGGGACGTAGCGGTAGGACGAGTATCAACTACTCTTCTCGTTTGAGTTACTCTCCAAAGTACTCTATCGACCGTCTTAACTTGCTTAACGCTAGCGATAAAGTAGACCTCGAACTAGCACTCCTACCTACTCTCGATATGTGGGGTAGTGCTCTGTACCCCTCAAAGGGTGGTGTCGCAGAGATCTTGACCAAACATAACCTTCTAGACGCTTATAGGGCATCGGGCAACACAGCACTAACGCAGGCAGCACTAGAGGAGATAAATGCACTGCGAGGGATCAATACGGATTGGAACGATATGCTCTTCCGTAATGCCTTCACCCAAGAGCATAATGTGAGTGTATCGGGTGGTAACGATAAGGCGACTTACTACACTTCGCTCGGCTATACCAACGAGCAAGGTAATGTCTCGGGCGTAGGTATGGAGCGTTTCAATCTAACGGCAAAACTCTCGTATCAGTTTACCAAACGTTTTAAGGCAGGAGCCTCTGTGTTTGTAAGCCGTCGTACCAACGTTGCTGATGTGAGCGACAAGTATGGTAACGTCAATCCGGTATATTATTCTCGCTCTGTCAATCCCTATACTAAGCCTTTTGACAACGATGGTAATTATATCTACAACTACGATATTGGCAGTGGTAGCGAGCCGGACACTAAGCGTGGCTTCAACATCTACGAGGAGCGTCGTAATACAGAGCAAGAGACGATCACGACAGCCCTAAATACCATCTTTGATGCAGAGTATAAGATCAACGATCAATGGAAACTCTCGAGTCAACTTGGTCTGCAATGGGAGCAACTCAAACTCGATGAGTATGTCGGCAAGGACACCTATACGATGCGTGACATTAGAGAGTCTAGTTCGTACACAAGCAGCGGTAAGACTCTGTACATTATTCCCGAGGGTGCTCGTCATAAGATCCAAAACCGAGTGATGAGTCAAATGACTTGGAAGGGATTGCTCGAGTACAAGAATACTTTTGCAGACCTGCATAACGTGCAAGTGATGCTAGGCTCTGAGTTGCGTCGTAACCGCTACGAAGTTGCGAGTACGACAGCCTATGGTTATGATCCCAAGACACTCACGACTAAGCCTCTCATCTATCGTACGGAGAGTGATGCTACACGCTATCCCTTGCATAGCGAGAGTTTGGTACGTAATGCTTTCACCTCTTTCTTTGCTAATGGTTCGTACACCTTTGACGATCGCTATACTCTAGGGGCAAGTGTGCGTATTGATGGCTCCGACCTTTTTGGTGTAGACGAGAAATATCGTTACTTGCCTATATACTCAGTTAGTGCTCTATGGCGTCTATCTAATGAGTCTTTCCTACGCTCAACTAAGTGGCTAGACAACCTCGCCTTGAGAGCCTCTTACGGTCTACAAGGGAATATCGACAAGAACACCTCACCCTATCTTGTCGGCACCTATGGTACTGTGAGTATGCTCCCCGGTAGCACAGAGGAAGCGATCACAATAGCCTCTGCCCCCAACGACAAACTACGCTGGGAGAAAACCGCCTCTTACAACCTAGGGCTAGACTTTGCTGCCTTTAACCAAGGGATCAACCTAAGTGTGGATTACTACCTACGTAAGGGAACAGACCTTATTGGCGTTAGATCTCTACCGCTCGAGAACGGTTTCTCGTCACAGACGATAAACTGGGCAGAGATGGACAATAAGGGTATCGAGGTTAATCTACAAACACGTAATATCACGACGAAAGACTTCTCGTGGTACACAAGCCTCAACTTCGCATACAACCAAAACAAGGTTTTGCGTGTGATGACGCCCGACAATCAGACGACACCAAGTCTAGAGGGCTATCCCGTAGGGGCGATATTCGCTCTTCCTACCAAGGGCATAGATCCTACGAATGGACGCATACTTATCGCTAATGCCGATGGTACATCTAGCACTATTGAGGATAAGTACAAACTTGTCGATGAGTGGGGTATAGGCTCCTATGCTACGGGGGTAACTACGAGTGAGGAGAGAGAGTTCTATAAGTATATGGGATCTAGTGATGCTCCGTTTACGGGTGGGATAAATAATACGCTTACCTACAAAAACTGGGAGTTGAACGTAAACATCGCTTACTATCTAGGGGGCTATGTACGTACTGCTCCTACCTACGAGATTACTACGATCAACCTAGGGAAAAATACCAACCAAGATATTCTTAACCGTTGGACGACGGACAATCCTAATAACACGCTCCCTGCACTACTAACTCCTACTACGGCAGGAGCAGACTATGACTTCCTTGCCAACTCACGTCCCGATATATATCGTAACCTAGATATATGGGTAAAGCGTCTTAACTACTTCCGCTTGCAAAACGTACGTCTTGCTTATCGCCTCCCTGAGGCTTTCCTCAAGACAATAGGCGTTAAGGGTGCTACCGTTGCACTAGAGGGACGCAACCTCTTGGTCTTTGGCTCAAGTTATCGCAACTACCTAGATCCCGAGTCTATGGGTAATCTGTATGCGACACCTATGCCACGTACCTTTACATTCCACCTCAACGTAAATCTTTAATGACGCAGATGATGAAAAAGTATATCATAGCCATAGGTCTTGCCGTGACGACACTAGGAGTGGCATCGTGCGATAAATTTTTGGATATTCAGCCCGTAGGTAAGGTGATACCGACCTCGACGAGTGAATATCGTGCTTTGCTTACCAAGGCTTATGCCAATGGCTTCCTAGACAAGGGTATGACAGAGTTTCGTACCGACGTAGCAGTCGTACGCAACGATGAGTATGACCTCAACAGTTTTAATGACATTCAGATATGGAACGATAACTCTTCGAGTTCGGGAACACAGACTTGGGGCTGGGCAGAGTATTATAGTTCGATCTACTACGCTAATGCTGTTATTGCGAACGCTAGTAATATGACGGGAGGTACCGTAAGTGAGGTTAATCAACTTGTCGGAGAGGCTTATCTGATGCGTGCCTTCTTGCACTTCAACCTCGTGAACCTCTACGGACAGCCTTACACCAAGAGCGGTGCTCCCTCGACGCTTGCCGTTCCCATCAAGCACGACCTAGACCTCGAGGGCATACCTGCCAAGTCGAGTGTTGAGGACGTGTATAAGGCTATCTTGAGTGACATCGCTGAGGCTCGTAAACTCATCAACGTAACATCTTGGGACGAGGCATATAAGTATCGCTTCAGCACGGTATCTGTTGATGCTCTAGAGGCACGCGTATATCTCTATCAAGGCGAATGGGCTAAGAGCCTCACTGCTGCCGAAGCCGTGTTGTCTGCCAAGAGCGACCTTGTAGATCTTACGACCTCTAGCACGACACTACCGAATGCCTACTCATCGGCAGAGATGATCACAGCCTTCGAACTCGTACTCAACAGCAGTACTGGTCGTGCCGTGCGTGCTACTACCGACTTCTACAACTCGTATAGCAACGATGACCTACGCAAAACGCTCTACTATGAGCAGTCTAAGGATAATAAGGGTAATCTGCTCAACTATTATACGGTTAAGAAAGTCGATGGGACGAATGCTTATCGCTCTACTTTCCGTACGAGCGAGTTCTACCTAATCTCTGCCGAAGCGGCTACCGAGAGTGGCAACTTGACGCAAGCACGTAAGCGACTCCTAGAGTTACAGGCGAAGCGTTATAATGCAACTGGCTATGCGACCAAGGCTAGTGCTGTTGCCTCAATGAATGCAACGCAACTCCTCGAGGAGATACGACTAGAGCGTAAACTCGAATTAGCCTTTGAGGGACACTATTGGTTTGATTTGCGTCGTACTACACGACCTGCTATCACCAAGACGATAGATGGTAAGACCTATACGCTCTCTCAAGATGATGCTCGCTATACGCTCCCTATTCCTAAGGACGCTATCGCAAGTAACCCCGGCTTAGCGAACTAATAGGGTCACTCTATCTGCCCTCTTTACTCTGTGTACTAAGGCTTAAGTAAAGTAAATAGCCTCGACTAAGTATCTATCCTAGTCGAGGCTATTTTCGTGTGCTATTATTGATACTTGTTTGTTTACTGCTTCTTAAGGTTTACGTTATATCCCATCGCCCAAATATCTTCGGTGTCGATATTGTATCTAAATACCTCATCTCCTTCTGATTTTGAATTTAGATCAATATATGGATATTTTGAGATGTCGTACGTACCCTCTGATATTTTACGAAATACGACTCCAGCAGCATCGCAAGCACCGAAGTAATAAGTCTTATTCTTGCCAAACCTAAGAGAGTAATAATAGATCCCGTTGTGGTGACTTAATGGATTGTCATCTTTCCCTATCCATACGGAACCAGCAAATATATCTTCTTGTTGAGGCTCGTCTTTCTTGCACGCGAATGTAAACGTAGTAATCAGCAAGAATAAGACGAAATAAATCAAACTAGTCTTCTTCATTTCTTAATATGTATTGCTTGATAGTAGTTTATAACTCTGTTGCCACAAAGGTAATAATATCTCGAGATTATACAAGTGCTTCTGATAGTGTGCTTGCGGTTAATGGTTTTGGGTCTTTATTGCCCAAGTTTACAAGATGTTTAATTCTTATCTAGGGCTAGGGTAATAGCCACCAAAGTATTATTTTGATTTTGGTACTTGTGCCTTATTCGGGTTACGATAAAAAATAATTAGCCGATGAATATAGATCTACGAGTTTTGTATAGACCTAACAAGGAGGCTTCTCAACCCGAGATGAAATATAAGCGACTCAAACAACTAGGTGTTTGAGTCGCTATTGCTTCGCTACCTCTCGGAGGCTTTCCCTACTGTTAGTTGAGGAATAAGGATAGACGTACAAAGGGCATCAACTGCGTACCACGTCCGCTCCCTTGAGGGAGGTTGTTCCAAGCAGTATTAGTTGGGTGGTCGTAGCGATAGGTAAGGAGCGATACTCCATCGAGGGCTGTATCCCAAATTGCCCAACAAGGTGACGTAACTCCCACCCGACACTAATGTCCCCAAGGAAATTAGTATGCAGATAGGTGCGATCCTTATAACCTCCGCCATCATTGCTTAGGTGAGAGATCGATATACGTGTCCTTAGGCGTAGTG
>JBHAFI010000065.1:0-23391 GCA_041856045.1 Porphyromonas sp. | reverse complement strand
TGCTTCTAGATTAGTAAAATCCTCCGCATCTATCTGTGCTACAGGAGCAACGTGAGCATCTTGATAGTCTTCCGATGGTGAATACCCCATCGATTTCGCATAGGCATGCACTAAGCGTTCGGCTTCTTCCATGTCTCCTCGCTCTATCGCAGAGAGGTACTCCTCATCGATATGACTTCGTTCCACCCCCTTGTTGCCCCTGCGATACCTTATATCTGCATTACCCTCATCAAACGTCCCTACGTTGTCCGTAGCACTCTTGATTTGCTCTGGGGAGAATGTAACGTACACATTATATCCATCATCGAGCAGCATTTTCCCGTCATATCCTCTGTACTTCAACTGGTCTGTCGTGAAGCGATCGTCTTCATTCCACCCCGCAGGTTTTTTCAAATTTAGATACGCCTCTATAATGCGACCAGATCCTCTTGCTCCAACAGATCCTTGTTCTATTTTTTCTCGGTTAGAGGTAAAATAAAACATTGGAGTATTGGTTTTCTTTAGACTAAAAGTATTAAACTTTGCATTCGTCCCATGATATACCACCAACGGCTCGCCATTCTCGTCCACAACCTTACTAGCGTCAGTTTGCAAAATTAAGAGTAACTTGCTATCTTTGCTTTCGGTAACAGACAGATTAGGCTCCGCCCCTGTTGATATAAAACCTCTATCTGCTTGGCTGTTTATACGGTCAAGCAGATTTACTTTTTCTATCTCCGTAAGAGCGTGGTCATAATACTTGTTACCATTCTCATCAACACCAATAGTGAGTTTTGCTGTATAGTCTATGCCATCAATTCGCAACCCTACCACATAGTAACGATAGCGTGGATATTGTGCATTATTCTTGCTCGCTTGCTCCTCTGTGATAAATGTAGCCTTGTTTAGCATTTCGGGAATAGCGACAAAGCTCTTGAGGTGTGCCTCACTACCTGCACTGTGAGATGTGACTTTGTTCACGCCCTTTCTGCCAATAGTAACAACTTCATGAGTGTCTTCAATCGTATACTCACCTCGCAGATTACTCTTTGCCCACTCCTTAGCACTTTTACGTTCAAGTTTATACTTCCCCTCGTATTCGTTTCCTGTCAAGACTACGGGTTCTGCCCTACGTAGTTTCTCAATACGAGAAGATTTCTCCCAGTCCCCAAACCAGCCCTTGAATGCCTTAGTACGTACTTGAAGCCATTGACGCTCATTAAGGTTGGTAGCCTTACCGTTAGGAGCGAGCATAAACGTACCATTAGCCTCGGCTTCACTCTTGATACGCTCCATCTCCTCCGTATAGCCACCCCTCTTTACTTGCATCTCCGTACGACTATGATGACCTTTGGCTCCTAACTCAGTCCCATTGACTAGGTCATACAGCACTCGATCGGCTACTTCTTCTATGCTATCAAAACGCTTGATATCAAACAGCGACTTACCTACCCAACGCCAAAATTTGTTTAGGGCTTCTCGCATCTTTGCAAGAACGCTTCCTGCCTCTATCTTATCGACTGCACCCCGAGCATTGTCTAGGGTTTGCTGTGCAATCTCCTCCATTTTGACTCTCCCCTTTTGTCCCGAGAAGCGACTGAGAGCCTCACTTGCGATAGCGTCTTCGTTATTTGCGATATGTTGATAGTTAGGGTCAGATAGTACCTCTTGCCACAAGGGAGTACCACGCAGTAAGTCCTTGATGCTCTGCCAACCCTCAGGATTACTACGCTGCATCGCATGTGCCCATATATGCGTGTACTCGTGGATAGGCGTCTCTGCCTGCATACCTGCCTCGGTAAGGTAAATCTTACCCCCCTCAGTCCAGCCATAAACAACACCTCGGGGCGTACGCATAAATTCTACGTTATCATTTCCTAGTCCCTTTGCTCCATCGGCACTTGATACGACAGTGGGTTCTGTGGTCTTACGAGACTGCTCTGCGGTATCAAGTGCTCTTTTTTGTTCTCGACTCAATTCAACGCTAGCACTACGTCCCCCTAGGACAGCCTCGACTTCTACATCTGTCGCTCGCACTACATCAATACCGCTATTTTCTAAAGCAAGAAGTACAGCATCTGTGGCTAAGCGACTAGCATCCGTTGTTTCCTTGGTCTTTGTTGTTGCGTTGGGAGAAGACAAATGTAACTCTCGCTTCTTTTCGCTATCCTTATCCTCAGAAGCGTCTACCTTTTGTTGGGTAGCAGTGTCGTCCAACAACTCGCCTTGAGTACTTGTAGGGGCAGACGCTTCTTTTTGTTTGCTACGGATATTGCCGAATGAGCCTACATCAATAGGCTTGATGTCTGTTTCTAAAGACCTAGTGCCTGTCTTATCGCTTCCTCCAGAGGTATCTCCCCTGCTTTCTCTCTCCGTGCTACCTCCGCTCGTATCGTCGCTATTGATAGTTCGTTCCCTGCTTGGGCTTGGTTGATGTGGCTTAGCCACAGCTTCGCTTCCAATCTTTCCATTGTAATCTATGTTTAGTATTCGATTTATAGCATCCGATAGGCTCTTAACAACACCTCTATCAGTGTCAAATATATCTTCCGCTTTTCCCTGTACCTCATCATACAAATTGTTAAACAACTGCGTTAATTCGGTCTTCTTGCCCTTATGGTATAGAGAGGCAAGGTGTAGAGCAAAGTTACTAAATCCATAACGCTCCTCAGGGGTCAATGCACCTACCCCGTCCATAAAGTCCTCGCTTTGCAATAGCCATTGGCGTACGCTAGCGATTGCTTCCTCGGTGCTACGTACATTATTAAACGTTCCGCTTGCCTGTATAATAGCATAGACTTGTATGCTGGCTTGCAGTTCGCTCATCATTCGGGCATCAAGACTACTATCCAAATCCCGATATGCTGTGGCTAGTAGGGCTTGTTGTGCATTGCTTGGGAGTGTCTCAAAATCTTTGCGTAGTTGCTCGGGGGCATTCGTGAATAGTGACTCTTCAAGGATACCCACAAGGGCTTCTACCCCAACTTTATTCACTTTCCCATCTTTACTTACACTGGCTTGCAATTGTGGGGCTGTAATGATATTCATACGTAGCAACCAACTGAGCGTATCACCTCCGTTTTCTCTTATCAAGTCGCTTAGAGTAGCATCACTATCACTTGTCCCTAGCAGGCGACTCGTAAACTCTTGCATACGATCTCCAAGTTTACGCATCGTTTCTATGGGGCGGATACGCTGTTCTCCTCCACTCTCTGTATCCTCACTCCTATACTGACCAAGTTCTATGGCTCTACTATCGCTCACGTCAGTCATACGCACAAGTACAGGCTGACGCATACCCTCTACCTGCTCACTAGAGAAGCCCCATCGACTCGCATTGTCAGATAAGTATTTTCGGTAACCATCGGCACTTGCCCCACTTTGTTCATACATATAGCGTAAGCCTGCGGTACGACCATTACCCTGCAAAACTTCTCCTCGAGTATTGACGACAGGAGTACCCACATAGGCTGTCGCACCACTCGTAATCTCTTCCGGGTTCATTTGCTCAGCCATTACTCTTGCCTTATGTACGCTATCAGCGTCTACTCTGTCTTTGGGCTGTGCTTCATCAAGGAAGAAGCGAGGATTAGCCTTACCCTCATAGTGTGAGGGTTGTATGTCGCTAGCCTCTACAAGAGTATAGCGTCCCTCGGGTTGATGCTCATCGTGAAACTTCACTCTGGTATCCGCTCCTTTTATCGCTGGTATCTCATTCGATCTCTCGTATATCTCATTCTGATACTTACGATACCCTCTCGCCCTTGCATCGCTTGGCTTATCCTCTCCCCATTCAGGAATTTCACCATATTGCTCTCTCTGCAAACGGGCATCTTCTTCTGCTTGTATTCGGGCTTGACGCAGTTTCTCTTCTTGTTTCTTGGCTTCCTCTAGGGTGCTAGGTTGTTCTCCTCGAGCCTCCACCTCTTCCGCAAATGATTGCAGTTGCGATTGTTTAGCCTCTTTAATGGCGTTCTCCCATTCTGCGATCTCTGCTTCCAACTCCGCTCTTTTTGCTTTATGCTCCTTGAGATAAGCAAACTTTTCAGAGGTCGTCTTCCCTTTGGCTTTCTTTCCTTTGGCTATATGATTTTTAAGGTCGACTTTGAGGTCTTCAAGCATTGAATTGGCGACATCTTCTGCCATCTCTCTGTCCCCTTCCGCTTCGGCTAGTACAGCCTGCCATTTGCTAACAAATTTATTTTCACTACCTTTGCTAGTATCAGTACTAGGCGAATGGATACCGTGCCAGGCAGATTGATTGTCAGTATCAGTAAATTTGTTCGACTCGCTAAGGGGAACTGACTCCTCGACTTGCGTATACGGATGCGAGCTAGTACTATCCTTTATCCAAACTACTTTGCCACTGCCTAGTAGTTTGGATATTCTATTGGCTCGTCTCTCTTCGTTTGAGATTACAACTTCCCTACCGTCTTTCGAGACTGTTACAGATGTGAAAAAGTAATGCCGTTCGTTATTCTTCCCCATAAATGATTTCACGAAGACGTAGGACGTAGGACGTTCTGATATGCCATCTTGGGCTTCTCGATAATCCTCTATAATAACATCGGGATTAGTAAGCGTAGGCTTGACAAGACCCAATTTCCCACTACGACCCAATCGGTGCATTTTCACGAATTGATTTTCTCCCATCTTTACTTTACCGATAGGTGTATCAACCTCTCCGCTTTCTCCAAACTCTGCGTCCCAATTTTCGATCGTAAGGTCTAGTTCTCGTGTAGGTTCTGCATTTGCCTCCATACTCGCAATGAATGTGCTAGCCTCATCTCCCGTCATAGAGCGTCCTATCACTCTGTTGGGGTCTTGCTCGTCATTCGATGGACTATAATCCTCCGAATGTTCCTCTTGTGGTGCTTCTTCTGAGTTATCCTCCCAAGCATTCTCTTCATAAGCAGGCTCATACATTTCGTCCTCTTGCCAGTCCTCCGTGCTCGCTGCTGTATCTTCTGTATAGGGAGAATATGCTTCCTCGTCATCAATCCTCTCCGAGGCAGTATAACTAGTTATAAGCGGAAGCAACTGTTCTGCATCTACTGCGTGATACATCAATGGACGCTTCTCCCCCGGGAGTTGAACTGCCTCTTGAGTGTGTATCTGCAACCTACCATCAGCATCAAACCCAAAAGCACTCCCTGCGATACGTCCCACTCCGGGTAGTTCTAGTTCAAACATATCTCCGGGTTCAAACATATAACCATCTCCCTGCTCTCCTACTTCTTGCTCGGGTGTAGGTGTAGTTCCCTCTGATTGTACCGATTGTTCAAGTTCAGCATTTGGGGTAGGGATAACGCTATCTGTAGGTGTATAGCCCTCACTAGGCATTGGATTAGATTGTCTAGCCTCCCACTCTTCAAGGCTCATCTCTTCTTCAACGCCCTCGAGAGTATCAATATCAATCATCTCTCGCTCGCCACTCTCGGGGTTGTACACCACAATAGATTTACTACTTGCATCTCTATCTATCGTGCCGTCCTCTCGTCTCACTACATTCCCATTGATAATGGCTTGATTGCCCTCAACTCCGGCTCTCTTGGCTAGGATAACCTTATTCTCTCCTTGGTGCAGTATGGGAGATAGTTCAGACGCTGTTACATTTCCTTGCTGGGCTACTTTATTGTTCGCCTCTTGAACTCCTTGATAAAGAGTGCGTGACACTGTATAGCGAATAATAGCCATTCGCTTCTCGTGGCTAAGATTAGGATCCTGCAAGATATGACCGACGTTTTCATAGTCGTCTTTATCTATCTGTTGTCTGATTTCCTCCCACTGTTTTTTATCCTCAAACAAACGCTCAGCATCACGCCCACTACGCTCCATATACTTACGGGCCTCATAGGCTTCTGTACGATAGCCTGCTGTTCGGACTGCCGACATAAAGCCACCCATTAGTCCGACACCAACAGCCGTACGGAGGAGGTTTTCACTATTAAAAACACCTGTCTCGGGGTCAGTATCCAAAGTTTGGTCTCCGACAATGAGAGCATTCTCAATACCTCCGGCTATCTCTTCCGAGAACTCACCTACGATACCATTCCATTGTGTCTTGTCGGTAAAACGCTTCATCTTCTTAGCCCAAGGACTATTGGCAACTGCATTTATCGCGTCTGAGACAGATCCAAGACCGACCTTGCTCGCTCCCTTAGAGAAAACCTTACCTAAGGCTTTACCAATCGGGGCAAAGTATTCTCCGACCATCTCCGAGTGGTTTTCGATAGCAGTACTACCCAAAGCCTTGAGGACGGCATCTGTTGCTTCCTCTCTATTCTCTACACCAGTAAAGACTGTATTGCCCTCCTCATCGTGTCCGTGCTGTACTTCTCCAGCCATACGCCTTGTTGCATCTGCACCTACGCGACCTAAGCCAGTTGTCATTGCCATACCTGTGGCTCCTACAGCGTCTCCGGCAACTCTACTAGCAACGCCAACGGCTTTTGTTGCCAACTTCTTGGCTCCTTCCGACAGCCCCTTTTGTGCAAATCTTTTCAGGGCATATCTAGTAACACGGCTTCCAATAGAAGTACCTGCTTTGCTCGCTGGGTTTATTAGCATCTCTAGCATAAAAGGCAGGGCTTGTGCTGTTACTTCGCCTGCTTCATATCCATAACCTATATCATTAGCGGTGTATGCTTTTACTGCAACCTCCGTTGCCTTAGCATCTAGTAGGGCTTGCTCTGCCTCGCTGAGTTTCTCACCTCTCTCATACTTATTGATGGCAACGTTCAATGCACCACCCTCAATCATATCTTGTACGCCTCCGTCCCAAGTGCGTACATCAAAGAGTTTATTTTTAATGCCTCGACCTGCACCTTTAGCAAAGCCCGTAATACCTTTCTCGCGTTGGCTCTTATATTGCTCGTTGAGTAATTCTTGGCTATTCTCCAAGGCTCTTATCGCACCTTGTAGGGAGATATATTCAGGGTCTGTATATAATCCATTATTAGTCCTAACATAACGAGGCATACCTGCAATACCTCCAGTAGTCCCGAAATGCCACCATTTATACTCACGCTCGCTCTTCTCTAGGACTTGTTTGCCTCTCTCGGCTAATGCTTTTCGGGCATTCTCAAGTCGCTCTCCGATATTGAACTGACCAATGCCGACCTTTTCAAGTTGATCTCCGTACTTATTCTTAACCTCGCTGCTCTTCTCGACAAGGGCTTGTCCTTGCTCGCTATCCCAATCGTAGGTCTTATTATGTACATAGTCCTTTACGACCTTCTTGGGCATAGCAGGGTGTTCGGCACTAGGGACTAGGGTAGGCTGGGGGATATATTTATCTTTCCCAGTGCCATCTGCTTGTCGATCAAACTTAGGGGTTACAGCCTCAGTCCCGAGAGGAACTTCTTTACCAAAGGCTAAGCCTTGTGTATGTGTTGCTATGTTGGGCTTTGTGGTAGCACTCGTCTGTGCTTCCGGACGCAAGACCATAGGACGCTGGCTTTTTGCTGGGCTAGCCTGAATACCGACACCAACTTTAGAAACTGGATTACTCTCACTTAGGGCTATATTAACACATTCATTAAAGTAGTCATAGGAGCCTAGTTTGTTTACAGGAACACGCTGGCTCAACCAGTCGTATCCAGATTTACGCCTTTGAGGGTCTGCCAACGCCTTTCTAAATCCGGCTTCATTACCTCCCAATTCTTGTTCGCTGATGCCCTCAGAAACGAGCATCTTATATAGACTGCTGATATTATCTTTATTATTCATAGCACTTTATCTACTTCTCCAATTTGCTTGCTCTGTAGTATTTTGGGGTGTTCCCATTACGAATGGACTTGGTGATGCCTGCTGTCGTCTTTGTTTACTCTGCTTTTCAACTTCTTTGAGTTCCGCATAGCGTACACCTTTCCCAAGATCATACCCGGGGACAGCCCCAGAGTACTCGTACAAGGCTTGCTGAAAACCTTGGTCGTTGTGGGAATAGGCATCTACCGCCATCAGTTTTTGTTCAAGGGTCAGTCCTCGTTGATAGCGTCCAATATACCCTCCATATTCATCTCGAGTCCAGCCCCCATATTTTGCCTCGTAGTCCCGTCGGACTTTTTCGGGTAGTCGTTGCCACGCTTTCTCAATCACTCCGGGGAGTCTATCTGCTGGTACGTGTAACGTTTTTCCATCTTGTCCAAAAACAAATGTATGTCCACCTCTTGCCCCCCTGCTCCCTCCGCCTCCTGTGTTTGCAGATCCACCACGACTTCCTGATAATGCGACTTTTTGACGCTGGAGGGCTAGGTTTTGCTTGTCCATATTTTGCTTATGAGCAAACTCTAGTTGCTGTTGCTTCGCTTGCCTCGCTCTATGGTCATCTTCTGCCTTTGCTCGCCCTGCCCTATATTCGTTATCGGCTTTATCCTTTTCTTTTTGGTAGTTATGGTTGCTCACCCAATTGTCTTGCTGCTGTTGGGCTTGCCATTGACGGAAGCCAAAATCTCTATCGGCTTGCCATTGATTTTTGTCCTGCTCCAAGGCTCTACGATAGCCTGCTTCCCACTCTTTACGCTCTGCTTCCCGTTGAGCCCTGAAGGCATTCCAACGTTGCTGATTACGTGCCGAAAGTTGTAGCCTACTTTGGTCTACATTCGGGGCATACTGTGTGGTATAATGTAGATTAGCAAGAGCAGAGATGCCGTCCCCGAGAGCAGATGCAATTTCTGTGGCTCGTTGACGTCTCAGTTCTTTTTGGAATTGCTCTTGGCTTGGTGGGGTATAAGGAGCAAATTCTCGGTATATATCAACGTAACTCCTAGGCTTAGGAGGCTCTATGTATGGCTGGCTATTAGGTGTCGTACTCGGTGTAACCTTTGCTGTTGTCTCTACACTACTAGCCTGCTGACTCTGTGGCACGCCTAAGTCTAGTTGCTCGTTGGGCTTTTTGCCCTGCTGTGTCGTCACCATAGTTACTTGAGTTTGGTTAAGGGAGCAAATCCTGCACTAGGGTCTATATCTAGAGACGATAGTCCAGTGCTACTTCCGAGTTGACTACTAGAAGATGTACCAAGCCCACCTAATCCAGCAGAGGCTATACTGCCAGCACTACTAAGGACACCGGCTGTCGCTTGTGCTGTTGCATTGGCTCTGTTTTGTTCGATGTTGGCTAGTTGATCATGCACGGCATTCTTGGTCCTGATGTATTGTTGCTCTATGGCATCACGTCTTGCATCTCCTTGAGCAACAATGCGACTCGCAGTATCCGACAGAACTTGGTTGCCTGCTTCCTGCATATTGGCAATTCTCTCCTCGCTAGCACCCATCACGGCTTGTACTCCTTGTGCATTGCGATTTCGGTTACGTATAATATCCTGTACGCGTGTTAGCATACGCTGGGCATCTGCTCTCTGCGTTGCGTCTTCATTATACCTGCGATCAAACCACGCTTGATTATCTCGGAGTTTCTGCTCTTGGTAGGCTTTGGCTTTCTTAGCGGCTTGGCTGGCTTTGATGCCACCCCAAATAGATCCTGCAACTCCTAATCCTGCTCCTATAAGTGTTCCTATCATAACTAGTTATTGGTTAATAGATATACTTTTGAAGCAAAACTACAGCCCTATATTAGCAAGCGAACTATATGTATTAACAATATCAAATTTTTATGGCGAAACGAGTGAAAACAGGGGGCAGACAAAAGGGAACGCCCAACAAGACGACGAGCGAAATGAAGGAGTCTATATCTAAATTGATAGCATCATATCAAGATAGTGGACGAATGAGTGAGGACTTAATGGCGATCGAGGATCCTCGGGAGAGATTAACGACTGCTTGTAAGTTGATGGAGTTTGTTATGCCCAAGATGAGGAGCGTAGATACCGACCTGCACGTACAAGCGGATAATGTACTATCTATTCGTGATAGGCTCAAGGATCTCTCAACACCACCTACAAGCAAACAAAAAACGTGAGAAGAGAGTATAAAGCAATCTTCTCACGTTGTCGCAGGCTTTGAAAGCCACTTACAAGATTAAAAGGATTATCCTGTGAACCTGCGTGCAACAAAGGTATATAAAATTTGCCAGTCCAACAATAGTTGTAAGAAAAGTCTATCAGTTTTCTTACCTTTGTTTCATAATCGTGATTTACAAGATTAAACTGAAAGCCACTTTATGAAAACTCAAATCAACCAACTGTTAAGTGGGAGTAGGACTCAAGTCCTTAATCCCAATCGAGATTACACCAAACTTCCTCAACAATCAACTGAGGGGAGGCATTCGGGATCGAGTGCATCAGAGCGAGCAGAAGTGTGGAGAAAAGTCACGTCAGAAAACATAGACGGGCTTTACATTGATCTAGATGGGTTAAAGTTAATGCTGCCTAGGAATATTTCTGTTTCGGGGAAAACCATAACTTACTCGACATATATAACGAGGGAGCAAGCACAACAAATCCTAGGAGGTTTCTTCCCTAAGTTCTCAAAAGGGGACAACTACAATCTAGTTATTTCCGAGTCTGATGTTGTCGTATGGATTAGTAAAAAGTCCTACGTAACACTTTGCCCATCGCTAATAACAATCCTATAAGAGGTTCTAGATCACAGCACAGCCTAGAGATCTAGTAGCATAAACATATTAAGGTCTTAAAGGGCAAAGCCCTAATTATGGCGAAATCGCCATAATTAGGGCTTCCTAGTATGTAGAGACATACTTTTACCTCTCTCCATAAAGCACGTAATCGATAACCTTCCTATTTGCCTCGTCTACCTTGCGTCTATCGAAGTCTATGTATATATCCGTTACACTGTTGCCTCCGTGTCCTAGGGCTTGTGCTATCGTTTCTTTCGGAATATCCAACGACGAGGCTATGCTAGCCCACGTATGTCTCGCCCAATATGTCGTCAGTTCTGGGAATAGTGGTCGGAAGTTCTTTTTACCCTTGCTGTTTATAACCTCTGTACCTCCGAGTCGTTGTAGACTTTTATTAACCTTGCGTCTGAACCCTTCGTGACTACTCCAGCGTTCTAGTATATTCAGTAGATATTGAGTACCTCTATATCGCTCTATGATCTCCATAGCCTCAGGCTCAACTTTCATAGAGTAGTAACGCTTGGTTTTAGATCGGTTAAATTCAATGCGTCCATCTATTGTAATCTCTTTGAGGTTTGCGAGGTCGATTATATTGATACCCATAAGGAAGAATATGAGTTTGAATATGTCGAGGTGTTTTCGCTCTGTATCGTCTACATCAAGGGTGAAAAGAGAACGCAATTGATCAATTGTGAGCGAACGTTTAGCCGTCTTTATCGTCTTTATCTTAAAGCGTCTAAATGGATAGGCTTGTGTTAGTTCGTTGTCAATGGCATCATTAAACACGCTACGCATATTGCGATAATGGATAGCAATTGTGTTGGTACTTGAACCTTGTTCTTCACACCATAAGCCGAAACGCTCCAGCCAATCCTTGCTAATATCATCAAAGCCTTTGCTGTCTATTTCCTTGTCGAACATACGTACACGACCGATCGTGTGCTTATATGTCTCGCTTGTCTTCTTGTGCTTCTTGTTAGCGACTTGCTCAAAGTGCGAGATGAAACTCAGCGCAGGCTCATCTACGTTTTGGTCGACATCGTGAGAGAAAAACTCCGCCTTAATTAACTCACGTAACTCCGTTGCATTTTTACCTAAGGCTAGTCCTAGTGATTTCCGAGTAAGGAAAAATAGTTCGATGTCTGCTACCTTCTTTTGAATGTAACTGTTGAACATCTGCCTTCTAGGGTACTTGATTATAGTTTGCTCTTCTTTGCTCCAATGCTCGGGGGCTATGCTAAGCCCAAGTGGGAGCAGGGCGGTTGTATTCTTATGGGATATTGATAGTTTTAGAGGGGCTTTATCTTTGCTCGCTCTAGTATCTAGATATACTTTAATCTTTGCCATACTGTATTGATACTTGTTTAGGGGCTTTTGATTAGAACCCTGTAATCCTTGCAAGGGTTTTGCAGGGTATCTTGACGCAGGGTGCCACATCTTGACACATTCTGACTCAATCTCCTTGTCGTGTTAGCCCTAGTAGTCCATACTCTCAACCGCTTAAATAAAGCAATAAGAGTAGGTAACTCATTGAGTTATCTACTCTTCTCTCCTTGTCGGGATACCAGGATTCGAACCTGGGACCCCCTGCTCCCAAAGCAGGTGCGCTAACCGGACTGCGCTACATCCCGTGCTTGATTGTTTCGTCTGCAAAGGTAGTACTTATTTTGAAATAAACAATAGGTAGTACAAAATTATTTTACTTGCGTCTTGCCGATCCTACTTCTAAGTCGTCTAATCATAAGTCTTTAGGCGATGAAAAGAATTGCAACCTATTGCAGGGGCTAAGTGGTCCTTGGGCTGGCTTATATGGGATACAATTCGCTCGGAGAGGGTGGTGCTGTCTGTTCTGCTCGTGGGGTGCAATTTGCCCGGAGGGATTGGTGGTATCTGCTCTTCGCATGAGGTATAACTCGTTCGGGGTGCTTGGTGCTGTGAGATCCTCGTAAGAGATATTGCCTGTTTGCTTCGGGGGCTATTAGGCTTGAGAGTTAAGGGGTGTTTAGCCTTGGCTAAAAGTCTATACTAAGTTCTTGCAGATAGCCATCTCCATAAAAGAAATACCCCCAACTACCTTGCGGCAGTTGAGGATACCTCAGCAGAAATATATACTAACCTATCATTGTGTACATCACCATACCTAACGCATATCGCGTAGTGTCTTTTGTAGTTCTTGGCGGGCTAGGAATATGCGGCTCTTAACCGTACCTAGCGGAATGCCTAGGGTGTCGGCAATCTCGTTATACTTGTATCCGGCTACGAACATTGAGAAAGGCTCTTTGAGTACCGGGCTCAAGGAAGATATTGCCAAATTGATCTCCTTAATATCCATCGTTCCCTCGGGAGTTAGGTCGCCACCGTCACTCGGGAGATGAACATTATAAGCATCTACCGTAGCATCAACAACGCCCTGAGAGCGTACTAACTTGTGGTAGTTGTTTATGAAGATATTACGCATAATCGTCAGCACCCAACCTTTGAAGTTTACGTCTTCTACGAACTTATGGCGACTATTCAGTGCCTTGAGTGTCGTATCCTGCATCAAGTCCTCAACGTCCATTTCGTCGCTGGCCAAGGTGCGGGCAAAGTTGCGCATATAGTCTTGCATACCAAGGAGGTTCTGCGTAAACTGTGCTGCTGTCATCTTTTTGTTCTTTTATTATTCTCTTACAAAATTACTCTTTCCCTAATAAGAGGGCAAAAGTCTAGGTCTATATCTATATTAGGAAAACAGATAATTGAACGTTTTATTGCACTCTTTTATCCTGCTGTCCTTAGAACAAGTCTTATCCGGGTAGAAGTAAAGACTTGTACAATCGCGGGCTAACCTCGTCTTGTTCCTCCCTCTAATCTTACTCCGTTGCTCCGGCTAACCACGCGTTGTCCCTGCTCCTAACTCTTGTCTTTGAGCCTTGCCTCCCGAGTTGTCCGTGAGTTGCGTAGAGTGGGGTGTTAGGCTTGTTTCGTAGGTAAGTACACCTTTTGAATACACTCCTTGTACTCCTCGCTCATTTGGCTGTTAATCGTAATCCCACCTCCCGAGCGATAGTAAAAATCTTTGCCCACCTGCTCCACGAAGCGTATCAAAACACCCGTATCAAGACTATCACCATCGTAATACCCACAGATACCTGTATAGTAACCTCGTGCTTGACCCTCGGCAGAGCGAATAAGTTCGCAGGTCTTTTCCTTAGGGGCTCCCGAGATAGACCCTGCAGGTAGGAGGGTGTCCATCAGATCCCCTAGTCGCTTGTGCCAATCACTACGCAGTGTCCCCACAACCTCACTGCTCATCTGTAAGATCTCGCCCCTACTAGTCGTAAGGTGATCTAGGTATTTGAAGCGTTTGACGCCTACTCGCTCTGCCACCCGACTCAAATCATTACGCATCAAGTCTACTATGGTGCAGTGCTCGCAATGCTCTTTGTAGTCGTTGAGCAAGATCCTCTCTGCATCTTGTAGGCTTGCATCTATTGTCCCCTTCATCGGGAATGTAGAGATATTCGTCCCCTCGATACGTACGAAAGTCTCGGGCGAGAAGCAAACGAAGCGACCGGGCATCAGCACCTTGTACTTGGCTTCGGTCTGTGCATATATATCTGCAAGATCCGTGCCAGAGAGTTGGATAGGCGTTTGTATCGTAAGGTTCGCTAGGAAACTGTCGCCATGCTGTATGCCTTTGTGTATAATGTCGAACCTATGTGCATAACAATCCTCCGCCTCGGGGCTAATCTGCGTAATACTAAGTATTTCGCCCGATGAATGGAGGGATCCGCCTTGTGTATTACCTATACTGAAGCACAATCCATCGGGGAGTACCTCCCCCTCCAAGGGCTCACTAAAGCATAGCCCCTCTCTCTGCTCGTAGTCGAGGAGGAAGAAACAGGGACGACGCTCTCGTCCGCAATTATTGAGTATCTCAATGACCTCGTTGTAGTGCATAGCCTGCCAATCTTTTGCGTAGAGGGAGATCGTAGATCTTGAGGAGTAGATATGCCAAGAGGATACAACCAAAGAATAGCCCGCAGGCTGCTGGCATCGCCTCACCGACTGTGAGGTTATGGGTACGTACCCAAGCGATATACAGATATATAAAGGGGTAGTGAATGATGTACAAGGGGTACGAAATATCACCTAGAAGTCTGAATAGCCTCTGCATCGTAGGGCTCTCACTCGTGTCTGAGGCTCCTAACCAAAGGAGTGCAGGGAAGACGAGCATAACGCATAAGCACTCATAGAGGGCATTGGTCCACATATTGTTGTTGGATCCTATTCTAGGCATTATTAGGATAGCCACTAGGGCGAGGCTACAGAGCCAAAAGCCTCGTTTATAACTCAGCGGTTTGAAGACCCTAGAGAGCAAAAGCCCTGCCGAGAATGAGAAACATACTCTTGCCATTCCACCCCAAAAGCCTCCATCGGCAAAACTCCAACCTGCACCCATATAGCCCCAAGGCGAGTGAACAAAGACCTCGTAACCTAAGCCGAGAGCGAAGCCCAAGGTTGCTAGGGCTAAGCCCCAAGTCGGGAGATGACGCAGGACTAGGGCGTATAGCACATTGGCGATATACTCAAAGAAGAGCGACCAAGTAGGGCCGTTGAGGGGGAATATCTCTGTGTAGCCACGTATCTCCCAACTAGGGAGGGAGGGGATAAGTAGGGCATTCATCAGCGTAGAGAGTACTACGAGTCCTATGGGTACGAGGTGTAGCGGTTGTGTGGGTGTTGCCTGTGTGTAAAACATTAGTCCGCCAAGGATCGCCCCCAAGACGAGCATAGGGTGTAGGCGTATCAGTCTTCGTCTGAAAAACTCGACGACACCCATCTTTCCCCAGCGACCATCATAGGCATAACTAACGACAAAACCCGAGAGGAGGAAGAAAAAATCTACTGCCAAATAGCCGTGATTGACGCCTTGCGTCACTGGGTCGATAGCGAATGCCTCAAAGATATGATACCATACCACGACAAGGGCAGCGACACCACGTAAGCCATCGAGAGCAAGGTAGTGAGGACGCTCTGCTATTCTTTGCGGAGCATCGAGCGAAACTTGATTATTCATATAAGACAAAGATACTAAAATGTATCGTTCACGTCTTGACGCATAAGCGTCAGGGCTTGATTTTTATCCGCCAAGTCTTGATTTTTATGCGTCAGGTCTTGACGCATAGGTCGGCTCGCTAGCATTGGGCGTAGAGAATAAGACTAAGCGAAGACCTAGACCAAGAGGGATTGTGTTGCTTCTGATGGGGGCTATTCGCCCAGGGGGGATAGGGTGTGTGTCTGATCTCTCAACTTGTATCTGTGGTGGCAGGGTACGGCGAAGTGCTTAGCCCCTTGGTTTACGCTTTGTTGCCGATCTATCTAGTGTGCGATCTCGAGGACTAGAGATTGTCTTATGTAGTGAGCCTTTGCTGGCTTTAGTCCCCAAGGGAATTTGCGAGGTTACGCCCTATCTCGAGCCTTATCGGGCATATACCAAGGCGACAGCCTCCCCCAAAATACGGGGGGAGGCTGTCGCTCTCTTTCTTGGGGGCTATGGCTTAGGTATCTAGCCTGCCCACTTATCGCTCTATGCTCGGGGTTGCATAGCGTATCCCGGGGAGGACTTTGCTACCATCTGTCGATGTGATGGCAAAGGTGAACATCCACTTATTAAGACGTACCTCGGGGAGGGAGAAACTAGAGATCGGGAGTTTGATAAGCACCCTATTCCAGCCCTTACGAAGCGTTACGACAGGGAGCGGACGAGCACTTGCATTCTCATTGCCGAGTACGATCTCGTTATCTCGCTTGCTATGTGTGGCTGTCCATACAGGGGGCATTAGTTCTTGACCATTAAGCCATATACGACTCTCTTTATAGTCCCATTTGCCTTGAGGTGGAGGTAAATCACTCTCCGATCGGCTATAATTCTGCGTCTCGATGATTAGCCCGGCTTGCTGTGCTTCCTCACTATATATCCAAGCCGTTGCGTAGGCGGTGCTGTTGGGCTTAGGCTCCTCAATAAGGCTATGGCAGGTCTTACCCCATACGTGTCTTAGATAAGCCCCCGAGCCATAGGTGCCTTGCGTATAGGGGTATTCGCCCTTGCCTAGGCTTGAGGGCGGAGCGAAGTTGCCCGACTGACAACTTTGTAAGTACTCTACCTCGGGAAGGAAACTCTTTGTGAGTTCGCCTCCGTTGTCATATACCTCACTGATATACCATGCGGCATCGCTCTGACGAACGTAAAAGAATGGTTCGCCTCCGAAGTAATAGTCTTTGTGCCACAACATACGCCTCTCAAAGTCTACGAACTGCTGTCTGAGCGTGTCGGGAGCATCAAAGTGTAACGAGGCAGTCGCCTTATCGAAGTAACCACTGCCACCTCCCTGCCATGTGCGTTCGGCAAGTGCTAGCATCGAGGGGTAGACATTATTCTGTGCTACAATATCGCGTCCGTTGGGGATAAATCGGTCGTTCCATACGGCGATGATACTACCTGCTATATTGGTGTTGCTGGCTGCTACGTTGTAGATGCGACTATGGTAGAGCATCACGAGGTCCGCAAAAATATCATAGTGGTTGATGTAATGTAGTCGGCTGTCTATGGCGGGGATACCTAGTTGTGCTTTGCCACGATAACTCCATAGGTGTGTCATATCTATCTCGCCCAACTTGTACTGCCAACCTGGGTTCCACGAGATGACTTTCTTCCCAAGGCTACGCACGTAGGCTACCATCTCGGGGACGAAACTAGGATCTGTAAACTTCACCTCGTCCGTACCGATGTGGATATAAGGTACGTCCATCGCCTCGGCAACCTCCTTGAGGAGTACCTTGAGAGTCGCTTTGCCTTGGGGCGTCTGCATATCGTAGCCCATAGCACGTACAAAGGCTGCACTATGCCCCGGCATATCTATCTCGGGAATGAGCGTAACCCTTAGTCGTTTGCAGTACTCAACTAGTTCGTGAGCCTCTTGTAAAGTATAGTATTTACCGGGCATACGGGTCATTGTCGAGGCGTCATTAAGTTGGGGGAATGCCTTACTCTCTAGTCGCCATGCTTGGTTCTCAGTAAGGTGCCAGTGGAAGACGTTAATCTTGTATCGGGCAAGGAGTCGTATTTGTGTCTTTAGTTCGCTAAGTGGGATATAGGTGCGTCCCACATCTTGCATATAACCACGAAGACGGAAGGCAGGCCAGTCGGTAATATCGCAGTAATCGAGGCTCTTGCTCTCGGGATCGCAAGAGGCGATCAACTGCTCGACAGTCTGTAGCCCACGGTATAGCCCAAGGGGCTGTAAGGCTTCGACACGAATGCCTCGAGCATTGACGACAAGATGATAGGCTTCGCTTTTGTTGAAGGTTATCTTGGGGAGGCTGGGTACGAGGACTAATTCGAGGGTGGTATTACTTTTCGGGTTGTGTGTAATGTGATACTCGCTTAGGAGTGCTTTCATCTCCTCTTGGAGGTATATACCCTTGACAGCAAGGCTCTCGATCTTGAGTTTACCGCTTTGTCGCTGCACAATCTGAGGCATCGGCAGTAGATGCTCTACGCCAGCGTATGCCGATAAAGTAGTGAACGTTGAGGCAAGCCCCAAGCAGATCACTCTGATACAATTTCTTATCATCTCAATAAGTATAAAGGGGTTAAACAAAGTCCTATCCTATCGCAGTGTTGACTCCGTCCTCTCGCTCGCTCGAGCGAATGTCTAGGCAGGAGCAAGACTGGGGACGAAGGTATTCCTCCCCAGTCTTGATACCGTAGTTGTAAGGGATAGGCTGCTGTGTTGATGCTTGGTGTAGCCTTTACTTCTTGGCGAATTTATAACTATGTGTGCCACGATCACCCTTGATCTGTACGACATAGGTGTAACGTGAGGGGATCATTGCGATATTGGTTTGGCTCTCGCCCTCGCTAAGTTCTTGCTTGAGCCACAGCATACCATCTAGCCCGTAGACACGCAACTCGGCTTTGCCCCCAGCGTTAAAGGTGTAGAGCGTTTCCCCATAATAATATGAGGGATAGGCAGGGTCGTTCTCTACTTGTCGCACCTCTTCGTTAGCCTGCTTCGTCCCCTGAACGAGCAAATCAAGCCATACACTCTGATGACTAGACGGAGCCATCGCCCAGACTCCAGAGGAAGCCCTAGTCCACACGCTATAACCACGAGTAGGACTTGTCAATCGCTTGTCAAACTCCGACAAGATCGGTAGACTAAGGTCTGTCCCATTGCTCGGACGGATAGAGAGGAGGTATTCGCCCGTTGTGAGTTGGGTTGTCGTCGTACTAGGAATGAATAGTTCGATCTCGTCCTCTCCCACGGTACGGGTAGTTGAGACGAATTGCTGTGTACTCTTGTTGTAGCCTGTGTAATTATAGTTGTCTAGCGTGCTAGACCATACGGGCGTTGCCTCGACCTTGCCGTTGGTGATGGGGTAGAGTTCGACTACGTGTACGTTAGCCGAGTTGAGTAGGACGCTCCCGACACCAAGTTGTAGATAGACCCCAAGAGGTACTACCGACCCACTTAATTTGATATTACGCCCGATACCCGTCACCCCATTACTTGTCGTATAACTACTCCAAGAGAGTGTCGAGGTAGGCTTAGCATAGTATGGACTGACGCGAGATATTTGTTTCGTGCTAGCACTATGAGGATCGTAACCTGCGAGTTGCTTTACGCCCGAGTTGTTTGGATCTAACCATGGCATAAGGGAAGTCTGTGCGTTACCGGTCTGCCATGTTTGTTTGATGGCGAAGTAGGTATCCTTGAATGGCGATCCACACGTAGATGAGCCTCCCGACAAGCCCCCGATAATGAGTCCGTTCTTGTCAAAGAGAGCCGAGCCCGAAGAACCTGCCTCGGTGATCCCCGTCGTCCACTCTTGGACACGCCAGTGCTTCTGGGTGAAACTCAAGAACGACAAAGAGTAGTCGATGATGCTTAGGCTCTCATCGGCTGCTATGCACACACGTTTGGTCGATGCCAAAGCGTGATGTATGCCGTAGTACGGAGCCTCGGGACTGTCCGAGATATTCCAACCGCTGTAATAGACATTATAGTAATCGGGGATATAAGGGCTACCATTCGTATCTGTCGGTAGACCGCTTATTTTGAGGAGTGCCATATCGGCATCAGGATTGTAGGCGATGAGTTGGGCTCCAGAGAGTGTAAGTTCTTCCGTCCCTCTCATGTCTTGGTCTACTGAGGGACTCTCAAAGCCAAAGAAGAAGACGATCGTCTTACATATATCCTCGACCTCTTGCCACGTATCAATATCTTCGTTAAAGAGGCGATTGACGTTGTGCGAAGCCGTAAGTACATACGCAGTCCCATCATTATTACTGTTGTTGATGAGCGTCCCTGTTCCCATCGTATTGCCCTCTATTGCCATTAGGACGGTCGCTCTACTTTGTGCTTTGTACTCGGGAAAGCCCACGACATTGGGAGCACAACTTAGACGTTCTAGCCCAGTACCTCGTATGTTGTAGAAGGGTTCACCTAGGGCGTTAGACTTATCTGAGGCTCTCATCGACTCGGCACTTAGGTACGGGTCGATGTAGCCGTAGTGTAGTGTCCCTAGGTGCAGACGGGCTTCGTTGGGAGATACGTTACTTGGGAGGTTTAGTTCGATCGTTACGGCATCTCCTCTGAGGTGAGCCATATCTAGCCGTCCAGCCTTAGTATTGTTTTGCTCGGTATAAGCCCCTCGCATCAATCCATTACTAGCGTGTAGGAAGAGTTTCGCTCCCTTAGGGAGGTGGTAAGCGTCAAAACTAAGTCCGAGCGAACGAGCACCTGCACTCTGGAGCGTTAGTAACCATGTGCGAGATCCATCGCTCTCTGTCTGCCATTTGCCGTGCGTACTAGGGCTAATATCGAGAGTAAGGCTCTCGGCAAAGCGTAGCGTACGTAGTTCTTGACTGCGGTTAGACGAGCGTAGGCTTGCTAGGCTACTTGCCGCTGGGGGCGTAATGCGTAATGTGTCGCTCCTAAGACTTGAGCGTAGTTCGCCCCGAGCCTTAGCCTGCTGTGTGTGCGACGTCGCTGGTATTGCGAATTGTGCCGATACGCTCTGCCCGATAGAGAGAGCAAGGGCAAGAGATATGAATAGTTTATTCATGGTTATCGCTTTGTCTTAAGGCTTTTGTAAGCCGATAAATAGTGTTTGTAAAAGTGCTTCCACTCAGCACGTTGTGCCAAGGCAAAACTAGCCTCTCGTAGGGCTTTACTTGTCCCTAGTTTTCCCTCTGCGTATGTACGTATCTTGTCGGCTATTTGCTCGGCGATCTCCTCGGCGTTGTGGTCGGTACGAGCCAATACTGCCACGGGGACACCTCGCTCGATATAGTCTGCGTCCTCTCGCAACTCATCATCTGCCCATAGCCCAAAGCCTGCGTATCGTGTCGTGATAGTAGGCACGCCAAAGGCTATACTCTCAAGAGGAGTATAACCCCAAGGCTCGTAATAACTCGGATAAACACTAAGGTCCATACCACAGAGTAGGTCGTAGTAACTCAGATTGACGATACCATCATGCCCCGTAAGATATACGGGTACTTGTATGATATTAACGTACTCGTCCACCCGATCCAAACCGAGATAACGGAAGTGGCTCTGTGCTGCGTCCTCCTGCATATTATGTAGCCAGTGGGTGAGTGTCGCGTGTTGTAAGGCTTCTTGCCCAACTACACCCTGCTCGAGCATATACTTGAGGTCTGCTCGAGGCTCTGCTACCCAAGCGGGGACGAGCAAGAATGCGAAGACTCGCCGTTTACCTTGGTACTTAGCCCTCAACCTAGCCACACTATCCACGAATAGATCTATGCCCTTATTACGATATTCATAGCGTCCACCAAGGGATACGAAAATATCTTTATCCCCGACGGATAAGCCGGTCAAGGCTTGAGCAATACTTCCTAGACGCTCGCGTGCTTGCTTGCGTGCCGACATATACTTACGTCCCTTGGGAACGAAATCCCCCTCGAAGCCATTAGGCAAGACTAGGGGTGTACGCTCTAGAAGTTGTGTGCATTCGTCGGCTGTGAGTTTACTTACGGTTGCAAAGAGATCACTTGTGTGTGCTGCCCTCTTCTCTATTGCGTGCTTGGCGACTACTCCGAGTTCGCTTGCCATTTGATCCCCATTATAATAAGGCATATAAGCATATAGATCTTTGCCGTTCCCCGCAATAGATCGTCCTACCGTAGTAGCGTGTGTTATAAACATTGTCGATAAGTTGGGACGCAGGCTCTTGCTATATAGTAGTCCCATGGCTGTCTGCCACTCGTTGTATATACAGATAAGGTCTTTGCGACGCTTTGCCAAGGTGTCGATAAGGCTGTGCATAACTTGTGTTGCAGCCACGGCAAAGAGACAAGACTCATCATAATCGCCATAGCCTTTGTCGCCCTCCAAACCATAGCGTTGCCACATCTCGAAGTATAGTTGCCCTTTCTCCTCCCATAGGGGAGAGAAGTCCACCAAGACTACCGATGGAGTCCCGGGAACTTGCCATTTGCCCACTGCTGTACGTAGTGGGAAAGTACTCTGCACTTTATCTACCCAAGGGCGAAGTAGATCTGGTACCTCGGGAATGAAGTCAAGGGGTAAGTCTTGATGTAAAGGTCCTACGAAGATGACCTCACCTTTGTGGCTTGCCATCATCTCTCTAGCACGTGACGAAAGGACAGTGTAGATACCGCCCATTTTGTTACATACTTCCCAACTTGTCTCTAATATCATCATGTGGTATTAAATAGTATCTTATTCAATTATTTACAAAAGTACGAAATAGATACTAGATTGTCATTGCTTTGCCTTGTCGGAGCCTATATCTTTTGCTTACGCACTGTTCTCTTCTGGACGCACCTCCTCTAATCACTCCATTCGCCTCCCTCCTATCTGCTCTCCTCACCCCCTTACCCCTCTCCTTATTATTCCCAAACACCTTATATCATTGCGTCTAAGTATTTAGTCCTATCACCCTAAGCCTATCGTCTTATCATATCCAAGAGGCTTACAACCTCGCCCTCAAGGATTATTCCCTTTTGCCTTGCCTCTATCTCTGTAATCCTCCTCTAAGTGCTGTGCCGAATGCAAGGAATTAGGATTTGAAATGACCATACATTTGGGGCTAATACGATGAGATCCTTAGATTTGAATTGGTCGGATTTATGCGAACGAAATGCTCAATCTCTTAGGCTTGAATTTAGGGGATATTCACGTGGCGAATGAGGAAAAACTAAGGGCTGAGAGGATAAGTAATTTATGTGGCGGTTGAAGTCGGATTGAAGACTGAATTGTAAGAGTATTTTAGTGTGACTTGAAGAGATACTTAGACGTCGATTGAAGACTAAGTATCTTGTCACATGACGTCTAAGTATGTTGTCAAGTGACAACTAAGTATCTCTTCGATTGACGTCTAAGTATCTTGTTATAACCCCGATCAGAATTGCCTCTCCGAGGGAGATACGTGCAAAGGGGACGAAAAAAGACTCAGCCCTAGAAGTATCTCCTAGGGCTGAGTCTATCCGATCATAACTGTTACATGGATTACTCGCAACCGCAACCACCGCCGCAGCCACCACTTGAGCAACCGCCACCGCTAGAGCAACCACAGCCACCACCGCCAAAGAAGAGTGCCATCTCCTCTGATGTTGCTTCGTGCTCGTCTAGCACCTTACCGATGAAGTGGAGAGTCTCTCCTGCTAGAGGGTGATTAAAGTCCATTACGACTACGTCCTCACGTACCTCAAGGACAGAGCCCTGAACTGTCTGTCCGTCGGGCGTGTACATAGGGATTGTGTTTCCCTCAAATACCACCGATGCTTGGAAAACACCTTGCTCATCTACAAAAATATCCTTAGGTAGCTCTTGAAC
>JBHAFI010000064.1:0-4139 GCA_041856045.1 Porphyromonas sp. | reverse complement strand
TACAAAACAGACAAAACCAACACTTACGAAATAGGTAAAACAACACGAGAGCAAATCAAGACTAACACGAGAAAATGCTTCCCTCCCTAACTACCCAAATCTATCCGTCAAGGCGTGACGCGTAAAAATCAAGCCTTGACGGATAAAAATCAAGACACGACGGATAAGCGTCAAGACGCGATTTTGATGAACCGATACTTACCCGAACTCAAAAACAAAATCAGACATTCGACTTTAGACATAGGGGGAGCGGAGTGGGAGGCGAAGGCTTTCGTCAAGCAACACGAAGACATACAATGCTCGCACAGCACGGATATTCATCAAGCATTACCCAACACGCCCCACAGAACACACATTATTATATATGCATATACTGGCATACTACATTATGCGTACATACCCCTATGTTATATGCATAACACCCATACTATATTATGCGTACACTCCCTTATCTATATGCATACACAAGCATACTATATTATACGTACACTTCCTATTTATATGCATATACACCACTACGATACTATGTATATACTCCCTAATTGTATATGCGTACGCTCCCCTATTATTACTGCGTACATATCTGTTTATAATATGCTTAATCCCCTTATTATATATGCATCTTGATAAACCTTGGCTAAAACTAGTGGAATAAGGGCTCCCCAAGAGCAAGCAATAGGCTAGCAAAAGCATAGAGCAAGGGTACATCGGCTTTGTCTGATATTTTCCTTATCTTTGCAAGCGATTATATCTATAGGATAAACAAATAATTATAATATACGCAAATGGCAATATTAGAGAAAATACGCAGTAATGCAGGGCTAATGGTTGGTTTCGTTGGTTTTGCTCTTGCTGCGTTTGTCTTGGGAGATGCTCTACAAAGCGGTAACACTTGGTTCGCCGCTAACCAGCGTGTGGCTTTCTCGATAGATGGCGAGGAAGTGGGCATTGAGGATTACGAGCGTCGACTACAAATTATCAACGAACAGATGCAACGCCAGACGGGTGGGCAACTGACAGATGAGCAACGTATGAGTGCTAATAATAGCCTTGCTCAACAGATCGTTGCAGAGCATATCCTCGTGAAGTTGGCAAAGCAAGTAGGGATAACAGTTACGGCTGATGAGATCTACGCTCTCCTTACTGCAAACGGTGGGGTAACACCCTCGCCACTTGCACAGCAGTTCTTTGCGGGCTTCGGGGTAGACATCAACGACACCAAAGGCGTAAACGAACTGATCAAGCAACTTAGCGATGAGTCTATCAAGGCTATGCCTAAGGAGCAACAGCAGAGTATGCTCGCCGTACAAGCACAATGGAAGAGCCTACAAGAGAGCATCATTACATCTCGACTACAACAGAAGTTACAGAGCCTACTCGCTCGTAGTTATAAGGTAACGAAACTCGACCAAGAACTAGGATCGGGCGATGGAGATCGCACCGTAGCCCTCGTACGTACTACGCCTATGATGGGGACGGATAAGGACGATACGCCTAGCCAAGATGAGATCAAGAAATACTACGATAGCCACAGCAAGTTCTTCCAATCACAGGAGCCATCTGTAGATATGAGTTACATCGCTCTACAAGTAGTGCCCAGCAGCGAAGACTACAAGGTTGCCGAGGAGAAAGCCAACAAGGCTTTTGCCGACCTACAAGCCGCTACTAGCGAAAACATCGCAGACGTTGTGCGTAACCTCAACGGCTCTTATCGTGAGAATTACTTCACAGGTGCCGAACTCGAGCAACTCGGACTTGGGGCTAATGAGATCGAATTCATTAAGACCGCTGCCATCGGTGCTGCGACAAACTCTGGTTTGGTAAATGATAAGTATAACCTCGTTAAGGTTGTAAACAAGAAGAGTGGTACCGAGAGTCTAGGGCTACAAGTAATTCTACTCGATAGCCTTATGAGTACCAAGGCCGACTCTCTCCTTACTGCTCTCAAGGGTGGAGCCAACTTTGAGGAGATGGTAACGAAGTATAGCCAAGATCCCGAGACAAAAGCAAATGGTGGTCGCCTCAGTCAGCAGGGTCAGTATGGCATACCTATGGATAGTTTTACGGAGGCTCAACTTGCAGGTTCGCCCTTTGCTGAGGCTTACAACAAGCCAGTAGGCGAAGCCTTTGCGATCAACAACGGCAATAGCAAGGTAATCATCAAGACCGTAGACGCCAAGCCAGCAGTAGAGAAGTATCAACTTGCTCTCATAGGTATCGACGCTACATTCTCAGAGAAGACTTACAACGGCAAGTACGATGCTCTTAATCGCATACTCGGGGCTGGAGGCAAGTTTACAGATATGATGGCTAAGGCAGAGAAGGAAGGCTTCAACGTTGTGAAGTCTACTACTGCCTCGACCTCAATGCCAACTCTTGGTCAGATCCCCTCTAGTCGTCCGCTCATCTCATGGGCACTTAACGCTGATGAGGGTGCTATTACGGACAAGGTTTATCGCATAGGTACCGACTACTTGATGATCGCAAGTGCCAACAAGCACTACGAAGCCGGAGTAATGCCTCTATCACAAGTTAGCGAGCAAATCGTAGCACGTTTGTCGGCAGAGAAGCGTGCCAAGAACCTTGCAGACAAGGTTAGTAAGAAGGGACTCACAAGCCTAGAAGCATACGCTAGCGAGTTTAACGCTACGATAGATACACTCGTAGGGGTGAACTACTTCGTACGCGGACGTGAGGGTGCAGCCTTCAATGGTGTAGCGATGACAACAGCCGTAGGTAAGTTGTCTAAGCCTTTTGTGTCTGGTGTCGAGGTAATGGTCGTACAGCCAACAAGCAAGGAGAAACCTAATGCTGAGTCGCTCGCTGCTCAAGTGAAGCAAGCCGAGCAAGGTACGGCTTATCAGATTGCAAGTCGTGTCTTCGGGAACTTGGTACAGCAGGCTAAGGTTGAGGACAACCGAGCACGTTTCTACTAGACTTATATAGGAGTATCCCTATCGGATATGTGAGGGCTGACCCGTAGCAATACGAGGTCAGCCCTCATCTTTTATTTTGGCATCTCATCTACGGGAACGTGTCTATATAGTGAATTATCGGTAACTTTGCGTGACTTAATATAAATATATACGATACCGTGCTATACGCTTCTCTCTCACGCTTCACGAGGATATACCTCCTCGCTCTCTGCGTCTTATGCCCCTTGTGGACTAAGGCTCAGAGCGACGAAGCACCTAGCAAGCAGAGTATAGCCAAGACACTATCACTGCGTATCAAACCTCGCTCAATCACCTACGAACGTCCTATTCCCGGCAATCCCATCAAGATAAATAATGGTGCTACCGTACTCATACAGGACGGCAATATACGCGGAGTTATCAATTCGGAGCGAAGTACAGAACCCATTAAACTAACCCCAACAACCCCGATAACGGCAAACATAGAGAAGCCTCAGAAGCCGATCAAGCCTATCGAGATGCGTGTCCTAGGGCAGTCGATCTTCCTCGACAGACCTGTGGAACTACTCATCGTACAGGATATTACGGGGAAGAGCATAAAGACGCTCGTCAACGGACACAAGATGACGCTCGAGGGACTCCGTGAGGGCGTCTATATCGTACGCGTACAGGACAAGGGGGTTACACACACGAGTAAATTTATACTACGATAAAATATGCCTAAACTTTTTGCCCAAGTATTACCTGTAGACTCGACAGCCGTAGAGGAGGCTTCGTCTGCTGTTGCAGGTATGACTACTCCTATCTTGACGAATAAAACCTTTGATATAGATGTCTTGATCCATCGCTGGGGTGAGGCTGCTCTCAACTTTGGTATTCGTGTCGTCCTAGCGATCCTTGTCTTTATGCTCGGGGCTTGGGTTATTAAGCGTATAAGAGGGCTTATCGCACACACCCTACGCAAGCGTGCTATCGAGGGCGTGGCTATCTCGCTCGTCAATTCGATAGTCGTTGCAGTGCTATATATTGCCTTGGGTATTGGCATAGCAAGCGTACTTGGGATACAGAGCGTTAGTTTTGCTGCTGTTTTGGCGTCTATGGGTTTGGCTGTGGGTATGGCTCTCAGTGGGCAGTTGCAAAACCTCGCAGGTGGTGTCATTATCGTCCTAACGAAGCCCTTTGGTATCGGCAACTATATCCAAGCACAGGGCGTGGAGGGTACAG
>JBHAFI010000063.1:0-12735 GCA_041856045.1 Porphyromonas sp. | reverse complement strand
CTTTGTCTTGATCATATGGGTGGAGATGTTTAGTTATCTTGTTGGTTTATAGTTATAAAGATACTAAACATCTCCCACTTATGCAATAGAAAAGTCTTAATCTTCAAGGGATTAAGACTTCTCTTATACCGAACTCAGGTAAGGTAAAAAGATACCCAATCAATCCAAGGACTGATTGGGCAGTGATATAGTGTCTAATGATATGCTTACGATACCTAAATCGGAGCAACACTGCTGTTGCTCCGACAAATGTCGCCTTTATATCTTTTACTTGAGGATCTTCCTAAGATGTGTATCTAAGGCTCTCACTACGCTAGCATCAATACCGCTTCGGACCTTGAGGTAATCTGTTATAGATCTATCTTGTGCAGATTGCAGTAGATGGTTTACCTTAGGTAGTCGAGAGATCGCAGATGTAATGCCATTACGCTCTAGGAGTTGCACCTCATCGGGGAAAACCTGACTATCCAAGTCCCCCTGTATAGCAAACACAGGAACCTTTATTCCCTTATAATAGTCCATCGGATTTAATCTAACGAGAGAGAGTCCATAAGGAACAACTTCTTTTTTGAATGCATGGTAAGTACGATCTCTCAATTGATCGTCAGTGATCATCTCTGAGTGAAGAGAGTCTGTACCGGGTAAAGACGAGCACTCTTGTTGTAGTTTGCTCATAATGCTTGGGGACTGGGCAAAGTACTCATCAATCTTACCTCGTACTTGTTCCAAACTTAAGGTTTTATCGTTTAGCCACTGATGGGGCGTTTCTTGATATGCCCACATACTTGAGAAACAATCCGACCAAGCATTTTTCACTTTCGCCATGTCTGCTGTACTTATATCCTCCTTTTTCTCTATATTCCCCCAAGCAGCATTCATCAGTACCTCTAGTTCCTTTTTCCGATCAAGCCTTTGCAAACGTGTTACTTCACTCAAGGGGGATACTGGTGCAGCAATTAAGCCCAAGCCGTCCACTTTGAGCCCTTGACTAATAGACATAGCCCCGACAACACCTCCCTCACTGTGGCCTAATAACACAACCTTGTACTTGGGCAAGAGTTGACGAGCATAAGTAACGATCCCCGAGAGATCTTGAGCCAATTCTTGGTGCGTGCTAAGACTGAGAGTCCCAGTACTCTTACCAGTACCTCGCTTATCATACCTCAATACACTATACCCCAAACGAATAAGACTATCGCTCAGATCACTATATACTTTGACCTTGGGACTCTGGTTTATATGTCCGTCACGAGCAATAGGACCACTTCCCCCAACAATTACAGCAAGGAGAGGCTTACGATAGCGTTGCTCTGCTGGTTGTGCTAGCGTAAAGCCGATCTTAAGTGAGCCAAGGTCGTGTATATAATCTTGCTCTACAATCCCACTAGATAGTTTTGAGGTTTGTACGGCTTCATCACGCACGTACATCTCGGAGAGGGAACGCGTCAATGTAATGGAAAGTTTGCTACCTCGCTGTTGAAACTCACCTTCCAATTTGCCCTCCTCTTTGAGTTCGAGATCTAAGGTTAGTTGCCAAGGTAGACAAACAATACGAAGTTGCTTGCTCTGCAAGTGTACTGTATCGACTTTTTGCCCGAATGCATTTTGTACAGGGCTATCCAATGTCGCTTGATACTTCCCCGATGATTGGCTAATGTTGAGCACTAAGGGCAAAGGTGATCCGGGTATATTTAGCACTCCGCTCCACTTTCCCACGATATTTTGGGCAAACGAAACCATACAGCCTAAGCCCAGCCATAACACAAGCAGACAATAGCGTTGCAACAAAGATTGACTTGATCTCATAAAAACAAATCTTTTGAATTATTATTATTGATACTACTTCTCAAAGATACAACTTATTATCCAATTAAATCATACGTTTGTACTAGTAAAATCACATATCTATATTAGTTAAATCTTCTTCCTTAACAGCAACAATCTTCTCCATTATATGCTTAGCAAGCACCTCGGATCAAACAAAAGTAAAAATCTGAGTACTTGCTTACGCTATCGCAATAGGAGCAATCCGAGAAACAAACCATATCCAACTAAGAATTAAACACATACATCACACAAATATTCCCATAGTACTTAGGGCAATGATGATGATAGACGAGAGGTTTTGAGCCCTCACAGCGATAAAGTTTTTGATAACTGCTATTCTGTTATTAAGTTGAGTAATCGGTTTTCGTGAGATTTACTCTATCTTTGTAGCCGTTAGTAAATTATGTACATACAAATGGGTGCTTTGTGCAATCCTTTATAATATAGATGCCACAAGAACAGAAACTCGTTATCGTAGAGTCCCCCAAGAAGGCTCAACTCATTCAAGGTTTCTTGAAACAAAAGAAACTGACAGACTTTAAGGTGATGGCTAGCGCTGGTCACATTAGAGATCTCAAGAAACGTCCACTCGGAATTGATATAGACAACAACTTCAGCCCTATCTATGAGGTAACAGAGGATAAGGCAAAACTTATTCGAGATCTAAAGGCGGAGGCTAAGAAAAGTACCCTTGTCTATTTAGCGTCCGACGAAGACCGCGAAGGAGAAGCCATAGCGTGGCACTTGAGCGAAACACTTGGACTAGATACAAGCAAAAGACGTCGTATTGTCTTCCACGAGATTACATCGGAAGCCTTTATGCACGCACTTGATACTCCCCGAGATATTGACCAGCACTTGGTAGACGCTCAACAAGCACGTCGTGTCTTGGATCGTCTTGTCGGATACGAACTATCCCCTGTACTGTGGCGACGTGTACGTCCGTCACTCTCGGCCGGACGTGTGCAGAGTGTTGCTGTACGACTTATCGTCGAGCGAGAAAGAGAAATAGCAAATTTCACGGCTACAAGCAACTTCAGGGTACAAGGGGAATTTTCTCTAGGGGATAATACTACTATCAAAGCCGAACTCAATCATCGCTTCGATAGTGAAGAAGAAGTAACTGCCTTTCTTGAGCAATGTCGAGGAAAGATATTCAGTATTGCTACGCTCGAGACCAAGGACACTTATCGCTCTCCACAGGCTCCCTTCACCACCTCTACCCTGCAACAAGAGGCTGCTAATAAATTGGGCTACTCTGTGAGTACGACAATGCGTCTTGCTCAGACGCTATACGAGAGCGGACATATCACCTATATGCGTACCGACTCTGTGAACCTATCACAGATGGCACTAGGGACTATTGCACGACAAATAGAAAGTACTTACGGCAAAGAATATGTAAAGACACGGCAATACACGACAAAAAACAAGGGAGCACAAGAAGCACACGAGGCTATTCGCCCTACGTACATAGACAGAGTACAGATAGAGGGGACTGCACAAGAGAAGAAGTTGTACGAACTCATTCGTAGACGTGCAATAGCCTCTCAGATGTCTAATGCTTTACTAGAGCGTACGGTTGCAAGTATTCCGGTCACTGGGACTCCATATAGTTTTGTTGCGGCGGGAGAGATCCTCAAATTCAAGGGTTTCTTGGAGGTTTATCTCTCAGATGATGATAACAACGACAAGAAGTTGTTACCACCCATGCAACAAGGCGATCTATTAGCCCCCAAGGCTATTACTGCTGAGCAAAGATACAGCCAGCGTCCAGCACGCTACACTGAGGCCAGTATGGTGAGTAAGATGGAGGAATTGGGGATCGGTCGTCCATCAACCTATGCCCCTACAATCAATACTATCCAAGAGCGAGGCTATGTAGAACGAGGAGATAAAGAGGGTCAAACAAGAGAACTGATCGTCCTTAGCCTAGGAGCCAAAACGATTAAACGAAGTATTAAGAGCGAGAAGTATGGTGCCGATAAAGGCAAACTTATCCCTACTGATATGGGCGTAATCGTTAATGACTTCCTCGTAGAGCACTTCCCTGATATCGTCAATTATGGCTTTACGGCAGAGGTCGAGGAACACTTTGATGAGATTGCAGAGGGAAAGCGTCAATGGCAAGCCGTAATAAGTGAATTCTATAAAGGATTTCACCCCGATGTCGAGAAAGCACAAAACTTCGAGAAGGGTTCGGCTCGTGTTGGAGCAAGAGAACTCGGTATAGATCCTAGCAGTGGGCTCAAAGTTGTTGCTAGTATGGGACGATTTGGGTCGATGGTACAGATCGGGACTATCGAAGAGAATGTAAAGCCCCGCTATGCTTCATTACGCACAGGGCAGAGTTTAGAGACCATTAGCCTAGATGAGGCTCTTGAATTGTTCAAACTTCCCAAAGTACTCGGAGACTTTGAGGGTGATGAGGTTAGTGTTGGTATTGGGCGTTTTGGTCCTTATGTCAAGTATCAGAAGAGTTACACTAGTATCCCCAAAGACAAAGACCCTCTAGACCTAAGCCTAGAAGAGGCACTCCAACTCATCAAAGACAAAGCAGAGGCAGAGGAGAAAAGTCTATTACGTAGTTTCGCAGAAGAGGAACAACTAGAGATACGTGAGGGACGTTTTGGTGCGTACATCAAGTATCAGGGCAGTAATTATAAACTTCCCAAAGATACAGATATACAGGCTATCTCCTATGACGAAGTAAAAGCAATTATAGCAGCAAGCCCGAGTAAGGGAAGTAAGACAAGTAAAAGCAAAACGAGCAGTAAAGCAACAAGTAAGGGCAAGACAAGTACCACGAGACGTACTAGCAAAACAAAAGCCTAGGGATTGAGATGCGTTATTTCTTGTATTTATCTTACAACGGAGCCGCTTACAGCGGTTGGCAGACACAGCCTAATGCTCGTACTGTACAGCAAACCATCGAGGAGGGACTAGCCACTATATTACGAAGACCGTGTCCCATTCTCGGAGCAGGACGTACTGATGCAGGCGTACACGCTCGTATGATGGTTGCACATCTAGATCTAGAGATGCAGCCCCAAGAAGCGAGCCTGTTACTAGAGCGTCTTAATCGCTTATTGCCACAAGATATAGCCCTGCATCGTATCGTAGCAGTAAAGCCAGAGGCACACGCCCGTTTCTCTGCCACGGCTCGTACGTATCGTTACTATGTGACGACCAAGAAGGATCCGTTCGGGCACGAACACCGCCTTAGACTACACCATAGCTTAGACCTAGATGCTATGAACGAGGCTGCGACTTGCCTATCGGAGTATATCGACTTTACGAGTTTCAGCAAACTTCATACCGATGTTAAAACCAACAATTGTCGCATTAGTTATGCTCGATGGAAAGAGGTTGCTGAGGGGGAATATGTCTTCACCATAACAGCCGATCGCTTCTTGCGTAATATGGTGCGTGCCATTGTCGGGACTTTATTCCAAGTCGGGAAGCACAAGATGTCCTTAGATGATTTCCGGGCTATCATTGAGTCAAAAGACCGTTGCAAAGCCGGCTCTTCTGCACCGGCACACGCACTATATCTAGAGGATGTCGCTTATCCTCAGGAACTTTTTTTTGAGTAACTTTGTAACTAATGCTATTCAAAGTAGAGATATTTAATGGCTGCAACTCGTAAAACCAGAGAACAGATGATTGATATAGCACGCCAACTCTTTGCTCAGCAAGGCGTGCATGCGACGACGATGAATGATATTGCAGATGCTGCAAAACGTGGTCGTCGTACTTTGTACACTTACTTCCGAAGCAAAGAGGAGATATTTCATGCTGTCGTAGATAAAGAATTGGAGCAATTCCGACACGAACTCGAGATAGCCCGTCGCATAAGTCTTCCCCCAGAGCAAAAACTAATCAACCTCATTTATATCCACCTTGAGTCTATGAAGACTATGGTGTATCGCAACGGATCACTGAGAGCAGAGTTTTTCAAAGACATTTGGCTCGTGGAGAAAGCCCGTGCTAGTTTGGATAGATATGAGCAACAACTCATACGCGAGATCCTTGATGACGGTGTAAGCCGAGGAGTCTTTGATATTCCTCACACTCCTACGATGGCGTACCTCATGCATAACGCCATTAAGGGTTTGGAAGTACCCTATATAAGTGGTCACATCAGACAACATGGTGATAGCGAATATCTACTGATTAGAGAGAATGTAATGCATCTCATATTCAAAGGCATTCGTAAAGAGCCTTGGAAGCCACAGCAATACCTACTATAATAATTACAGCCAAACAACAAACAGAACATATAATTATGGGATTACTACAAGATAAAGTCGCTATCATAACAGGGGCAAGCCGTGGAATAGGACGTGCTGTCGCTCGTAAATATGCAGAGGAGGGAGCCAACATTGCGATTACGGCCCGTACGATCAATGACGATGTCCAAGTTTTCATTAGCGAACTTGAAGCACTCGGAGTAAAGGTGAGAGCCTATACATCAGATGCATCATCTTTTGATGCAGCCCACGCTTTGGTTGCAGAGGTACATAAGGAGTTTGGACGTATTGATATACTCGTTAATAACGCAGGTATTACCCAAGACGCCCTTATGATGCGTATGACAGAGGAGCAATGGGATAATGTTATCAATATCAACCTTAAGGGGGCTTTTAACCTTATCCACGCTGTGACTCCTATTATGATGAAACAACGCTCAGGCAATATCATCAATATGTCCTCTGTTGTCGGGGTATCGGGCAATGCTGGCCAAGCCAACTATGCAGCAAGTAAGGCTGGTATGATTGGTCTTACCAAGAGTATCGCCAAAGAGATGGGATCTCGTGGTATTCGAGCCAACACTATTACTCCGGGATTTATCATCACGGATATGACTCATGCCCTTAGTGAGGACGTTCGCAAGCAGTGGGAAGCACAAATACCCATACGAAGAGGCGGTACACCAGAAGATGTAGCCAATGTTGCTGTATTCCTTGCTAGCGATATGTCTAGTTACATCACAGGGCAAACGATCAACGTTTGTGGAGGTATGAATATATAATCCTCCAACGAAGAAATTTGAAGTCGCAACCTATGGTAGTGTACGAGGATAATCACCTACTGATCGTCAATAAACGCCCGGGAGAAATCGTCCAAGGCGATAAGACTGGCGATATTCCTATGGTCGATAGCCTCAAAGCCTACCTCAAAGAGAAGTATAACAAACCGGGGAATGTATTCCTTGGCCTTGTACATCGTCTTGATCGACCTGTCGGAGGTCTTGTTATCTTCGCTAAGACGAGTAAAGCACTTAGTCGAATGACACAGATGTTTGCCAAAGGGGAGATCCAAAAGACCTACATGGCCATCGTATGTAAGGCTCCCGATGTGCCAGCACAGAGGTTGAAGCACTATCTTGTACGTAACGAACGTTTGAATAAGAGTTTCGCTTACGAGCAAGAGCAAGCAGGTAGCAAGCGGGCTGAACTAAGTTATCGGCTATTGAGCAGTGGTAATCGTTATCATTTACTCGAGGTTGCATTACACACAGGTAGACACCACCAAATACGCTGTCAATTAGCCAAGATTGGCTGTGTCATTAAGGGGGACTTGAAGTACGGAGCAGCAAGGAGCAATCCAGACGCGAGCATTTCTCTTCTGAGTTATCGGCTTCGCTTCGTTCACCCCGTGAGTGGTGTCGAGTTAAACCTCACAGCACCTATTCCCGAGGATAAACTCTGGCAAGAATTGTCGGAAAGAATAAATAAAGACTAATAATAACAGTAATTAAGAAATCAATTAAGTATGAAGAAGATCCTTCTAGGCGTACTACTTACGCTCGGAGCATTCGCGACAGCATCTGCTCAAGACACATTCCGTAAGAATGACAATGTCCTAAACCTTGGTATCGGTGTATCTAGCACAGGTACGATGAACCTTCCCCCACTCTCTGCAACATACGAGCGTTGCCTTGTTGATGGTATCATCGATAAGGGTTCACTTGGTCTTGGCATACAAGGAGAGATCATGTCATACAAGGGAGAAGGTATTGCACTCTTCGCTGGTCCTCGCCTTGCTTTCCACTATGAGTTTGTAGAGAACCTCGATACTTACGTAGGTATTCAGGCTGGTCTTGCTTTTGCAAGTTCTCACGTAAGTTTTGGTACAGATGGTGTACTTGGTGCTCGCTATTACCTAGGTGAGAAGTGGGGTATCTTTGGTGAGTTTGGTACTGGTCTATCAACTTTCAAGTTAGGAGCGACTTTCCGTCTATAATCAGTATCAGATAGGGTAATGATGAAGCGTATATTCATACACAACGCACGTCTCCTATCACAGGGACAGGAGTTAAATCCTACCTCTATAACAGTACAGAATGGTCGTATCATCGCCCTTGGAGAGAAGGCACCTCAAGAGGGCGATGATATTATAGACCTAGGAGGTAAGTATCTATCTCCCGGCTTCGTTGATATACAACTAAACGGGGGTATTACGAAGTTCTTCTCTTACGACCCTAATGCGGAGACACTTGCCGAGATGACTGCGGCTTGCCTTAAGCACGCTACTCCTTACTACCACCCTACTCTAGTAACGGCTCTTCCCGATACGATTTTCAAGGCTATCGACGCGGTACGCGAGGCGATGAAGACAGACCCTCATATCCTAGGTATGCACCTAGAGGGCCCTTTCCTCAATCCCGTACGTAGAGGAGCACATACGCTTGAGTACATTCGTACGCCCGAGGACGAGTTTATCGAGAAACTCATCGAGAAGGGTAAGGGTGTAATCACACTTATCACCATTGCTCCCGAGCAATTTACGGATAAGCAGATTAGACTACTAGTCGAGAGTGGGATACAAGTATCTGCAGGGCATAGTGAGATCTCTTACGATGGGGCAAAAGATGCCTTTGACAAGGGTATCCGCATCGTTACGCACTTGTACAATGCAATGAGTGCTTTTGAACCTCGTAAACCCGGACTTGTAGGAGCAGCACTCGAGGACGATCGTGTCTACGCTCCTATTATCCTTGACGGAGCACACTGTCACCCTGCACAGGCACGCATTGCTTACCGTGCCAAAGGCGAGAGATTGATCCTCATCACAGACGCTGCCGTACTAGGTCGCGAACTAGAAGAGTTAGATTTCGAGGGCTTCCACGCTAAACTTACTCCAGATGGTTTCTATTACAATCGTAATGGCAACCTTGCTGGCTCTGCTATTGATATGGCAGAGGCTGTAAAGAACGCTATGGAGTATCTCCATATTACGCTACCCGAGGCTGTGTCTATGGCAACAGATCGTCCAGCCAAAGCCATCGGTAGAGATAAGGAGTTTGGGCAACTAACGGTAGGTTATCCTGCTTTCTTCTCTGTCTTTAGTACAGAGATTACCGATGCTCAATCGCTCTGCTTCTATCCCGAGAAATAGCATACTCTCCAACAAACAAGAGAACGCCCTGACGAGTCTAGACTCGTCAGGGCGTTCTCTTTAGCATTGCTTCTCATGCTCCAGAATGATCTCTCTAAGGACATCAACAAAAGCATCAGCACTGTTAAGGCAAGGGATATAAGTAAGACTCTCTCCCCCTGAGTTTATAAATTCTTCCCGATACTCAACATCAACCTCGTGGATCGTCTCAAGACAATCGCAGATGAAGCCCGGGCAGACAACAGCAATACGCCTAGAGCCCTCACTCGCCCATTGCTTTACTCGATCGGAGAAGTACGGACGCATCCACTCGTGCTTACCCAAACGGCTCTGATACACCAATTCAAACTTATCCTTTGGTAATCCTAGATCCCGACGCAAAAAATCTGCCGACTCCTCACAATGCAAGCGATAGCAAGTGCTACGCTGTTGCGGAGTATGTAGATGAGTAATACATCTATCAACTGCCCCATTATCTGCTTGACAGGGTTTAGAGAGGTGTGAGAGCGGGATACCATGCATTGAGACAACGAGTTTATCTATACCCTCACTCAGATAAGGACGTACACTATCGGCAAGGACACGGCGATAAGATGGGTGATTATAGAAAGCGTCCATTATTGACAATTCCATATCCAAGCCCAAAGCCTTGAGACGCTCAAGGGCATGAACAGCAGCCGTCTCAAAACTAGAGCGTGTATAATGCGGATAAAGAGGTAAGACATTGATCCGCTTGATACCGAGAGCATACATCTCTCCGAGAGTGTCGTCCATCGAGGGCTCACTATAACGCATAGCAAGACCTACGCAACGCTGCATTCTCTCCGAGAGAGCCTCGGCAAGCATAGCACTATGACGCACTAGAGGGAAAGTCTGTGTATCCCGATCCCAAATGTAACGATAGTTTGCTGCCGAATACTTGGCTCGGCGTGGTACTATAAGCCCTTTGACGAGAAGCGTACGCCAAAAGAGGGAGAGCGACATTACTCGCTCGTCCATCAAAAAGGTTTTAAGGTAAGTCGCCACATCATCAACACTGGGAGATAGAGGCGAACCGAGGTTTATGAGTAATACGGCTGTATCGTCTGCCGAGGCATAGCGATGACCATATACATTATGGATAGTTAGTTTTGGCAAGGCAATAAGGTTTTACTCTTGTTCCTCTAGACTATAGTCTTGAAACAAGAAATCATTATAAGGAAATCTCTGTACGTGTATCTCCTTGATACGATCGTACATCAACTTCTTAAGCTCAACGACACCCTCTAGGTGTCGTGCCGAGATGAAACGACAATCGCCATTCATACGAGCAAGCCAAGTCGCTTGCAACTCCTCGGGAGAGATATTACGCTTAGTACGTGGGCTAAGGTCATCGACATCTTTCTCCTCCCAAGTGAAGGCATCTAGTTTGTTAAAGACAAGAATCATCGGCTTCTGTTGATCACCCATAATCTCTCGTAGTGTCGTATTAACGACCTCTATCTGCTCCTCAAAATTGGGGTGCGAAATATCCACTACGTGAATGAGCAGATCTGCCTCACGTACCTCGTCTAGAGTAGACTTGAAACTCTCCACCAACTCGGTAGGAAGTTTACGGATAAAGCCCACGGTATCACTCAAGAGGAAGGGCAGATTGTGTACGATCACTTTACGAACTGTCGTATCAAGAGTCGCAAATAGTTTATTCTCGGCAAAGACCTCACTCTTGGCTAGGGTATTCATCAAGGTACTCTTGCCAACGTTGGTATATCCTACGAGAGCCACACGTACCATCTTACCTCGATTTTTACGTTGCATCGCCATTTGACGATCAATATCTTTTAGTTCGTTTTTGAGGTGACTGATACGATCTTGTATTAGACGTTTATCGGTTTCCAACTGAGTTTCTCCGGGACCACGCATACCTACCCCACCTCTTTGACGCTCAAGGTGTGTCCATAGACGCGTCAAGCGTGGTAGCATATACTTATATTGTGCTAGTTCGACCTGTGTCTTAGCGTAAGCCGTTTGGGCTCTCATCGCAAAAATATCCAAGATCAAACTCGTACGATCTAGGATCTTGACCTTGAGTTCTGCCTCAATGTTACGTAGTTGCTTAGGACTCAATTCATCATCAAAGACTACGACACCTATCTCGTGCTCCTCGACAAACAAGCGTATCTCCTCGAGTTTACCTTTACCAACAAAGGTTACAGGGTGTGCATTATCTAGGCGTTGTACGAAGCGTTTCACTGGTCTTATCCCTGCCGTTTCGCTCAAGAAATCAAGTTCGTCTAGATACTCCTTAACTTGCTCTTCGCTCTGTGACCTAGTAATAAGCCCGACGAGGACAGCCTCTTCACTCTTTATATCCGTAATAATAAAGTCTCTCATAACACAAAGATACGACATTTACACACTTTAGATAGTGACCCCAGCAATAGAAACGATGTATCATAAGACAAAAATAAATACTCCTTGTATAAATAAGCACCTACGACCTCAGCCTTACGAGGGAATAATGCCATTCCACTCAATCCACGACTACACCCCCATAGTCACTCAAGGCTTCCTCCATTGCCACCCCAAAGCCCAACAACAAAAAAGGCTGCGTCACAAATGTGACACAGCCCTTGTTTATAAGGTATCTGTCGATTACTTACCACCCTTAGCGAGAGCACCACGAGCAGCACGAGTAAGCTTAACAGCACATACAACTGCATTCTTAGCGTTGATAAGTTCGAGACCCTCAAAGTTGAGAGCACCCACTTGAATAGTCTTACCAAGACCAAGGTTAGTTACATCGATGTGAAGTTTCTCAGGGATCTCTGTGTAAACCGCCTTAACCTTCAACTTACGCATCTCTAGAGCAAGTTTACCACCAGCACGTACACCCTCTGCGTGACCTTGGAGTACTACTGGCACCTCTACTACTACAGGCTTCTTCTCGTCTACTTGTAGGAAGTCCATGTGTAGGATAGCGTCTGTTACTGGGTGGAATTGAATATCCTTGAGAACAGCCTTTACTGTCTTGCCGTCAATCGTTAACTCAACAACGAAGATCTCTGGGCTGTATACAAGGTTACGAACACCCTCTTGACTCACTGTGAAGTGCGTTACTGCATCACCACCGTAAAGAACTGCAGGGATTTGGTCCCCACCACGAATTGCCTTTGATGCCTTCTTACCTAGATCAGGACGAAGAACACCTGTAAGTTGAAATGACTTCATTTCTTTTCTGTTTTAATTATTAAAGTGTTACTCAAAATTAGTCCCCTAATTTCCCATCACACGACACAGAATTACTTCAGGGTCTTGTATTGGAATATATCCGAAAACCGGCACAAAGATACAACAAATTATCTCCCCCCACAAGTAAGAGAGTGATCAATCCCTATCGCAAAGCATTAGTGTCCTAAAAGTTTATTCTATGGGCATAGGCATCCTTAGGCAGGGAGCGGGTTAGCTTCCTGTCTAGCATTTTTGAAACTAGGGGGTATCCCCCCCTATGTGCTAAAAGAGCAG
>JBHAFI010000062.1:0-3881 GCA_041856045.1 Porphyromonas sp. | reverse complement strand
GGGCTATCTACTTAGACTCAACGGCACTCTTCCTAAGAGAGGGAGCTATCCCGACTGGACGCTGTACGACAATTATCCCGAGGGTAAGACAAGCATAGTAGAGACAATAGCCGGCCTAGACCATTATCTCACCGAGGAGGAACGAGTACTCCCCGAGTGGGAAATCGTTTCTGACTCTACGCGTAATGTGAGTGGCTACGACTGCCAATTGGCTGTGACCAACCTCTATGGGCGTCGTTGGCTCGTTTGGTTTGCACCGAGTGTCGCGATGCCCCACGGACCATGGCTCTTGAGGGGTTTGCCGGGCCTCGTTGTCGCAGGCTTCGATAGCGATCGAGAGCATACATTCGTGCTACAAAGGGCAACACGCTACGGGACGGGTATTGGTTTCAGTAAGCACAAGTTCATCAAGGCGAGCCGTCAAAAGGCTATGCAGGCACGCGCACGCTACAATAAGGATCGTGCGAAGTATCTGTCGGCACAGACTGGGATAGACTACTCCGAGTCGGGAGCCAAAACCTCAATCCCCTACAACCCGATCCGTCGCTTTGAGAAAGAATAAGACTAAGGGCTAATAAGCACAGTGAGAGGAGGTATTATGAAAAAGTATATTTACGCTCTTTTGCTACTCCTTGTGAGTTTATTCGCTACCTCGGGAGCCTTGGCTCAAAACCCCAAGGGCAAAATGCGACTAGGGAATGTCGACTCAATTGATCGAGGGATAGCCGAGTTTCATTATCTATATACCAACAAACTAGAGAATTGGACGAGCGAAACCGTTCTGCAAGTGGGGCGGACTATGACGAAGTTCGTTAATTCTAATCAGTACTATCGTGACTCCCTTAGTCTAGTGATAGGTAATGACTACTATGATAAGGGCTATCTACTTAGACTCAACGACGCTCTTCCTAAGAGAGGGAGCCGGCCCGACTGGACGCTGTACGACAATTATCCCGAGGGGAAGACAAGCATAGTCGAGACAATAGCCGGCCTAGACCATTATCTCACGGAGGAAGAACGAGTACTTCCCGAGTGGGAAATCGTTCCCGACTCTACGCGTAACGTGAGTGGCTACGACTGCCAATTGGCTGTGACTAACCTCTATGGGCGTCGTTGGCTCGTTTGGTTTGCACCGAGTGTCGCGATGCCCCACGGACCATGGCTCTTGAGGGGTTTACCGGGCCTCGTTGTCGCAGGCTTCGATAGCGATCGAGAGCATACATTCGTGCTACAAAGGGCAACACGCTACGGGACGGGTATTGGCTTCAGTAAGCACCAGTTCATCAAGGCGAGCCGTCAAAAGGCTATGCAGGCACGCGCACGCTACAATAAGGATCGTGCGAAGTATCTGTCGGCACAGACGGGGATAGACTACTCTGGGTCGGGAGTCAAAAACTCAATTCCCTACAACCCGATCCGTCGCCTTGAGAAAGAATAAGACTAAGGGCTATGAGCGTAAAAAAGGGCTTCTTGCTATTATTCGCCCTTCACCTTGGGATACTTTGCCTCGTAGCACAGAGCGATTATCCCCAAGGTGAGTGGCGTGGCAAGGTCGTGGACTCTCTGTCGGGCCGTCCTGTCGAATTGGCTATGCTTACGCTATATGCCGAGACAGAGGCAAAGCCCAAGATGCTCACCTACACGACGAGCAAGCGTGATGGGCAGTTTACGCTATCAGTACCGAGACATCGTGGTAAATTGTTTGTCGAGATCTCACTGATGGGCTATCGACGTAAACGCTTCGTCGTAAGTGTTCCTTATACCGAGCAAACACTTCGTATCAAAGAGGAGCCTTATGATTTATCAGAAGTTCTCGTCCAAGGACCACCTATTCACGCACGAGGAGATACGATAGTGTTTCGGGCGGATAAGTTCGCTACGCCGAGTGCTCATACACTAGAGGACCTTATCAAGCGACTACCCGGGCTTAGTGTCGATAACGTGGGCGTAATCCGCTGGCATGGCGAGGACATTGCAGGGGTACAGATAGAGGACTTGGACTTGATGGGCAGACGCTATCAAGCGATCTCCCAAACCCTGCGAGCGGAACAAGTGCAGTCATTAGAACTTATCGAGAACCACCAAGCCGTCAAAGCCAAGCAAGGGATCATAAGCGGTAACAAGGCTATGCTGAATATCCGCCTCAAGAATAAAAATATGTTACTCCCCTCGGGCGAATTGGGGCTGTCGCTCGGACAAGTAGGCGAGCGACAGACGATATATGCCCTTAACCTCAAGACCTTGCTCGTCAATAGCAAGACACAGATGCTCGCAGTCGGCGGAGCCAATAACAGCGAGCAGAATATCTCACACCAAGCCCACGCTCAAGGGCAAGGCATAGCCTCCAATCCTATGCGAAGGCTACTCCCCAGCAATCAGAAGCAAACGATCGGAGCAAAAGAGAGCCTCGAGGGTAGTAGATATGGGGCTACGCTAAACCAAATACTGCGACTCGGTAAGCATACGACAAGTAAGTACAATATCGGTTATGGCGACATCTCGCAGGAGAGCAAGCAGACGCTGGTACAAGATCTGTATGATGGGACTAGCGATAACTTCTTGACCATTAGCGAGCAACGCCAGCGTCGTGTGCGTGATCGGCAGGGCTACCTAACGCTAGATTATACCAAGAATGCCCCCAAAACATATATCTCTAATATACTAGACCTACAAGGGGATTGGTTGAGGCGTAATTATGATCTAGTTCGTAACGATGTGCCTATTATGGAGGAGGGGCGTATGCGTGAGTTTCGCGTGCATGATCGTCTTAGTCTGGTGCAACGTCGTGCGAATAACAACCTATCGGAGTGGCAGATCGCTATGCACTACAACAGCCTCCCCCTCGGTGAAGTGATGGTTCCTGCCCAAGGCTCTTACCATTATCGCCAAGCCGTAAACGGTAAAGATGCTGGGTTCTCTACAAATGCTGGCTTTGGTTGGTATTTGGGCGGACATATCAATATGGATCTAGGCATACATCTAGAGGGCCGTCTGCTCGAGGGAACAAGTAATCTCAGCACGGAGCATTGGGAGAGTGTCGTGCGTGGAGAGGCTTTTGTCCCCAAAGCCACGGCTAGTCTGCGGTATCATAATGCTTCGCTACGCTGGAGTCTATCGTTCCCCCTCGGCATTCATCTAGAGCATTACCGCTACACAACTATTAGTGGCGGTAGGGATAGATACCGCAGTACGCGTTATTCACCGGGACTGATCGCCTCTCTGTACTATGACCCTACGGCATCTCTCAAGGTAAGATCGCTCCTCTCTTATAATCGTGACTATCTGCACGACTTGACGAGTTTTGTCTTCGGACCCCTGCGTACGAGTTATGATCGCCTTGTACGCCGTGAGCATCTACTACTGCCGTACGCGACTGGCTGGCGATTTCTCACGAATATCCATTACAAGCGTCCCGTCTATGGCTTCTTCTCGCGTTGGCAACTAATGGCGTCTACGAGCGAGAGTAATACTTTGATGGCTCGCAACGTGAATGAGCAGGGCAGTCAAAGCCAGATCGTGGAGCATTCATCGCGACAACGGACACTCTCAACAGATGTTTACCTATCCAAGTACCTAGACATACTCGGCTCTACAATAACACTTGAGGGTGGAGGGAACTATCAGCAAAGCCCCAGTCTAGAGGGCGGTCGCTTGGGCGAACTAGTCAATCGTGCTTGGTATATACGTCCCAACATCAGTGCGAAGCCTTGGGACTTCCTCTTGATCGAGATCGCAGGGCAGTATGGACAAGATCATTACACACGAGGCAGTATAAGCCGTAGCAGCAGCAACTTGTCGTGGCGTGCAAAAGTAGACCTCACCATGGGCAAGCATTGGGCTGTCGGTGCGAGGTATGCTTATAGTCGCACGTATCCCGACCG
>JBHAFI010000061.1:0-10099 GCA_041856045.1 Porphyromonas sp. | reverse complement strand
TGGAGATGTTTAGTTATCTTGTTGGTTTATAGTTACAAAGATACTAAACATCTCCCACTTATGCAATAGAAAAGTCTTAATCTTCAAGGGATTAAGACTTCTCTTATACCGAACTCAGGTAATAAAGAAGTCCATACGAGGTAAAGTGATAATCCAAACAAGGTATCACTTATGCCTATTCTAACTCAAATCAGCTTATTAGACCATAGAATATAGGCTATATCTCCCCCTAGAATAGTATCTTGAGTAAGAATAAGTAAGCCTACATTCTCATCAATCTAAGGAGGTATTGGTTCAGATATAGAATCAGTCCTAACGTCACACCACTCTACTCTATAATTGCCCTGAAAAAGGCTCCCGAGTATCGAACATACTTAGTATACATTAGTATACATAGTATGTATACTCGAGTGTACATATAATGTATACTGCGGTATACATATAGTGTATACTATGGTAGTCTATATGTATGAGGTTGGAGTATGAAAAGGGGGGACGCTTCGCCTTGCGGAGCGTTTGGACTTAGACCTTAAGAGTATTAGGCTTTAGACTGCTCAAATTCCTCAAAACTGATGCGATAACTACAGCCATTAGCGTAGTTACTACAGCCATAAGATTGCTTCCCTCGTATGATATGACCTGCCCGACAGAGAGGACAGAGAGGTGGCTCTGGAGTAGACAACGTATTGCCCGATACCGAGGGTGGTTGTTGTGGCTTAGGTGGTGCTAAGGCATCTGCAATCAATGTGTGTACCATACCTTTGAGTTCATCAAGGAAGAGTTTGGCTGGTAGTTCTTTTCGTTCTATCTGCCTTAGTTTGTACTCCCACTGCCCCGTCAATTCGGCACTTTTGAGCACTTCTGTTTGAATGGTCTTAATCAATGAGATCCCCAAATCAGTGGCTTTGAGAGCACTTCGCTTCTCCTTGACGATATACCCACGCTTGAATAAGGTCTCTATGATATTGGCACGTGTCGAGGGACGCCCGATACCATTCTCTTTCATTGCCTCTCGTAGTTCCTCATTCTCGACCAACTTCCCAGCGGTTTCCATCGCACGCAAGAGCATCGCCTCTGTATATAACTTAGGGGCTTGTGTCTGACGCTCTTTTAGTTCTGGATTATGCTCACCTGCTTCCCCGACAATAAATGAGGGTAAGGACTGATTGGCGTTTTTATCCTCGTCTTTAGTGTCGTTATCCTCTTCGATCGGGTCAACAGATTGTCCGAAAACAACTCGCCACCCGGGGGAGAGTATTTCCTTCCCCGTTGCCTTAAACGAAGTATTCTCTACTTTACCCAAGACCGTTGTCGTGCTAATCTCACAATCGGGGTAAAAAGAGGCGATAAAGTGCTTAGCAATGAGATCAAATACCTTCTGCTCTTTATCTCCCAATCCATGAGTTGGTTGTCCTGTCGGGATAATAGCGTGGTGATCGGTAACCTTTTTATTATCAAAGACCTTTTTGCTTTTCCTTAGTGCTTCTCCCGAAGCAAACAAAGGGCTTACAAGATCTCGATACGTAACTAAGCCCATAAGGATCTGTGAGGCTTTATCGTATATGTCCTCACTTAGGTAGGTCGTGTCTACACGAGGGTAAGTCGTGAGTTTACGTTCGTATAGTTCTTGAATAACTTTGAGTGTTTCCTCGGCTGTCATTCCGAACTTCTTATTACAGGCTACTTGCAATCCTGTAAGGTCAAAAAGTCTAGGGGGAAGTTCTTTCCCTCCTTTCTTCTTGACACCTGTTACCTCAAAGGGCTTACCTTGGATACCTAGGAGTGCCTCTGTGGCTTTATTCTTGTCGTTATATCGACCTTTCTCGGCAGAGAAGGTTGTATCTCTATAAATGGTCTTCAACTCCCAATAAGTCTCGGGGGTGAAGTGCTCTATCTCATACTGCCTCTGCACGAGTAGGGCTAGAGTCGGCGTCTGTACACGTCCGATAGACAAGACACCTCCCCCACTCTGTCGATGTAGTGTGGTGTACAGACGTGTCGCATTCATACCGAGCAACCAGTCGCCAATAGAGCGAGCCAAGCCCGCCTCGTATAGCGATTGGAAATCCTCCGAGTCGCGTAACTTGGCAAAACCCTCACGTATTGCTTCGTCTGTAAGAGATGAGATCCAAAGACGCTTAACAGGTGCCACACAGCCACAGTACTGTAACACCCAGCGTTGTATCAACTCTCCCTCTTGCCCAGCATCACCACAGTTAATAACCATAGTCGCACTTGGCATTAAGCCCTTGATAACCTCCAACTGAGCCTTATAACTATCGTTCTCAATCGCCTTGATCCCAAATCGCTCGGGAATAATCGGTAGGTTACTTACCGACCAAGTACGCCAAGAGGCTTGATAGTCTTGTGGCTCTTTGAGTGTACACAGATGACCGAGGGTCCAAGTTACTTGGTAGCCATTGCCCTCCAAGTAACCTATACCCCCGCGTCCTACTCGATGTCTAGCCCCTAGCAACGAAGCAATATCTCTTGCTACACTAGGTTTCTCGGCTATGCAGACGATCATTAGATGCCTTTTGTCGCTTGTTTATTTACTTACCTTCTTGCTCATCGAGTATGGTCGAGCCTCAAGGGCTCGTCCCCAATCCGATGGTGTACTGCCTAGTACGAAATGGTAGTTCCCCCCGCTTTTGAGGTCTTCGTACCTAAGGTAATTCTTATCGTATGCCTTGCCATCACGTCGAAGACTTTGTATGTACGTATCTTGGCTATTGTCTGCCTTGATCGTTGTTACTCCCGAGGGTAAGTTTAGTTTGACCTCTCGGAAGTAAGGCACTCCAATAACATATTGATTGTGTGCTGGTGTAACAGGATAGAAGCCTAAGGCAGAGAATACATACCACGCCGAGGTCTGTCCGTTGTCTTCGTCGCCACAATAGCCATCAGGCTGATTGCTGTACAACTTATTCATAACCTCTCGAATACGTGCTTGCCCCTTATCGGGTCTACCTGCATAGTTATAGAGATAAAGCATATGCTGTATCGGCTGGTTACCATGAGCATAATTGCCCATATCCATAATCTGCATCTCACGTATCTCGTGGATCGTAAAGCCGTAGTAACTATTGTCAAAGATAGGAGGCATCGTAAAGACGGTGTCTAGCCTATTGACAAAGGCAGCATCTCCCCCCATAAGTTGTATTAGCCCCTCAACATCGTGAAATACGCTCCACGTATAATGTATTGCATTGCCTTCAGTAAAAGCATCGCCCCATTTGTATGGAGTGAAAGGCGTCTGCCACTTACCATCTTTGAGGCGACCACGCATCCAACCTACCTCCTTGTCGTATAGGTTACGATAGTTCTTGGCTCGCTCCTCAAAGAGTTTAATATCCGACTTTTTCGCTCCCGAACGCTTCAAGACCTCAGCGATACACCAGTCATTATAGGCATACTCTAGAGTACGTGCTGCACTCTCATTGATACCTACGTCAGTGGGGACATAACCGAGTTTATTGTAATACTCATGCCCATATCTGCCTGTACTTTTGACCTCGGGGTGGCGATTTTTGGTGCTGTGAATTAGGCCTCTTACGAGTTCTGCGGTGTCAACCTTGCCAAGTCCTTTGAGGAAAGCGTCTGCCACAACACTTGCAGAGTTGTTCCCTACCATACAGTCACGATGTCCCGGGCTAGCCCACTCTGGGAAGAAACAACTCTCTCGATAGGCAGCAAGCATACCTTCCTGCATCTTGGCACCCTCCTCGGGATACACAAGATTAACCAAGGGGAATAAGGCTCTGAAAGTATCCCAAACACCCGTATCCGTGTACATATATCCTCGCTCGACCTTACCGTTGTAGGGGCTATAATGAAGCATATTGCCTTGCTCATCAAACTCATAGAAACGACGAGGGAAAAGTAAGCATCGGTACAAGTTGCTGTAAAAGGTCTTCGTCTTCTCGACATCGTCTTTTACTTCAATACGTGACATTAGCCTATTCCATTCGTTCTTACCCTCTGTTGCTACCTCATCAACGCTACGAGTTCCAACCTCCTTAAGGTTTATAAGTGCTTGCTCGTTACTAATAAATGATGAAGCAACAGAGAAACTCTGCCTAGAGTCGCGACTATCCAAGCGAAGAGCAAGCATAGCGTGCGTTTTGCCGTCCTTATCTTTCTGCGTATACATCTTGACCTCTGCAATAGGATTGACAAAACGAAGGGTAAAGTAGTTGGCGAAATTATGCGGTACTCCTCCACTATTCTTGCGACTAATCCCCTTGATACTATACTTGTCTACCTGCTCGATAGACGAACCTTGATCAAAGGCATCTATAACAATCCATCGCTCCTCGGGCTTAGACATCTGCCCAAAGCGAAGTTGGAAGACCGCAGCACGCTCGCTAGGAGCCATACGAACTTGTGTATCATAGTCCGCCAAATAGACCTCGTATAGATAAGGCGTTGCACGCTCTGCCTTGTGGCTAAACCAAGATGCACGTTGCTCCTCGTCAAAGATAGGCTCCGAACCAACAACAGGCATTATAGAGAATTGACCATAGTCATTGATCCAAGGTGAGGGTTGGTGCGTCTGTTTGAAGCCCCTTATTCGCCCTGCTGTATAAGTGTATTGCCAGCCATCACCCATCTTACCAGTCTGTGGTGTCCAACTATTCATACCCCAAGGACGGCTAATAACAGGATACGTGTTACCCGTACTAATCTCAAAACTACTCAAGGTGCCGACTAGAGGGTTTACCCTATCTACGTACGACAACTCTTGAGCCGACAATAGACTCCCAGCAGACAACAGTCCTGCTAGAGCGAATACTAGAGTTTGTTTTTTCATTGTGTTTGTTACTTAAGAGAAGCAAAATATGCATCTAGCAAATGCTGTGCTCCGACGAAACTCGATAACTGATCGGCAAGTATTTGCGTCTCAACAATAGGCTTTTGCCCTTTCACAGCATCGTTATTGTAGAATGAGCGATGCAGAGCCTCATTGATGCTCTCATACATCCACCACTTAGCCTGCTTCTGTCGCTTTTCGTAGAAGTAGCCCGAGTCTTGAGCAAAGTGGCGATACTCATCAATCATATCCCAAATCTCCTTGATGCCCAAGCCATAGAAGCCCGAGTAGGTAAGGACAGGAGGCTTCCAGCCCGACTCGGTAGGAGGGAAGAGGTGTAGTGCATTGCGGAAGTGTGTAGCCGCCAGGTTGGCCTTAGGTATATTATCTCCGTCAGCCTTATTGATAACGATAGCATCTGCCATCTCCATAATGCCACGCTTAATACCTTGTAGTTCGTCCCCAGTACCACTAAGTTGTATCAACAGGAAGAAGTCTACCATGGAGTGAACGGCAGTTTCGCTTTGCCCTACTCCCACGGTCTCTACGAAGATCGTATCAAAACCCGCTGCCTCACAGAGCATAATAGTCTCTCTAGTCTTACGTGCTACTCCTCCAAGGGATCCCGCAGAGGGACTAGGACGTATAAAAGCATTAGGCTCGTGCGAGAGTTGCTCCATACGTGTCTTATCACCCAAGATACTACCTCCCGAACGTTCACTACTAGGGTCGATAGCCAAGACTGCTAGTTTACGACCCTGCTTACAGAGATACATGCCAAAGGTGTCAATAGAGGTACTCTTACCTGCTCCGGGTACTCCTGTGATACCGATACGCATACTTTTGCCCGTATAGGGTAGGCATCGCTCAATGATCTGCTGAGCAACCTCTTGATGGCTTGCTAGGTTGCTCTCTACAAGAGTTACAGCCTGACTCAAGATCGTGATATTACCAGCAAGAATACCCTCGACATACTCATCGACAGTGAATTGCTTACGCTTCACTCGACGGAAGTTGGGGTTCATCACAGGTTGAGCCGATACTCCTTGATTAACTTTCAAGCCCATATAGGCTGGATCATTCTCTGGGTGATGTAGCAATTCCTCCTCGTGTGTCATGGTGTTTGCTTTTAGATTTATATTCCTAGATACGCTCAAGTACGAGATCGATCAAGCCCTCGAGGCTACTCTTGTAGTCTGTATTCATATTCTTGGCTTTACGTCCAGCAATGATACAGCATACGGTTAAGGCTCTGTGCCCCATGAGTGCTGATAGCCCAGCAAGAGACGAACTCTCCATCTCGAAGTTTGTAATCACTCGTCCCTCCCACTCAAAGGCTTGTATCTTGTTATTCAACTCGCTATCATATAGAGGTAGGCGTAGTTGTCTGCCTTGTGGTCCGTAGAAACCATTGGCTGCAATTGTATTCCCTCGTACAATCTCCTCGCCACAAATTTGCTCTAGAAGGCTTGCATCGGCTGGTACGACATAGGGCTTAAGTCCGTCAATCTTCCAGTCGAGTTGTCGTAGGAGTTCGTCCTCAAACTTGCGATTACGGATACGCTCAGTATCTTGATAAAAATAGATAACCCCATCAAAGCCTATACTATGCTCTGCTGCTACATAAGCCCCAATAGGACTGATGTCTTGTAGACCTCCCGAGGTTCCCACACGCACGAGGGTAAGTTGTCGGAGGTCCTCTCTCTCTTGTCTTGTCTCAAAGTCTATATTAGCCAGAGCGTCCAACTCGTTAAGCACAATATCTATGTTATCCGTACCAACACCATGGCTTACGACTGTGATACGCTTCCCCTTGTAAGTACCCGTGATAGTATGAAACTCTCTACTCGTGATGTCACACTCGATTGAGTCGAAGCGTGATGCAACGACATCGACACGTGCTGGGTCACCTACAAGGAAAACCTTGTCTGCTAATTGGTCGGGACGGATATGAAGGTGAAAGATCGAGCCATCGCCGTTTATGATCAATTCGCTTGCAGGTATTATTCTTTTGTTATTCATTGCTTTTGTCTGTTTTTTATTTCGATATTCTTTACTTCGATAAGTCTTTTACCTTGTTGCTCACGCAACTCTTGTATCTCCTTGAGGTCTAGGCGTGTTCGCTCAAGGTCTTGCAGTTTCTTCTCATTTGCGAGATATAGACGATACAGATCCATCGCCTCTGCACTTGTGAACTCAACCCATTGGCGGATAACAACATCTCCATTAAGGGGTAAGAAGCATTGCTCACGCTCTGCCTCTTTCTCGATAGGCGTTAGTGTCGTTATGCTCGGAGCCTGTGCTAGGCGAGCCAAAGTTATGGCATCGGCATTAGCCTCTGTATATGCGACATCTTCACTATTTAAGCCTGTGATGAAGCGAGGCAAGCCTTCGAAGACAAAAAGCCGTACCTTCCCCAGTGTAGCATCTCTATCACTCACAAGATAGGAGCGATTACTCTCCTCGTCGCAGACGAGCAAATAGTCGTTACTCGGAGAGTTAAAAGGCATAGGTACGTGTGTAGGCTCTAGATAGGCTTTTCTCTCTAGGTTGTACCGGCTGAAGTACAGGTCATACCCTCCCAAGCCGTCCTCTTTTTTGTCACTAGCGAAGACTAGTCTGATACCATCACTTAGGATAAAACCAAAGGCCTCATTAGCCCCTTGTGTATTGATACTATTCCCAAGAGACAGGGCTTCCTCTGTGTTTGTAATACGTTCTTTGCGAATTAGGTTACGAGGACTTCCCTCTGCCGTTAGTCGCCAGCGATAGCCATCTATGCTTACGACTTGCTCCATAGCGTAGTCGCTTTGCTCGTTGAGCGTAAAGCGTAGTTGCTTGGCTAGGCTAGGGAGTGAATAAGAGGCAAACAGATTGTTTAGATCCTCCCAACTACACTCCTCACTTGCTAGCAGTTTGATATTCTCTACACGAGAGAGCAATCGCTCTGCTCGCTCTAGTTGCTCCCCTCTGTGTGATAAGGTTGGGATCGTATCTGTATCTAGCGTTTTGTTGAGCAACTCATAACTTTTACGAGCCTCGGCTAGGCGATAGTCTTTATATTGTAGTTCGAGACTATCCCTCAAGGCTTGTGTATCTATCTTGGTACGTGATACGACCTTGGAGGCTCGTCCTGTACGACGAGATTGTGCCGCAAGATCGGCACCTCCCAGCAGCATCGCTCCGATGGCTAGAGATAAGCCAAGGTTTGATAAATTCTTATGTAAATACATAGTTTAGCGTCTATATTTCTAGACTAAGACCTTTTTGTAAGTCCGATATTAACTCGAGATATGGAGGCATAGCCTTTGAGTGGATAGGGCGATCGTTACGGCATAAGCCCCTTATACCGCCTCTTGTCCTACTTACATAATAGTCCTAATCAACAAGACAAGCGGTACTTGCCTCAAGTAGTCTTGTGAACTTCTCTTATTAGCAAAGATAATAAAACGATGGGACTAGAGCAAAGGGGATCCCTCCTCCTCCGAGTTGCTATGCTATACTAGGGACCTTAATTCCTCTACCCAAGAGGTCATATCTAGATCTATCTACCAAGACCTGACGCTTATGCGTCACGCCTTGGCGGATAAAAATCAAGACTTGACACATAAGCGTCAAGACTTGATCTTGAGATATGACAAGTTTCTATCCCCTAGTCCTTAAGGTGTACAAACAACTAACTATCTACTATATTAGCGTAGGATAGGATTATACCCCACCCTTGGTCTGTGTATAACCCATCGCAAGGAGTATCTGCCTCACTTTGCTACGCTGATCTCCTTGTATGAGTATCTCTCCGTCTTTGGCACTACCACCGACCCCACACTTCGTCTTGAGGATTTTGCCTAGTGCTTGTAAGTCCTCGTCCTTACCGACGAAGCCCTCGATCAATGTAACCTCTTTGCCGGCTCTCTGCTTCTTGCTAAGGCTTATACGCAACTTTTGCTGTTGTGCAGGGAGCGTATCGGCTTCCTCCTCTTGATAGGTATCATATTGATAGTCTGGATTGGTACTATAGAGTACGCCTAGACGGTCTTTCCAATCTGCCATGGTGCTTATCTAATAATTATGAGTAAATTTGTCATTATTAAAAGTGCAAAGTTAATATGTCAATAGAAGTAAGACAAATACACGAGGCGGCAGATATGCGTAAGTTTGTCGAGTTTAACCTCAAACTATATAAAGGTAATCCTTACCACGTACCCGGACTCATAAAAGACGAACTAGCAACGCTTAACCCCCAAGTCAATCCAGCCTTCCAGTTTTGTGAGGCTGCCTACTTCCTTGCTTATCGCAACGGAGAGATTGTCGGTCGTATCGCTGGGATAATTAACCATCGAGCCAACGATACTTGGAACCAAAATAATGCACGCTTTGGCTTCGTAGACTTTATCAACGATGACGAGGTTGTAGATGCTCTCTTTGATGCTGTCATCAAGTGGGCTAAGAAGCATAAGAAAGAAATGTTGCAGGGACCTATGGGCTTTACCGATCTAGACCACGAGGGTATGCTTATAGAGGGCTTCGACCAAATAGGTACGATGGCTACAATCTACAACTATGCCTATTATCCTCGCCAACTAGAGCGTATCGGCTTTATCAAGGATCAGGACTGGAAAGAGTTTAAGATCATGATCCCCGATGCTATTCCCGAGAAGCACCAGCGTATCAGTAATATCGTGCGTCAAAAGTATGGTCTTAAGACCGTGAAGTTCCGTACACGCAAAGATGTGGAGCCCTATGCTCATCGTATCTTTGAGACACTCAACCAAGCCTACTCTGTCCTATATGGCTTCTCGGAACTCAGCAAAGAGCAGATAGACTACTACGTGAAGCAGTATATCCCGATGATACACTTAGACTTCGTCACACTCATCGTTCGAGAGGAAGATGACAAGGTAGTGGCTTTTGCTATTACAATCCCTAACCTTAGCCGTGCACTACAAAAGGCTAAGGGTAAGATGTATCCCTTTGGCTGGTTCCACTTGGCAAAAGACCTCTATATGAAGGGTAACCCAGTGGTGGATCTATACCTAATTGGCGTTATACCCGAGTATCAGAATAAGGGGGTAAATGCTCTACTCTTTGATGACCTTATCCCCGTATTCCAAAAGGCAGGGATCAAGTACGCAGAGAGTAATCCCGAGTTAGAGACCAATGCGGCCGTTCAGATGCAGTGGAATTACTTCGAGCGTATTCATCATAAGACTCGCCGTGCTTATATCATGGAGATCTAGCAGATAGCACTATGACTTATCAAGAGACACTAGATTATCTCTTCTCGGC
>JBHAFI010000060.1:0-51044 GCA_041856045.1 Porphyromonas sp. | reverse complement strand
TTGATATTATTATAGGGACGCATAGGCTAACAAGTGCAGACGTAGCCTTCAAAGATCTAGGACTGCTGATTATAGACGAAGAGCAAAAGTTTGGGGTAGCCACAAAGGAGAAACTGCGTAAGTTGCAGGTGAATGTTGATACGCTCACAATGAGTGCAACACCAATACCTCGTACTCTGCAATTCTCTCTAATGGGAGCGAGGGATCTCTCCAACCTCAATACACCACCGAGCAATCGTGTACCCGTAGAGACTATACTGACACGCTTCTCTACCGAGACGATTAGCGAAGCGATAAACTTCGAACTAAGTCGTAATGGACAAGTATATCTCGTCCACAATCGCATACAAAACATTGAGGAAGTAGCCGCCGTAATACGAAGAGAAGTACCCGACGCTCGTGTCGTAATAGGACACGGACAGATGTCGCCCAGCGAACTCGAACAGATACTTATCGACTTCGGAAATCACGACTATGACGTACTAATCGCTACGACCATCATAGAGAATGGGATAGATGTCCCCAACGCCAATACTATACTGATCAACGATGCACACCGATACGGGTTGAGCGAATTGCACCAACTGCGAGGACGCGTAGGCCGTAGTAACCGCAAGGCATTCTGCTACCTCTTGACTCCTCCATTGGCTACACTCTCCGATGAGAGTAGACGACGTGTGCGGGCGATCGAGAACTTCAGCGACCTTGGCAGTGGCGTGCGGATCGCACTACAAGATCTAGATATACGAGGTGCTGGTAATGCCCTCGGTGCCGAGCAGAGTGGCTTCATTGCCGATATGGGATATGAGACCTATCAGAAAGTATTCAACGAGGCGGTTCGAGAGTTAAAGACAAGCGAATTTGCAGACCTATACCAAGATGAGAATGGTGCAATGTCTGCAGAGCACTTCATCGCAGAGACCCATATAGAGAGTGATCTCGAGTTGTCTCTACCAGAAGAGTACGTACCTAGTGATGCAGAGAGGATCATCTTGTACCGCGAGTTGGACGATCTGAAGACAGATCAAGAACTAGATGCCTATCGTGAGCGTCTGATTGACAGATTTGGGACTCCCCCGCAAGTAGTAGACGAACTTATTCTTGTACCTCGTCTTAGACGAATGGGGCAATCAAGGGGCTTCGAGAAGGTTGTACTTCGTTCCAATCTGATGAGTTTGTTTCTCCCGAGTGACAGGCAGAGTGCGTACTATAAGAGTGATGTTTTCGGGCAAGTATTGCAATACGTGGCACGTAATAGTAAGCGATGCGAGTTCCGTGAGCGTAACGACAAGCCCATAATACGTATCAAAGACGTTGGGTCTATTAGCGAAGCAATAGATATTATGCAGCAGATGCTCCCCTAGCACTAGGATCTCCCTCTGCGATGCTCTGTATATAGCATTTATTTGTGCTAGTTCTTGAGTCTGCTCGCAGGCTTATGACCAAGATGGGATCCACCTCTGTAACCCGAACATTTCTGCAAGGTGAATGTCTTGTCTTTATGCCATCTCCAAAGACTTCTACAACCTCACTCAAAAACATCAAGAACTTTTTGCAAAAAGATCTAGATAAATCGCAGAAAAGTTGTAGAACTTTTTCTCCCTTGTTCTTGATGCTCAGAAATGAGTAACAGAACAAGCCCCCAAAACTTATATAAGCCGTAGTCTTGTACACTCCGAATTAGGCCTAGCACAACCACATCAGACGGGAGGTATGGTAATGCCAAAAGGAATATATATTCTCATAGATACCTATGAGTATCCGATACAAAGCGAGCGAAACTCTATAAGTCTAGCAAGAAAGCCACAATAGAGGCAAAAAGAATATCCGTTACCACACGAAGTGATAACGGATATTTTGTGACCGAACTTATTGCTCTACACCAATAATCGTCTATTTATCTATGCGGACGGGCAATATGCTGCATAAACTCTTCTCTAGTTTTAGCCTCTTTGAATGCCCCTGTAAAGTCGCTCGTTGTCGTAAGTGAGTGTTGCTTCTCAACGCCCCTCATCTGCATACACATATGTTCGGCCTCGATAACAACAATAACACCAAGCGGATTAAGCGTGTTCTGAATGCACTCCTTGATCTCTGTCGTCAAGCGTTCTTGTACTTGTAAACGCCTAGCGAATACGTCCACCACGCGTGGTAGTTTGCTCAAGCCCGTAATATAACCATTAGGGATATAGCCGATATGTACTTTCCCAAAGAAAGGGAGCATATGATGCTCGCACATCGAATAGAAATCAATGTCCCGTACAATTACCATTTGCTTATAGTCTTCCCTAAACATCGCACCACGTAGTATATCTTCGGGAGATTGATTATAGCCTTGTGTAAGGAACTGCATAGCCTTAGCCACTCGCTCTGGAGTCTTCACTAGGCCCTCTCGTTCTATATTCTCACCGAGAAGATTTAGGATAGCACTGTAATGCTCTTGTAGTGCGGCTTGCTTTTCTTGATCAATGTGCTTAGTATTCATTTAAGTCTGGGTTGTAATTGATAATGCGTACCTTATCTCGGACAATATAAGACTCTTTGAACCACACAGGCATCACTTTGAGTAATTTACTTCGAGCAGAGCGTGCTGCCGCATCTGTCACAAAATCTCCTACTACAAGTCTCCAAAATGGGGCGTTGTAAGTCGTATAGCAACTATACTCTGGTGCCAAACGACGCAATTGGGCTGCACGTCGTTCCATCTCAGCCTTACTCGAACTCAAATTACCATTATACACCTGTATACGGTAGCCTTGCATTAGAGTGGTATTACCCTCTCTCCCTAGTATCCCCTTGTACTTTGACGAGGTACCACCAACGAGTTTTTTCAGTTCAGCCGATTGGTTTATTACGACTCTCCCCTCACCCGGAGCCTCTCCCTCAAGAGCCTCAAATATGGTACGAGGAGTAGCCTTTCTTGTTGTACCACCCGTCACTTGTTGTGCAGATAGAACGGAGCAACAGAGCAAGGTAAGCCCGAGAGTATATGTATAGCGTCTAACTTTTGACATTGACTTGTCCTAAAGGTTAAACGAAGCCCCCAATAGAATATAAGGGGCTTCGTTAATGTTCCAAAGATAAAAATTAGTTGAATGCATCGATGATTGGGAGGAACTTATCTACCGCTAGAGAAGCACCACCGATAAGACCACCATCAACATCAGGACGGCTGAATAGTTCCTTTGCATTGCTACCGTTGCAACTACCACCATAGAGAATAGTGCAGTTGTCCGCGATCTCTTGACCATACTTACTTGCCACGAAACCACGAATGTGTGCGTGGATCTCCTGTGCTTGATCTGCTGTAGCCGTAAGTCCTGTACCGATAGCCCAAACAGGCTCGTATGCTAATACAACTCGAGAGAACTCTTCTGCCGATAGACCGAATAGAGCATTTGCAATCTGCTCCTCTACGACTTGGAAGTGCTTGCCTGCTTCTCTCTCTTCCTTAACCTCTCCAATACAGAAAATAGGAGTAAGACCATTAGCAAGGCTTAGGTTTACCTTGTCTGTAAGGATAGCATCAGTCTCTCCGTAGTAAGCACGACGCTCACTGTGGCCTAGGATAACATACTTGGCACCAGTAGATGCAATCATTGAGGCAGAAACCTCACCCGTATAAGCCCCCTCGTTCTTGTCTGCACAGTTCTCTGCTGCAATGCCGAAATTCTGAGCCTTAGGTGCAATTGTTGCAAGATGAATAAAAGGAGCACCAATAACAACATCACAGTTTGGTGTACGCGAAGCAAGAGCCTCATTTAGTTCGTTAACGAAAGCAACGCCCTCTTGTAGGGTCTTATTCATCTTCCAGTTACCGGCGACAATGTTTTTTCTCATTACTTTATAATATCTATTTGTTTAATTGTGGTTATCATTTACACGCTTGCTACGCAAATATATAGCGACTCGACCTCTACGTAGTACTCTGCGCACAATCCCTACGAGTAACAAAAGTACCCATAGCAAAAGGAGAATAACACGAGATATTGATGGGGCAACGTGTTGCCCCTCCTCGAGCCTAGAGGTAACAAAGTTAGCAATTTCGGGACTATCGGGAAAATCTCGGCTTGAGAGTTTATCCACGACAATACCATTTTTAAGAATGACGAGTCCCGGATTGGAACGTATCATCGTCTTTATAGTTGTGGCATCAATAAACAATCTAGGATACTCTGCTCCCGTACGATAAAACCACTCGGCAGCATTATCTGCAATTGTGGGAGATACGCTGTACATCTTGATCTCTTTGCTTTGGAGGTAGCGGTACAATTCGTTCATAACCTCGTATTTCTCTTGGCTTGCTCGCTTCCAATCTGGTGAAAGGAACAAGAATACCCCCGTCGTATCACTTAGGATCTCTTCAGTTTTGTCTTCTCCCTCGGGAGTAAGTATCAATAGACTTTGAGGAGGAGTGATCAAGAGTTGTTCATCTTGTATCATCTCTACATAACGCCAAGAGTCATCGGGGAGACTATCGACTGCAAAACTATGACGCTTGCCATCTTTCTCATAGATGTAGCGCGTATTCGCTTTGATCGCCTCTTGATACAATGAGTCGGATACTTGGATACGCTCACGTACGTTGGTACCAACACTATAAGGACGAAAGTCAATAAACGGGAGCCTCTGTACGTTGGTATAGACAAACAGACCAATCCCAGCAATCGATAATGCCGCTGGGATCCATTGCTCACGCAAGGAGTATAGGTGCTTTATCTCTTGAGCATAGCAAACCAAGCATACGCTGATGGGCAACAGCAAGAGGTTCTTATAAAAGGTCTGAGAAGCCGTGAGTTTAATAGCATCACCAAAGCAACCGCAGTCCGGCATCGTTCCTGTAAAATAACTATAACCAGTTATTATGGTAAAGAACAAGAGCATCAGACATGCCAAGCGACTTGTCAATCTACGATATATCCCCATCAAGAGGAAAGCCCCGATACAAAACTCTAGAGCGACCAATAGATAGGCAATAGGCTCGGACAAACCAATCAAGGTTGGTTGGCTTATCCCGAAGACTTGTGTCTGGAAGTCATGTACTTTGATCCCGACTCCCACAGGATCTATTGCCTTGAGGAAACCAGATAGAGCAAAGGTTAAGCCAATTATTATTCGCCCTAACTCTATCAATAAGGCCTTAATCTTCATATCCGAGTTTGATCAGAGAGAAGATAGCATAGTTAATCATATCGAAATAGTTGGCATCAATACCCTCACTAACGATAGGACCATTCGCCAAGTCCTCGAGTTGCTTGGTACGATATATTTTCATCAATATCAGATCCACCATCGAGGCAACACGCATTTGACGCCAAGCCTCTCCATAGTCGTGATTTTTATTATCCATCAATGCCAAGGTTTCTGCCACAACCTTATCATACTCTTCTAGGGCCTTGGTGATACTCATCGTTGGGCTATCCTCAACACCTAAGCGAAGTTGAATAACTCCAATAATCCCGTAGTTAATAATCCCTATTAACTCACTATCAATGCCCTCTTGAATACGTGCCTCATGCTCTTGGATTGTGCGTATTCGTCCTGCTTTAATATAGATCTGATCCGTTACCGAACTTGGACGCATAATACGCCACGAAGTCCCATAATCATGTAGTTTCGCCTCAAAAAGAGCCCTACAACGCTCAATTACGGAGAGACGCTCTTCGTTTGTTTTGTGATTTTGCTCTTGCATACCTCTATATATTATTTCATGCAAACTGCTGATAAGCCTCTATGCATAGTTATTTGCTCTCAGTAGGAGGATACACCTCTATGAGTTTTGTTGTGGTCCAAGTAACTCATTATCTCGGTCTAACGACCGATACCTCTACCTCAGTAAAACGCTAGATTCAATCCTCTTAGTCTATTATCTCGTCCGTCAGTGCCAAGTTAACAACCTCCATAATACTCTCCACATAATGGATTGTAAGCCCTCTACGATATTCTTCTTTTATCTCTAGGACATCTTTCTCATTCTCTTGGCACATGATGATACTAGTGATACCAGAGCGTTTGGCGGCAAGTATCTTCTCTTTAATTCCACCAACAGGTAGTACCTTACCACGCAGACTCATCTCCCCCGTCATAGCGATAGAGGATCTCACCTTGCGACCAGTAATAGCAGATACTAGCGAGGTTACGATCGTAATCCCTGCACTAGGTCCGTCTTTGGGAACCGCTCCCTCTGGTACGTGTATATGCACTTCCTTATCTTTGAGAGCATTCTCGTCAATACCTAGTTGTTCTCTATGAGCACGTATATAACTAAGAGCCAATACAGCACTCTCTTTCATAACGTCACCGAGGTTCCCCGTGAGCGTAAACTTACCTTCTGTACCTTTGTGTAGACTACTCTCAATATAGAGTATATCACCACCAACACTCGTCCAAGCAAGACCTACGACTACCCCGGGAATATCATTCCCTTGATAACGATCTCTTAGGAAACTAGGCTTACCTAGGTATTCCTTTACATGTGCTGGAGTAATGCTCTTAGGGAGTTCTCGCTCTAGACCAATATGCCATGCTAGTTTACGCATAATCTCGGCGATACGCTTGGAGAGGGCACGTACTCCGCTCTCTCTCGTATACTCCTCAATAATCGTATCTATGGCTTTGGGAGTAAACTTGATATTATAAGCACCTAGCCCATGCTCCTCAATGGCTCTGGGTATAAGGTGGCGTTTAGCAATCTGATGCTTTTCCTCTGCAATATATCCCGACACCTCAATAACCTCCATTCTATCTCGCAGGGGTTGTGACAAACTGCTCAGACTATTGGCTGTTGCAATGAACATCACCTTACTGAGGTCATAGTCTATATCAAGGTAATTATCATGGAAGGTCGTATTTTGCTCCGGATCTAGCACCTCAAGCAATGCCGAGGCAGGATCACCCTTATGGTTATCCCCTAGTTTATCAATCTCGTCCAAAACGAATACCGGGTTACTGCTCTTCGCCTTTTGTAGACTCTGAATAATACGACCACTCATCGCACCTATATAAGTACGTCTGTGTCCTCGTATCTCTGCCTCATCGTGTACTCCCCCTAGAGAGATACGCACGTACTTACGCCCAAGGCTCTCGGCAATACTTTTCCCTAGAGATGTTTTACCCACCCCGGGAGGGCCGTACAAGCAAATGATGGGGGACTTCATATTCCCCTTGAGTTTGAGTACCGCTAGATGCTCAAGGATACGTTCCTTGACTTTCTCCAAGCCAAAATGTTGCTCATCAAGTACACGAGTAGCCCGCTTAAGGTCAAAGTTGTCTGTCGTACATATCCCCCAAGGCAAGGATAAGACTGTACGCAGATACTGCATCTGTACCGAGTAGTCGGGGGTCTGTGGATTAAGACGCTCTGCCTTGCGTAGTTCTTTCTCAAAGACCGTAGCAACCTCGGGACTCCACTGCATGGTCTGTGCTTGTGCTCTAAGTTCCGATATTTCGTCATCACCACCACCTAGTTCCTCTTGTATCGAACGCATCTGTTGCTGTAAGAAGAACTCTTTGTTGTGTCGCTCGATCTCGTTCTTGGCTTTCTCGTTCAACTTAACCTTTAGGCGTAGCATCTGCAACTCAGCCTGCTGATAAGCCAGTACCTTAATACCTCTAGATCGTAGATCATCAATCTCAAGCAACATCTGCCTATTAGGGAGCGTAACGCTCGTTGCTGTGAGTACGAAGTTGATGATAAAGCCGACATTACGGCTCTGATGCAGTTTCTCAAGATATGGGAGAGGTAGAGGTCTACCCAGCATACGATATATCTCGACAAAGTTCTCTTTGAGCGTATTGGTCAATACCTTATGCTCTTGCTCCTCGGTCGGATAACCATACTCGGGGAGTAGTTCCACCGAGGCAACTTGATAGGGCTTAGTACTGATTATTTCCCTTAAGCGGAAACGCTGTAATCCCTTGATCGTAATCCCAAGTTTGCCATCAAGCGTTTCGCTCAAGCCGTCTATCTGAGCAATAACGCCAACAGAGTAAAGGTGCTTGAGATCTGGCACCTCTACATCGTTATCACGCTGTGTAATTGCTCCGAAATACCCCCCAGTCTTTTGTATCCAGCGTACAAGTCTTTGCGAAGACTCACGACCAACAGATACGGGGACTATCTGACCGGGAAAAAGTACTACGTTACGCAGAGGTAGTAAGGGCAGAGCATCTGTAGATATATCATCAGACAGTACGAAGTCATCGTCTGCCTCCACTTGTGGTAATATCGGGAAGAGAGCCGTATCTTGATTGAGTATGCTCTCAAATAGTTGATCTATATTCTTATCTTTTTTAGGCATAACTATACGCGTTAGGCTAATCAACCTCCAACACTAAGCCCTTGAGATACTCTCCCTCGGGGTGGTATATGCTGATAGCATGGTCTAGGGGCTGCGTTAACTGATGTAGGATACGTACGTGTCTTCCCGATGCAGCGGCAGCGGTAAATACGGCAAGCCTAAACTCCTCTTTGCTTACTGCTTGGGAACAACTGAAAGTAAATATGATCCCCCCCGGTGCTATTTTTTTGAAAGCCTGTGTATTGATACGACGATAGCCGATCAAAGCATTACGTAGTACCTTGCGATGCTTGGCAAAAGCCGGAGGATCAAGTATGATCAAGTCATACTTATTCTCGGGCATCTGATCGAGATACTCAAAGGCATCTTGCGTAATAGAGTGGTGACGAGGACAGTCCCCATAGTTGAGGCGTACATGCTCCTCGGTAAGATACATCGCTTTTGACGAACTGTCAAGAGAGTCCACTTGACAGGCATCACCTCGCAAGGCATATAGAGAGAACCCGCCCGTATAGCAAAAAGCATTAAGGACACTACGACCCTTGGCATAGTACTCTACTAATGCTCTATTATCTCTCTGATCAATAAAGAAGCCTGTCTTTTGTCCTCGTAACCAGTCGGGCAAGAACTTAATGCCGTTCTCCCATACTGGCTGAGCCTCTGTATGTCCATAGAGAAAGCCATCTTCGCATAGTTCGCGTGCTTCCTTGGTGGGCAAGGTCGTACTACTCTTATAATATATAGCCTCAAGTGTATTGGCACCACATAGTTCTTGGTAAGCAAAGACAAGAGCCTTGGCAATGGCTTCCCTACTATAATGCATACCCATACTATGGGCTTGCATCACGGCAGTATTACCATACACATCTATGACAAGCCCGGGAAGTTGATCTCCCTCACCGTGTACAAGGCGATATACGTTGTTACGCTTACTTTCGTCTGTATCTAGACGTAGTAAGCCTGCCTTTTGCCTCACAAGTAGTGCTGCGATGAGTTTACTCTCCCAAAAACTAGCATCAATCTCTTCGTTGCTGATGAAACTAAGCATTCGCACAGCAATACTTCCCTCTCCCCAGTGTCCTACTCCTAGAGGCTCGCCCTTATGGCTTGTAACACGTACTAAGGCTCCGTCGTAAACATCGCCGTGGATAGAGGCAATAGCACCCGAGAATACCCAAGGGTGGAAACGTAACAAAGACTCCTCTTTGCGAGGTAAGAGTTTGATGGTAGCGACTATTGTATTATTGATCATAGATAGATTAGTCCGAATTGAGTGGGTGTTGGGGCTGGCAAAGCCATTAACTTATGATACACCTCAAGACTAGCATAGGCATCGAGAGCAGCATAGTGTTGCTGTTGCTCTGTAAGCGTGCTTGCCTCCCAGTTGGTCATTCTTTGTGATTTGCTCATATAGGCACCACAGAGCAAGCCGTAGAGTTTTTGTAGGCTAGCACAGCGTAGTCCGTAGGCTGGTGCAAGTTGTTGCAACTCAACGAAGCCAGCAGGCTCAAATGGTGTCAAACGCTTGAGTCCGACAAGATCATCTCGTAGGCTAAGTCCTATTTTGAGTATATTCTCGTCCTCCATAATTGCACAGAGAGCCTTGGGTAGCCCTATTAGGTTGAGCCTAAAGAGGAAACAAGTATCTAGCGTTGATATTTGCAGGAGTGCAACGGGACGCTTCTTACCGGGGACGAAGTTGGGTTTGGTCTCAGTATCCAAGCCCACGACACTACACGCCTTCAAGGCTTTGACTGCCTCCGTAAGTTTGCGTGCAGTATCAACTACCACAATACGCCCAAAGAAGGTAGCCCTAGGCAAACTGTCTAGTTCTTCCTTACTGATGTCACTAGGCAGGTTATATTGAGTAAAATTATGCTTCATCTGTTTCGTCGTAATACTCATTATCCTCGTCTTGCTCAAAGTCATCTCTAGGACTAAGTCGCACATAGATCTGATGCAAGGCGCCTAGTGCCGAGATGAGTGCTAGTCCCCAATGCTCTTGCCAATATAATCGACATCTGCCGATTGCACTAGGGAGGGCTATCTCGTTTTGTTCTTTGATGATCCCAAGCAAGTTACCCACGTGTTGATAAACATCTGCCAACTGCTCACTGAGATGGGTAGCCAATGGCGTATCGCTATACTGCATATCGCCCGAGGCTGTACTGAGGTACATATCGTCCTCGCCTAGGATTTCCTCGGCACGGGTACGCACACGCTCATAACTAAACTCGCTGATATACTCCTCAAGAATATCCTCTTCGGGACTAAAGAAGTAATTAGGCAAACTTAGCATCAAGCCGTATAGTCGAGGAAGCGTTCTTAGGAGTTGCTCTATATAAATAGCCTTGTCTGCACCCTGCTCGAGTAAGGTTGCAAACTCAACACCAGTCTGTGCAAAGGCTATAAGTTCGGGAGTGTATATATTACTTGTTATATCCTCATTTTTCATATCCTGCAAAGATACGATAAAGTAACAAAAGATACCCCTTGGGGAGGATATATTTATCTATCCTATACTGCCCACCCCACGCACCTTGAGGACCTATACATAAATACCCGATAAGCGATAAGACCTATATCTTGGGCTAAAAAGCCTAACAACCCCACAAGAAAAAGGGTAACGATACTACCGATAGCACCGAATATCCCGATTATACGACCCAATATACTCCACCCCGCCCCACACCTAATACCTCTATCTCAAGACAGCAAGAGAAGAAGCAAAAGCAGTCTAAAGATACCCCTCGGAGAGCCAATGCTGATCGGGGTTATAACAAGATACTTAGACGTCCATCGAAGAGATACTTAGACGTCAAGTGACAAGATACTTAGTCTTCAATCAACGTCTAAGTATCCCTTCAATTCAGTGTAAATCTTACACTATTTTGGAGTGATGAGGTCTTACCCTACACCTAGCCCTTTATGCCTTGTAGGATCACCCAATACCACGTCAAGGCATAGCCTTAGATAAATCCCTATATCCCTAGAGGCTTAGACCCAACATATATCACTTTATCCTAAACCGATAAACACCCCTCACCTCCTCTATACGACTTCTTAGCTATCACTCCGAGATATACTTGAGGAGCAGGCAAACAGCACAGACCAAAGACCTCAAGCGGAGCATAGCAGACACTACAAGTCGTACACTCTAGAGGCAGAGAACGAAGATGTAGCCTCCATAATTTAATTACGTTTATGTGTGAAAGTCGACTTTTTTCTTATCTTTGTGGGTGGATATTTTTGAGAGGTATCTGTTTACCCTTTTATATGTTCAATCTAAGAATATTAATGAGTAAGCCAATAAAATTAACAAGGCAAATCCTTGTACCCTTGCTTGCCCTTTGCGTATCTCCTTGGGCTACAGCACAAGTGCAACGCTATAATGCTACAAGCGAAAATGATTATGGGGTCGTCTATACACTGCCTCAAACCGAATATCAGGTTACACTTACCTTACTGCACAAACGTTTTACTCCGGGCGAACTGGCTCCTTGGGCTGCCAAGTATCTAGGGAAAGAGGTCGAAACACAAGAGCGTAACTACTACGAGGTACAAGACCTCAAAGTACAGACGATCGGGGTAGCAGACAGTAGTAAACGATATGTTGTGGCATTTGACAAGAAGTCAATTGCTCCTTTTGTGAGCCTTATGCCCAACGGCGTCTTATATAGTATCAATGGTGCTGTGGCTCCCAAACTAGAGTCCTTGCCCAAAGAAACGAGTTATCCCCTACCCGACAGACAGATGCCTGCATTGTCGCAAGAGTACAGCCTAGCGACAACGCCATCTAAGAGGGCAGAGTTGGCAGCCTCATATCTATACGAGGTACGTGAGTACGCCATGAGTATTGTCTCTGGTTCGGTCGAGCAGATGCCCAAAGATGGGGAGAGTATGCGTCTAATTCTCGATAAGTTGAGGACGGAAGAGAAACGTGCTCTTCGCCTATTCGAGGGAGATACAACATATCGTGTAGAGACTTTCACCTACCGCATCGTGCCCGAGAGCCAAGACATCAATGATCGCCTGCTATGTCGCATATCGCAACAGTGGGGCTTAGTGACTAATGATGATCTGTCGGGCGATGCCTTGACTTTCTCCCTGCGAATACTCGAGCGTAGCCCCGAACTAGACCATAAGGAAAGACAGCGACGAGAGAAACTAGAGGGGATCATATACAATATCCCGGGATTAGGCGAGTTGAGTCTATATCTTAAGGGGAAACAACTGCTTAGCACACGAGTACCTATCACTCAAGTGGGATCGATACAGAGTTTGAGTAAGAAGATGTTCAATATCAAAGAGGCTGGGACTACTGCTATCTATCTAGATCCTCACTCAGGTGCACTCGATAGAGTAACAACGGAATAATATAATAACTATAATAATCAATTACACTATGTTCAAAAATCACCCCAAGGGGCTACTTGCAGCTTCGCTTGCTAACATGGGCGAACGCTTTGGCTTCTACATCATGATGGCAATACTCTTGCTATTCCTACAAGCGAAGTTTGACATCAGTAAAGAGTATGCAAGTACAGTGTACTCTATCTTTTATGGTTCTGTGTATGTCCTCGCTCTTGTCGGAGGTATTATAGCCGACTCTCTCAAGAACTACAAGGGTACGATCCTTGTGGGACTTTTGGTTATGACGGGAGGATACGCTTTGTTGGGTATCCCCGGAGGTTCGGACTCTACTTGGCTCTGGATTACTTATGGAGCACTTGCACTCATCTCTCTAGGTAACGGCTTGTTTAAGGGCAACCTTACGACTCTTATCGGGCGTATGTACGACAACGATGAGTATCGCTCACAGCGTGAGTCGGGTTACAGCCTTTTCTATATGTTCATCAACGTAGGTGCTATCTTTGCTCCTTTGATAGCAGTAGGTATCCGCAGCTGGTGGCTGATGAGTAATGGTTTCAAGTACGATGCCTCACTTCCTCAACTATGTCACAAGGTGATCAACAGCAACGGCACAGATATACCCGCAGACTTCATCGAGTTGGCAAAGGGAGTAGGTGCAACCAACGTTGAGTCGGACGCCTTGGCATTTGCTAGTCAATATCTAGGTATCTTCAATACGGGCTTCCACTATGCTTTCTGGGCGGCTGTTGCGGCTATGCTTATCTCTCTTACAATCTATGTATTGAATAAGTCTAAGTTCCCCGCTGACCAAAAAGATGCTCCAGTTGTAACCCAAACAGTAAGTAAGGAAGAGATCAAAATGTCGGCATCTGAGATCAAGCAACGTATCCTTGCTCTATGTGCTGTGTTTGGTGTCGTTATCTTCTTCTGGATGTCTTTCCACCAAAACGGAGTAGCCCTTACGCTGTTTGCACGTGACTATGTAGACCTATCTCCGATCTCTATTAACCTAGGATTTACAGAACTTAAGGGTGCCGAGATCTTCCAAGCTGTCAATCCATTCTTCGTGGTTACATTGACTCCATTTGTACTGGCTTTATTCTCGTACCTAAAGCGTCGTAACATGGACCCATCAACGCCAATGAAGATTGTGATCGGTATGTTCATTGCAGCCATGGCATTCGTAGTAATGTCTGTCGGCTCTATCTCACTACCCAACTACTCAGAGATCAGTGAGGGTGGCGTAGCATTCACTAAGGCTTCTCCTTGGCTCCTCGTATTGACATATCTTATCCTTACACTCGCAGAGTTGTTTATCTCGCCTCTAGGTATTGCATTCGTATCAAAGGTAGCCCCTCCTCACCTACAAAGTATTATGCAAGGGCTATGGTTGTGTGCTACGGCCGTAGGTAACTCGTTGCTATTCGTAGGAACGATCCTTTACGATGCTCTACCTATATGGAGTGTATGGGTATGCTTCGCAGGTGCTTGTCTACTCTCTATGCTTGTAATGCTCAGCATGGTGAAGTGGCTAGAGCGTGTAGCCAAGTAAACTAATCTACCCTTTAAGGATAAAGTGCCTCATAGTTCCCATACCGGGCTATGGGGCATTTTGCTTGAAACAACACAGTATAGTATCATGAAAAGATTTCGTATTCCCCTGCTTGGGCGTATTGTCATCGCCATAGCCCTTGGGGTATGTCTTGGGAACTTACTACCCGAGAGTATCGTCCGCATCTTTACAACCCTCAATGGCTTATTTAGCCAACTGCTAGGCTTCTCAATACCATTGATCATCTTAGCACTTGTAAGTGTCGCAATAGCCGATATTGGCAAGGGTGCCGGACGTATGCTTCTGATGACTGTCGCTATCGCCTATGGAGCGACGCTCTTCTCGGGATTTTTTGCTTACGCTACTAGCGTAACGATGTTTCCCTCGCTAGTAGAGGCATCTGCTCTAAGCAACACTGATGTACAGAATAGCGGATTAGTACCATTCTTTAGCATCAGTATTCCTCCTCTTATGAACGTGATGACAGCCTTGGTTCTTGCCTTTGTACTAGGACTAGGAATGGCTTCACTCCAGTCTAATGCCCTACGCTCTTGTATGGGTGATCTCGAGAAGATAATAACGGGGCTAATACACTCCATCATCATACCACTACTACCGCTCTATATATTTGGTATTTTCTTGGAGATGACGTTCACAGGACAAGTATATAGCATTCTCGTGGTCTTCGTCAAGATAATCGGACTCATCTTCTTACTTCACATCATACTCTTGGTCTTGCAGTTTACAGCCGCAGGGATTATAAGTAAGCAAAATCCATTTCGCTTGCTTGCCCGTATGATGCCGGCTTACTTTACGGCTCTCGGGACACAATCATCGGCAGCAACTATACCCGTAACGCTCGAGCAGACCAAGCGTAATGGAGTATCTCCGGAGATTGCTGGCTTCGTTATCCCTCTGTGTGCTACTATTCATCTCTCGGGAAGTACCCTTAAGATTGTATGTTGCTCGATGGCTCTAATGATGATGATGGGTATTCCTATTGACTTTGCACAGTATGCAGGCTTCATCTGTATGCTAGGTATTACAATGGTTGCCGCACCGGGAGTGCCCGGAGGAGCAATAATGGCTTGCCTTGGCATACTACAATCAATGCTGGGCTTCGATGAGGCTACTCAAGCCCTAATGATTGCTCTCTATATTGCGATGGATAGTTTTGGTACAGCCTGCAACGTTACTGGCGACGGAGCAATCGCGATAGTCGTTGATAGATTGACCAACAAAAGATAATCCATAGGACACCACCCCGACCTATTGCAAGGCTCTGTATAACCGTCTTAACACTCATGAAGTTATGCAGGGCCTTACTTATATAGTGCATTTACCCTTAGAGTTATCATTGCAATAAACTTGGTTCTGTATCTTAGAGAGGGCTTAATCCATCAAAGATTAAGCCCTCTCCTCGTGTTAGGTCTAGATAAGAGTAGGGCTAAATGAAGGAAACAATTCAAACCCTAATAAGCCTAGTACAATCGCATTCAAGGGACATCAGTATGATACTGGAGGAAGGTAGTATGATACATATACACTCACTACCTATCGACTATATCGCAATCTATGCGTCAAGACGTGGCGGATAAGCGTCAAGCCTTGACACTTAAAAATCAAGACACGATTTTTATCCGTCAAGGCTTGGCGTTCAGGAGAGGTAATTTAACAAGCAAGTTTTTTATACTCAAGACTTCGACAAAGGGAAAGAGCCTCATACGATCTCTCCCGTATAATGGATCTTCGGCTATCTCTATACCCTCGTTTACTACGCTTGCGTCTTCACTCCGAGGCCCTAGAAGTCTACCAAGCGAAGGTCAAGAGATTAGATATTTTGTTATTTATCGAGGGGATCCTCCTCTAGGCGTCTATATTTTGTGTATTTTTGTATGTATAAGTAATAGTCAATATAAAAGTAGACAGATTATGGCAGATGATAAGAAGTTACCTCCTGTAGTGAGGGCTACAGAAGAAAGCAAACTCAAAGCCTTGCAGAGTGCAATGGCTAATATAGAGAAACTCCATGGCAAGGGTGCCATTATCAATATGGGAGCACAGCCACAAGAAGCGATCGAGGTTATTCCCTCGGGGTCTTTGGGCTTAGATATTGCTCTTGGCGTAGGGGGTTATCCTCGTGGACGTATAGTAGAGATATATGGCCCTGAGTCTTCGGGTAAGACAACGCTCGCAATACACGCAATTGCCGAAGTACAAAAACTTGGAGGGATTGCTGCCATTATAGACGCAGAACATGCCTTTGACCCTACCTATGCTCGTAAACTAGGTGTCAATGTCGATCAACTCTGGATTGCACAGCCAGACAGCGGAGAGCAAGCACTCGACATAGCAGAGCAACTCATTCGCTCGGGAGCGGTAGATCTTGTTATTATCGACTCTGTGGCTGCACTGACACCAAAGAAAGAAATCGAGGGAGATATGGGGGACAATAATGTCGGTTTGCACGCTCGCCTAATGTCGCAGGCACTACGTAAGATCACGGGAGCCGTAAACAAGAGTAGCACGACTTGTATCTTCATCAACCAATTGAGAGAGAAGATAGGTGTGATGTATGGGCCATCAGAAACAACTACTGGGGGTAATGCTCTTAAGTTCTATGCCTCGGTACGTATTGACGTTCGTAAGGGTAGTGCTATTAAGGACGGGGAAGATGTCTTCGGTAACCTTACCAAGGTTAAAATTGTCAAGAACAAGGTTGCCCCACCTTTCCGTAAATGCGAATTTGATATAGTCTTTGGTGAGGGTATATCTCGCACGGGCGAAATCATTGACCTTGGTGTCGAGCATGAGATCATTAAGAAGAGCGGTTCTTGGTTTAGTTACGGAGATAACAAACTCGGACAAGGACGCGAAGCGGTAAAGGCTCTACTCTTGAGCAACGAAGCCTTGAGAGAAGAGATCGCTAGCCAAGTGACAGAGAAAGTAAAAGCAGCGATAGAGGGACGCTAGTGGCAAAAGTGATCATCATATCGGCTCCCTCGGGAACGGGTAAGAGTACGATAATAAAGCGGTTGATGACAGACTACCCAGATCTCAACCTACACTTCTCTATCTCGGCAACGAGTCGTCCCCCTAGAGGAGCAGAGCAGCACGGTGTAGAGTACTACTTCTTCACACCCGAGGAATTTAGAGATCACATAGAGCGAGGCGACTTCCTCGAGTGGGAGATGGTTTATACCGATCGTTACTATGGGACTCTGAAGTCGGAGATTGAGCGTATCGACACCCTTGGGGGATTTGTCATCTTTGACGTAGATTGCGTAGGAGGACTCAACATTAAACGTACTTATGGCTCCGATGCTTTAAGCCTATTCATACAACCACCAAGCCTTGATGTCTTACGCCAACGCTTAGAGGGTCGGGGGACAGATAGTGCCGAGGTTATCGCAGAGCGTCTTGCCAAAGCAGAAAGTGAACTATCCTCTGCTAAGCAGTTTGACGTACAGATAGTAAACGATGATTTGGAGCAGTGCATCAACAAGGTTGCTCAAGTCATTCGGACCTTCCTTGGGACCTAGGGTTATCCCCTAACCTTGGTGTAAACCTATCCATCGTTAGTATAATCTCCCAGCCTTAGGTTATTAGGCTCAAGCCTGATAAATCCACTTCTCTAGGAAGATCTATGGAGCCGTAGTTGGTAAGCGTATTTGGGTAGATTGCACGCAGAAACCCTCTAGACAATACAATACAACAAAGGGGACTAGTACATCGCAATACTAGTCCCCTTTGCTATTTATACTCTGTCCTACTGGGCAGTCCTAATTGCTCGCTAGCAACTCTCAGCACTATTCCGGCATGCCTCCCATACGCGGAGGAAGTTCTCTCCCCACAATAGTGCAAGTTCGTCCTCATTATATCCTCGCTTCAAGAGTTCGATAGTAATGCGGATCAGATCCTCACTTGTCCTGCAACCTATCAGTTCTCCATCGCCGTCAAAATCTGAACCTATGCCTACATGCTCGATACCTACTAGTCTTATAATATACTCAATATGCTCGACAGCATCTAGGACACTTGCTTCGTGATCTTGCTCATTGATGAAGCCTGCATACAAACATACTTGCACTACCCCACCCTTATTAGCGATCGCTACGATTTGCTCATCACTAAGATTGCGAGCATGGTCACATAGGCTACGCACAGAGGAGTGACTAGCAATGATCGGTTGTGTACTCGCCTCGAGAACATCTCGTATAGTTGCTTCTCCTGCGTGGCTAACGTCAATCATTATCCCAAGCCTATTCATCTCTCGCACCACATCGTAACCAAAGTCACTTAAGCCTCCGTGAGTAGCAGTACTCTTACGAGCAGAGTCACATATTGCATTATCTCCGTTATGGCACAGCGTAATATATGCTAAGCCGTAGGTGCGATGTAGATCTTCGATGGCAGTCAAGTCCTCTCCAATAGCATATCCATTCTCTATTGCCGGAACGATAGCCTTACGACCTAATAGATGGGCCTTAAGAACTTCATCAGGCGTACGACATACTAATGCTAAATCTGGATAACGGCTAATCTGTCGATGCAATTCGCTTAACTTATCCTCGGCATAGATACGGGCTTTCTGATGAGCCTCTTGAGTAAGTTCACCTTGAGGAAGATAAGCCACCATAACACTTGTATGTATACCTCCGAGTATCATCTTCGTTAAGTCTACTCGTGTCTTATCACTATTCTTAATATCAAAGCCCTCAGCAAAGAACATGGGAGTGTCGGTATGAGAGTCTAGGCAGATATACTCAGAGTGGAAGGCTCTAGCACGCTTATAGAGAGTCGCACGCTCACATAAGTGCTCAAAGAGTCTTAACTGCCTTGCATCTCCACCGGCAACAAGTTGCTCGGGGTGCCACTGCACAGCAAGAATGTCTAGTTCGGGATAGGCATCAATGCCCTCGTTAATACCGTCGCTTGCAAAAGCCACCTCCTCAAAAGGCGGGAACAACTCCCTTATGGCTTGATGATGTAGGCTATTCACCCACAATTCCTCGTCAACCTCTCCACGCAGGAGATCCTCAAGGCGATTGGGAACTGCTGTGCTAAAGCGTAGTTTATGATGAGGTAACTCTTTGCTGATCTGAGGAGCATGGTTAAGACTATCGTCAGTTCTATGCTGGTTCACAATGTCTTGATATAAGATAGAGCCATAAGCCACCCCTAAGATCTGATGCCCACGACAAATACCTAATATCGGCAACGATAGGCGTCTTGCCAAACGGATAAGTTTTAGTTCGTAACGATCTCTATCTATTGAGATCGTACCAAGCCCCGGTAGGGCTTCCTCCCCCATGTAAATAGGATGAATATCGGCACCACCCGTAAGGAGCAATCCATCAACTTGGCACAAAGCAGAGAAGAGCGTATCTAGATCCTCTGTGACAGGAACTATAACAGGGATCCCCCCAGCCCTTATGATGGCATCGGTATAAGGACGAGCAACACAAGAACCTAAATCTGTCACATGGACAGATACAGCAATACGAGGCTTAGCAACGACAAAGGGAGAGACACGTCGATCTCTCCCTAAGTATTGGTCTACCTCTTGATTAAGCCGACTAAGTGTTGGCGATAAATCAGTTGTAGTGTACATAAGTAACTATGGCTATTAAGCATCAATACGTGCATAGGTTGCATTAGCCTCGATGAACTCTCGACGAGGTGCTACCTCATCACCCATTAGCATAGAGAATATCTGATCAGCCTCTGCTGCGTTCTCGATCGACACGCGATGTAGTGTGCGGTTCTCTGGGTTCATTGTTGTCTCCCAGAGTTGCTCGTCGTTCATCTCACCAAGACCCTTATAGCGTTGTGTCGTCACTGCTTTCTCGTCACCATCAGCCACACGACGTATGAAGTCTTGTCGCTGTTGTTCCGTCCAACAATACTCTTGTATCTTACCCTTCTTACAGAGATAAAGAGGTGGATTGGCAATATAGACGTATCCCTGCTCGATGAGAGGTCGCATATTGCGGAAGAAGAAAGTTAGTATCAGAGTGGCAATATGGCTACCGTCCACGTCAGCATCGGTCATAATGATCACTTTATGATAACGCAACTTTGATAAGTTCAGAGCCATACTATCGTCCTCGGTACCAATAGTCACACCCAGAGCCGTATAGATATTACGTATCTCCTCGCTCTCTAGGACTTTGTGTTGCATGGCTTTCTCTACGTTAAGGATTTTACCTCGTAGTGGTAAGATCGCCTGATACTCTCTTGCTCGTCCTTGCTTGGCTGTACCTCCAGCCGAGTCCCCCTCGACAAGGAACAACTCACTAACTGCGGGATCCTTGCTTTGGCAGTCTGCAAGTTTACCGGGCAATCCTCCCCCAGCAAGTGGTGACTTACGTTGTACTTGTTCTCTTGCCTTACGAGCAGCCTGTCGAGCCATAGCAGCAAGTACAACCTTATCAACGATAGTCTTGGCTTCTTTGGGGTGTTCCTCGAGGTAGATCTCCAAAGCCTCGCTTACTGCCATATCTACGGCACCGATCACTTCGTTGTTACCTAGTTTCGTCTTGGTCTGACCCTCAAACTGTGGCTCGGCAACCTTAATGCTAACGACTGCCGTCAAACCCTCGCGGAAGTCATCACCCGTAATCTCTACCTTGGCTTTCTCTAGTGCTTTGGTATCGGTTGCATACTTCTTGAGCGTACGCGTAAGACCTCTGCGGAAGCCCGCTAGGTGCGTACCGCCCTCTATCGTGTTAATGTTGTTTACGTAACTATAGACATTCTCGGTATAAGATGAGTTATAGGTCATAGCCACCTCTACCGGTATGCCTTGTTTCTCGGTAATGATATGTATTACATCGGGAATAAGAGCCTCTTTGCTACGATTGATGTAAGTTACAAACTCTTTGAGTCCCTCCTCACTGTAATATGTTTCACTACGATAAGAGCCATCTTCTCTCACTACACGCTTATCGGTGAGCGTCAACTTGATCCCTGCATTGAGGTAAGCCAGCTCTCGAAGGCGATTACTAAGAATATCAAACTGATATTCCCCTACGACGAAGATAGACGTATCGGGCTTGAATGTTACCGTAGTACCCGTCCTATCTGTAGTACCCGTAATCATCAATTCACTCGTAGGCACCCCACAACTAAACTCCATCTCGTGTATCTTACCATCACGATGTACAGTAGCCTTGAGGTAGGTTGATAGAGCATTCACACAACTCACACCTACTCCGTGCAGACCTCCCGAGACTTTATATGATCCCTTGTCAAACTTACCCCCTGCGTGTAGTACCGTCAATACCACCTCGAGAGCACTCTTACCCTCTTTCTCGTGTAGGTCTACGGGGATACCACGTCCGTTATCACGTACCTCGATAGAGTTATCCTCGTTGATGTCTACCTCAATATCAGTGCAATAACCTGCGAGAGCCTCGTCAATAGAGTTATCCACGACCTCATATACGAGGTGATGAAGACCTTTCTCACCGATGTCGCCGATGTACATAGCAGGGCGTTTACGCACTGCCTCAAGTCCTTCAAGGACGGTAATACTGCTTGCAGAGTAATCTGCACTATTGTTTATGTCTTTGATTTCTTCGCTCATCTTGGCAAATGTTACTAATACTTACAAAGATACGATTTTTCCAGCACATAGGGGCTACAAGGATAGGCTACCAGCATAAGTAATTGTATATCTAGGCAAAAGGATAAGACCCTAATCACGACTTACCTCACTACGGCTCGCCCCACGCCCAAGAATATCAAGGCAACGCTCCAGCAAAGGATCATTATTCAGGACTATGATACATAGTCGTTTACGTGCTCTTGTCACAATCTGATAAAACATACTCTTGAGCGAATAGGTATTCCCCGTGTTGATCTTCTTACAGCACAGCAAGCCCTTATCATCGTAATAAAAATGCTCATCTATAACGGCAACGATACCATCGTACTCCAAGCCAATAATCCCATGAGCACTACGCTCCCTTGAGGCGAAATAACGCTCATACTTGGCGGTGTCATATCTAAGCGGTGTGTACTGAGGCGTTATCCACCCAAGTTCATCTAGATACTCTAGGTAAGACCTTAGTTCCTTGGCAGAGTAGAAGTTACAAACCTCAATATCAGCACCCTCGATCTCCCAATTCTTACGACTATCTAGGATCTGTGTAATGAAGCCCACAAGTTCCTTATTCGTGCGAATACTATTCGTCAATTTGTGGTTATTAGGACTTGCAAGATTTCGTATAGTTTGATCTGCATTCAGACGAAACTCCTCTTCACTAAGGCACTGTAATGGATCAAACGATAAGATACAACGGCAGGATAAGGCTGTTAGCGTTTTAAGTTGCCAAGATCTTAACCTCTGAGCCTCATCTATAATCAAGAAGTCACACAAACTAGTCTTAATCTGTACTAAGTCTTTTGCCTCTCTGATCTCCCAATCATAATCCTCTATCAGCCTCAACTGACCGTGATTGATGCTCGCACAGTGTAGTACCAGCACCCTATATCCAGCCTCTTTTAGTTGTCTAGCAATATGATAGGTCAGCAAAGTCTTACCTGTCCCAGCGGCTCCCTCAATAGATACGAATTGTCCTTTAGATTGATCATCAGCCCAAGTCAATACATTACGCTCGATCATCTCTTGATGTGTAGTGAGGAAGTATTCCCCTTGCATAAAACGCTCGGGATCGTTGAATGGTGAGATCAGATAATGCTTAGGATCAAATAGATGATCAAGGACAACATCTTGCCTTGGGATAACTCTCATCAGTAAGTCTAGCAGCATATCACGCGAGCAAACCTCAAGTTTGTCATCGACCCAAGTATAGAGCGTCTTAGTATGCTCGACAAATGTAAACAGATACACACGGCACTCTGCGAATTTGAGGTAATAATGATTACGCCTTAGTTGTCGCTCAACTTTCTCTTTGTCGGCATCTGTCTTAAGTTCGATATTGATGATCGAGTGATGCCCATCTGGCTCGATACATAGTTTAAGCAGGTCAAACTCCTTACCTATCTGAGGGATCTTATAGCCTAGATAAAAAGCATCGAGTACTCTCGCAGGCAAGATACCACCACCTGCAAGATAATCTCTCAAAGCCCTTAGACTCCCCCACTCGTGTGCTTTGAGTCGGGTGGCTGAGTAACTAAGATACTTATCCAATGTTGCCCTCTCGAGATTATCATACGAAGCAAGGAGGGATTGTAGATTGACAGGTTTCATCGCTCGCAAAATATCATTACACAGTGTAGAGTGGCTCTGTGGCGACTCTTATCCTCACAGCAGTAGTTAATTTGGCTTAGTATTCCTAGGCTACTAAGACACTAATCCTTACCTCGGACTATACGCAAATATACACAACTTTGGGAGAGCCTACAAGGGCTTATTAAGATTGATCGTTACGCTACGATTGAGTGGAGAATAAAATCGAGAGGCAATACCCAGAACACCTCCAATTCGCTCAAAACTTTACCTCATTTCGACAAGATGCTTGGGCTTAGTTTGACGTGCTATTGGGGCTTGAATTGAAGAGATACTTAGATGTCAATTGACGCCTAAGTATCTTGTCACGTGACGTCTAAGTATCTCTTCGATGGACGTCTAAGTATCTTGTCATAGCCCCGATCAGCATTAGGTTTCCGAGAGGTATATCTTCGAATGAGAGGTTGATAAATTGAGTCGATTAAGATGCTAGATTATATGCCGATCACATTAGGCTGTACTCACCCAAGCCTCATCACCCTAGGAGAAGCAGTCACACAAAAGAAAAGCCCGTGTAGACCTTGTGGTCTACACGGGCTTTGATTGAAATATGCTGTTACTTAACGCGTATCGTAAGGCTGGCACTCTTAACACCCGAGGCACTAGCCGTAAAGGTAATTTCGCCTGCTTTCTTCCCAGACTGCACGAGTGCGGTCAACTCACCTGAGAATAGATGGTGCTTAGGTAAGTGAAACAAATCGAGAGAAGCAGGATTACCAGAGGCTGCCGCCCTAAAGGTACCTGCACCCTTAACGCTGAAGTTTACCAAACGCTCATCATTAGGAATAAGATTTCCCTGCTTATCGACGAGGCTAACGCGAACGAAAGCAATATCCTCACCACTAGCATCAATCACTTGTCTGTCTACCGAGAGGACAAGGCGATCGGGCTTACCTGCTGTATGTACTTCCTTACTCTCTACCGCCTTGCCACTCTCATCGTAAGCAACGACTTTGATAGTTCCGGGTTCGTACTTGGTATTGAGCCACATCAAGCGATAACGCTTCTGTCGGTCGAAGTTTTTGATAGCAGACTCTGTAAGTTTACCCTTAGACTTGTCTGCAAAAGTTCCCTCTAGCGTTACACTCTTATCCTTCTTGATACGCCCTTGGCTCTTACCGTTGATGAATAACTCCGCCTCGGGATAACTTGTATAGACAAAAACGGGTGTTACCTCTCCCTCACGACCTTGCCATGTCCAGTGTGGTAGGATATGTAAGGTTGTAGCCTCCTTGTTCCAATGAGAGCGATAGAGCCAGAAGCGATCTTTGGGAATACCAGCAAGGTCTACTGCACCAAAAAGCGAACTGTGACTCGGCCAATCACTATAATAGGGTGTAGGCTCACCTATGTAGTCGAAGCCCGTCCAAATAAACTCCCCCATCATCCAAGAGCGGTCTTCGTGCCACATCCAATCATCTTCGGGAAGGTTGCTCCAACCACAATGCTCTACATCGTAACTTGATGCCTGATGGTCGGGATACTTCGCCATACTCTTACGCACAACGGGGAATTTATAGACACCTCGAGAACTAAGCGTTGAGGCAGTCTCGCTACCTAGGACATACCCCTGAGGAAGTACGCGATGAGCAGAGTCGTAGATAAAAGGACGATAGTTAAAGCCCGGTACATCGAGCAAACTAGCCATACCATTATGCATTACAGCCAAGGGGTTGTCCATACCATTAGTTACAGGACGAGTGGGGTCTTCCCTATGGCAGATATTCTGTAGAATACGAGCACGCTTGACACCCTCATACTTCCATTGCTCGCTTACCTCGTTGCCGATGCACCACATAATAATAGAGGCAGAGTTGCGGAACTGATGTAGTTCGTTAACCAAATCTTTCTCGTGCCACTCATCGTAATAGAGGTTGTATCCGTTGGGAACCTTAGGGTCCTTCCAACTATCAAAACTCTCAGCCATCACCATCATACCCATTTCGTCACAAAGGCGAACGAACTCTGGGGCTGGCATATTATGACTCGTACGGATCGCATTAACACCCATATCCTGCATAATGCGTATCTGACGTCTGTACGATGCCTCATTAACTACCGCACCGAGTGGACCCTGATCGTGGTGTAGACACACGCCTTGGAACTTTACCTTACGACCGTTAAGGAAGAAGCCCTCATCTTGCCTTAACTCCACAGTACGGATACCAAAGGTTACGGTATCGGTATCTAATACTTGATTGTTCTTCTCAAGGTCTACAACCAAGCGATAGAGATTACCCTGCTTTATATCCCATAGTCTAGGATTTATGACGCTCGCATTCAACTTACAAACGGCCTCACCCTCGCCCCCGAGATGTGTGTAGTCTTTACTCTGGGTGCCTACGACCTCTCCCGAGGGATCGATGATCTTGGTACGTACTTTTACCTCCTCATTAGCCTTAAGACCACTTAGTTTGATAGCAGTAGATACCTCGGCTTCCTTACTTGTTACCTTAGGAGTCTGTACTTGTATTCCCCACTGAGGGATAAAGACCTTACTTGTCGTAATCAGGTGTACATTGCGGTAAAGCCCTGCTCCGGGATACCAGCGACTGCTCTCGTGTTTGTTATCAAGACGTACGGCTAGCGTGTTACTAGCCCCTGCTTTGACGTAGGGCGTAATGTCGAAATGAAACGAATTGTAACCATAGGGCCAAAAGCCTACTTTACTACCATTGACATATACCTCGGCATGACTCATAGCCCCGTCGAAGACAAGTCTCACGTGCTTATCTTGCAAATTAGCAGGCAGTTCAAACTTAGTACGATACCAACCCGTCCCTACAAAGGGGAGCCCTCCAGTACGTCCTGCATGCTCCATAGCCTGCTTCTGTCCGTCTTGAGCGATGGCTAAGTTTTGCTTGTCATTATCAATACCAAAGGGCCCGTATATAGCCCAGTCGTGCGGTATTGCAACGCTTTGCCACTTCTTGTCATTATACTCGGGTAGCATCGAGTTGGGATCATCTTGACGTGTAAATCGCCAGTCCTCTTTGAGTAGTTTGTGCGTTCGCTGAGCCGCAAGTGGGGAGGCAACTAATAGTAAGCCTAAGCCCAAGGTGCATAATCTTTGCAACGTCATTTATAAGTTATATTATTTGTTGAGTGATAATTTTATACTATCCAAAGATACAATTTATTAAGCAAAGACCCTCAAAGGATAGGGTGAAATCCTTCCTTTGAGGGTCTTTGGGGCTAATGTCGTGAGAATGATACAGCCTAGGCAATACTCTCTGCCGTAACGTCTGCTGCAATCTTCTTTACCAATCCTTGGAGGACATTACCCGGTCCCACCTCGGTAAAATGCACAGCACCATCAGCAACCATAGCCTGCACGCACTCTGTCCAACGCACAGGTGCAGTTAGTTGGGCTATTAGGTTCTTCTTGATCGCCTCTGCATCTGTCACAGCCGAGGCTGTCACGTTTTGGTAGATAGGACAGCGAGGTGTCGCAAAGGGTGTCTCCTCGATAGCCTTGGCTAGTTCTTCACGCGCGGGTTCCATCAAAGGAGAGTGGAAAGCTCCACCGACCTTCAAGGGTAAAGCACGCTTAGCACCAGCAGCCTTGAGCAACTCACAAGCCTTCTCTACTCCACTGACAGTCCCCGAGATCACCAATTGACCGGGACAGTTGAAGTTGGCAGCAACGACAGTATCATCTTGGATTTGGCTAAGTACCTCTACGACCTTAGAGTCCTCTAGACCTAGAACAGCAGCCATCGTAGAAGGCTGTAGTTCGCAAGCTGCCTGCATAGCCAAGGCACGCTTACTTACAAGACGAAGGCCGTCCTCAAAACTTAAGGCACCCGAAGCGACAAGAGCAGAGAACTCTCCTAGAGAGTGTCCTGCAACCATATCTGGCTTAAAGGTATCACCCAAACAAATCGCACGTATCACAGAGTGCAAGAAGACGGCTGGCTGTGTTACTTTCGTTTGTTTGAGGTCCTCGTCTGTTCCCTCAAAGAGAATATCCGTAATACGGAACCCAAGGATCTCGTTGGCTTGCTCAAAGAGAGCCTTTGCCTCTGGATAATTGTCGTATAAATCTTTCCCCATACCCACAAACTGGGCTCCTTGACCGGGGAATACATAGGCGTGTTTACTCATTGCTTTATTGTCTGTTTGTTATTGAATTTTTATAGGATTATACGAGTTCGAGTGCACGCTTAAGGACTTGCCACGTACGCTCAACAGTCGCGATATTTACACGTTCGTCGGGAGAGTGAGGTGAGCGGATAGTAGGCCCTACCGAGATCATATCCATCTTGGGCATTACCCCTTGGATAATACCACACTCTAGACCTGCGTGGATAACTGTTACCTTGGGGGTTACGCCCAATACTTCCTCATAAGCCTTGGTCATAGTTCTCAAGATAGGACTATTAGCATTGGGAGCCCAACCATTATAAGAGCCATCAAAGCGAACACTAGCACCACAAAGCACCATAGCACTCTCTATCGACGAAGCCACGGCATACTTGCGACTCTCTAGCGAACTGCGTACCAAGAAATATACGCTGAAGCGTCCCTCCTTAAGACTCACACGAGCCATATTGGTCGAGCTCTCAACAATCTCGGGGAAGTCACGCAACATACTCATCGGGCCATTGACACAAGCCTCGATAGCATTGAGGACACCATCTTGTATCTCCTCTGGTACAATAGTCTTGGGTAGATCTGTATGCTCTAGAGTAAGGCTAATACTGTCCTCGATGCCTTGATACTCTAGTGTGTACATCTCTAGGTAGTCACTTGCTAGTTCCCACAAGCCATCGGCTTCGTCGGCTGGGATAGTAACTACGGCGAAGGCCTCACGAGGGATAGCGTTGCGTAGAGATCCACCTTCAAAACTTGCCACTCTAGCCCCACAAGTCTGTACAGCATCTTTTAGGAAGCGGTTCATCAACTTATTGGCATTGGCACGACCTATAATAATGTCTAGCCCCGAGTGTCCACCCTTTAGCCCCGTTAGACTAACCTTTACTGCTACATCGTCGCTAGGCGTAGGCACCTCATCTTTGTACTCTAGTGTAGCCTCAACGTCCATACCACCAGCACAGCCGATGAATAGTTCGCACTCGTCCTCACTATCTAGGTTGATCAAGATATCTCCCCTACTAAAGCCTGGTTGCAAGCCATTAGCCCCAACCATACCAACCTCCTCATCAATTGTAAAGAGAGCCTCAATAGGTCCGTGTTTGATATCTTGTGCCTCTAGCACAGCCATCGCATAAGCGGCTCCTATCCCGTTATCTGCTCCTAGGGTAGTACCTCTTGCTTTTACCCACTCGCCATCTATATAGGCATCAATAGGATCGACAGAGAAGTCGTGCTTGGTAGCACTATTAGCCTGTGGTACCATATCCAAGTGTGCTTGTAGGGTTACGATAGGCTTATGCTCCATTCCTGGGCTTGCTGGCTTACGAATGATCACATTCCCTACGGCATCACGCTCGGTCTCTAGACCTAGACGTTTCCCCAAGGCGATTACATATTCTTCCGACGCTTTTGTCTGACCTGTAGGACGAGGTATTTGTGTTAGATCATAAAAGAAACCCCACACCGAGGCGGGAGATAAAGATTTGATTTCCGTTGCCATAATGCTTCAATGTTATTTAAGCGTTGAGATCATTTATTGTATTAACTATGTAGTACAAAGATAATCATTAATTAAGAAAAGGGCATAAAACAGCCCTCCTAGCATCACGAATATATCCGATCGGGACAAGAACTAGGATCTCGCAGAGAGAGTAAAACGCTCTACACAAGACACCCCTGCCTAGACAAATACGTAGGCTACAAGGTAGGGATACATTCCTCACCAAGAGAAGGAATATGGCAGAGAAATAGCGGAGTTATCTAGATGATACATTAACCTATAAATGCAAGGAGTACACTTGCCCTCAAGGTACATAGACTATTAGTATCCAGCAACCTATCTATAATCCATCAACAAATACTAAATAGAGCAACGAGGCAAAGACTAGTAGACAGCCAACACATAAGTACGTTTTCTCCAGCCTAAACAAGCCTTAAAGTATCCCCTAAGCCTAAGGAATAGAGGAATAATCTTGATACTCACGACATCTATGCGTCAAGGCTTGACGCATAGCAATCACGTCTTGACGCTTATCCGTCACGTCTTGATTTTTATCCGTCAAGACTTGATTGCAACTTAGACTAGATTACTTCTGCCATACGTCATCATTACGATATATTCTACGCTCTTACGAGGATAGAGGAAATCTCCTAAGTGATACAGCAAGTAAGGCTATAAAAGGATCTAAGACAATAGCATCACGAATGCTTCAATCAAGAAGAAGTGACAATAGGACAAACTCACACTAAGATATAAGAGGGCAAACAAACCGAGATCTGCAAGTCGATCTAAATGAAAACTTGCACAAAAGTATTATCTTTGTGTTATTACTTAAATCGCTGCTCAGACAATGAACAACAAACAACTATACCATTTAGCCGAATATCCATTCCGCTTAAGAAAGAAATTTGCCTCTAAACGAATTATCCGCTATCAAGAAAAAGACTTTGGTCCTTGGCTTAATTTGACAGGAGAGGAGTTTTCTACAAGATGTCTATCGGCTGCCAAAGCACTAGTATATGAGGGCATAGCAGCAGGCGACAGAGTAGGCTTCTACACAGCAAACTCTGTTGATGCACTTGCAGCCGAACTAGGATTGTTTATGCTCAGAGCCATCTCTGTGCCATTATACGCAACAAGTGCTCCCGAGCAAGTAGAGTTTATTGTCGAGGACGCAAACATAGAGTTGCTCATTGTAGGAGGACAATACCAATACAACAACGCTTGGGAAATACAAAAGAAGACTGGCAGGTTGAAGCGTATCGTAGTCCTAGAGCGAGATGTGGTATTACAGCCAGAGGATAAGATCTCGGTGAAATACGAGGAGTTTATCCGTAGAGGTGACTCCAAGCCCAACGAACACATAGCCAACGTAAGAGCATCAGAAGCACACGCCGACGATATAGCAGTCATTATATATACATCGGGGACATCGGGTCGTAGTAAAGGGGTTGTCCTAAGGCACAGCCACTTTATGACACAGATACAAGCCCACGTAGACCTATTTACCTTCTTGTCTAGTCGAGATGTGAGTATGAGTTTCTTACCTCATAGTCATATCTTTGAGAAGACTTGGGTATTCTATTGTCTATTCATCGGTTGTACGACAGCAATACTATCCAACCCCAAGACGATATTACAGGCACTGCCCGAGGTGCGTCCGACAATGATGTGCAACGTACCTCGCTTTTGGGAGAAAGTGTACTCTGGAGTGCAAGACAAGATCAAAGGAATGTCCCCTACCCTGCAACGCATAATGCATCATGCTATGGAGGTTGGGGAATGTTACCGCTTGGAGTACGTTAATGAGGGCAAAGAGCCTCCACTTACACTTAAGTTGCTCTTTAATCTCTACAAGCATACACTCTTTGCTAAACTAAAGAAAGTAATCGGAATACAACGTGGTCGCTTCTTCCCCGTAGCAGGAGCATCACTCTCTCCCGAGGTTAATCGTTTCCTCCAAAGTGTGGATATTCCCATTTGCTACGGCTATGGCCTTAGTGAGAGTACGGCTACGGTGAGTTGCTTCAGACAAACGGGTTACAAACTAGACTCTATTGGCGAGGTACTCGACCATGTATCAGTACGTATAGACCCCGATACTCAAGAGATACAACTCAAGGGCCCTACGATCATTACCGAGTATTACAATAATCCCGAGGCAAACCAAGAGAGTTTCACGAGTGACGGCTACTTCCGTACTGGAGATGCAGGTAGGCTTGAGGGACGTACGCTCTACTTCACGGAGCGTATCAAGGACCTATTTAAGACTGCTAATGGTAAGTATATAGCCCCTCAGATGCTTGAGGGTTTGCTCACGCTCGATCCTATATTTGAGCAGGTAGCCATCATTGGAGATGGGCATAAGTTCGTCTCTGCCTTGATTTACCCCAACTGGGATATTCTCCTCAAAGCAGCCCAAGAGCGAGGTATCGATGTAGGCAAAGAGCGAGAAGAGTTGGCAAACAACCATGATATTCGTCGCTTATTGCACGCCCACCTAGAGTCGGCACAGAGTAGCGTTGCACATTACGAGATGGTAAAACGCTTTACGGTATTACCCAATCCCTTCAGCATAGAGAGTGGTGAATTGACCCCTACGCTCAAAATACGTCGTAAGGTCGTGAACGAACACTTTGCAAAAGAAATAGCACTTATGTACGCCGACGAAAACGAAGCGTAAACACCCGCACGCGAAGCATAATGGATAAGAAACAAGATTGTCGCTTCGTCATTACGGAGCATAGCGAGTTGGGCAAAGATATCTATCTGTTGAAGTTACGCACAATAGATCAGCATCTACCCTTAGCCTCAATGAGGGCCGGGCAGTTTGTACAGGTATCAGTTCCTGGAGGTATCACATTACTACGCAGGCCCATATCTATTTGCAACTACATAGCAGAGTCTGGGGAGTTATGGCTACTCATCGCACGTGTTGGTCGAGGGACAAGAGCAATACTCGACCTCAAAGTCGGTGATAGGCTCGACATTATTCTTCCACTAGGCAATGGCTTCGACGTAGAGCAATCTCAACGTCCACTCCTTGTTGGGGGTGGCGTTGGGATTGCTCCTATGTTTTACCTCGCACAAGCATTTGCCGATCGGGGTATTCGCCCTAGAGTATTACTCGGTGGACGAACAGACAAGCATATCGTACTCCGCAATCTTTTCGACCCAATTGCAGATGTCTACATCACGACAGATGACGGATCTCTAGGATTGCAGGGACGTGTGACAGATCACGATATCCTTATGAGCGGAGATAGTGATGCTATCTATTGTTGCGGTCCGCACCCTATGATGCGAGCAGTGGCTCAGATAGCAGAGCAGAGGGGGATACACTGCGAGGTGTCACTCGAGAATACTATGGCTTGTGGTATCGGTGCTTGTTTGTGTTGCGTCCAAGACACACTCGAGGAGGGAAATATATGTGTGTGTACAGAGGGTCCAGTCTTCAATAGCAAATCAATCAAATGGTAAAGACTTCAATTCAGATCGGAGGCTTAGAGTTACGTAACCCCGTAATGACAGCCTCGGGGACTTATGGCTATGGCGTTGAATACAGTGACTTCGTAGATCTATCTCGTTTAGGTGGTATCTTAGTCAAGGGTACAACCCTACACCCTCGCCAAGGTAATCCCTATCCTCGTATGGCAGAGACTCCTAGCGGTATGCTTAATGCCGTAGGTTTACAGAATAAGGGCGTAGATTACTTCTGCAAGAACATATACCCTAATATAAAAGACATTGACACGAATATCATCGTTAATGTCAGTGGTTCGATGATCGAGGACTACATTGCTACGGCAGAGAGAATAAACGAATTGGAGCATATACCGGCTATCGAGTTGAATATCTCTTGTCCCAACGTTAAGGAAGGAGGAATGGCATTCGGTGTAACCTGTGCAGGGGCAAGTGCTGTCGTCAAAGCCGTACGAGAAGTATATGACAAAACGCTTATCGTCAAACTATCGCCCAACGTAACAGATATTACAGAGATTGCTCGTGCTGTAGAGGCTGAGGGTGCTGATGCAGTGTCTATGATCAATACACTACTTGGTATGGCGATTGATGCCGAGCGTAGACGTCCTATACTCTCTACCATTACGGGAGGTTTGTCGGGTCCTGCTGTCAAGCCTATTGCCTTGCGTATGGTTTGGCAGACTGCTAAGGCAATACAAGTCCCCATCATTGGTATGGGAGGGATCAGTAACACGAGTGACGCTATCGAGTTTATACTTGCTGGAGCCAGTGCTATACAGGTAGGGACTTACAACTTCGTTGATCCTAGTGCTACGACCACAATTGTCGAGGGTATCGAGGACTATATGCGTAGACACCAAATTAGCGATATTAAGGAACTCATAGGAGCCTTGATGTAAATACACGACACTATAGACAACTAACTATATCATTAAAATAATAAGTATGACTAAATCTATTTTATGCTTAGCCGCACTCACACTCTCCTCGAGTTTGTGGGCTAATGCTGATAACCCTTTGTGGTTACGTTACCCTAGCATCTCTCCCGATGGTAAGCATATTGCCTTCACCTACCAAGGGGACATCTACAAGGTATCTACAGACGGAGGCAAAGCCGAACGTCTGACCACCAACAGTGCTTACGACTATAAGCCCGTTTGGAGCCCTGATGGTAAACAGATAGCCTTCGCTAGTGATCGTAATCGCATGGGTATGAACTTATACATTATGAGCAGTGAGGGTGGAGAGGCAAGATTGCTTAGTCAGCATACAGCGAGTAAGGTCCCCTACTCTTTTTCTCCCGATGGTAAGTACCTACTATTCAAGGCTCATATCCAAGATGATGCAAAGAACGCTCTACACCCCGACGCATTTTTGAGTGAACTGTATCGCATCTCTCTCACGGGTAACGCTCGACCCGAGCGTATCTTGGATATGCCAGCAGAGTGGGCAGTGATGAGTAAAGATGGTAGCAAAATACTCTATCAGAACCTCAAAGGCTACGAGAACGAATGGCGTAAACATCACACATCGTCTGTAACTCGTGACATCGTAGAGTACGATACCAAGAGTGGCACATATCGCTTCGTTGTAAAACACGCTGGCGAAGATCGCAACCCTCTCTATAGTGCCGATGGCAGAAGTATATACTTCCTCAGCGAGCGGAATGGTGGCTCTATGAATGTATATAAGTGCCAACTTGATGGGAGCAAAGTGGAAGCTTTGACGACATTCAAAGATGAGCCCGTTCGCTTCCTAAGTACCAGCAATAACGGCACATTGGCATTTGGCTATGCAGGAGAAATATACACGCTTAGCGAGACGGGCAAACCCAAGAAAGTAAACATCAACATCGCCAACGACTACGACGATACCACAACGATTAAGTTGAACTTCCGTTCCAACGTCGGCTCGTCCGCTATAAGTCCCGATGGCAAGCAAATAGCCTTCATTCAGCGTGGTGAAGTATTCGTTACGAGTGCCGATTATAGCACCACCAAGCGTATCACAACCTCGGCAGCAGCCGAGCAGGGCCTTACATTCTCTGCCGATGGTCGTACACTCGTCTATGCCAGCACTAGAGATGGTAAGTGGGAACTATACAAGGCAACTATGCCTCGCAAAGAAGATCCAAACTTCGCCAACGCTACTAGCATAAAAGAGGAGAAACTCCTACCCAGCATCAAGGGCGAAAAGGCATATCCTCAATACTCGCCAGATGGCAAAGAGATAGCCTTTGTACTTGATCGTAAGAAACTGGCAGTCTATAATCTCGCGAAACAAGACCTTCGTATCGTTGCCGATGGACCCAATCTTACTAACCCGAATGGTAGTCTAGACTTTGAGTGGTCCCCCGATAGCAAGTGGATCGCACTATCGTACGTGGCACGTCGCCATGCACCTTACAGCGATATAGGTATTGTATCTGCTCAAGGAGGAGAGATACACAATATCACCAATAGCGGTTATTTCTCTACCGAACCTCGATGGAGCACTGATGGTAATGCCTTGATATTCGCTACCGACCGTTATGGAATGCGTAACCATGCTTCGTGGGGCTCAATGACGGACGTGATGATGGTATTCTTGAATAGAGAAGCCTACGAGAAGTACCGTATGACGGAGGAAGAACTTGCCCTCGCCGAGGAGGCAAAGAAGAATGCCAAGAAAGAGGAGAGTAACGAGGACAAGAAGGCAAAGGATAACAGCAAAAAGACCGAAACAAGTAAGTCTAAGGACATTGTTATCGAGTGGGACAACCTAGACGAACGTATCGTACGACTAACGCCCAACTCGTCAAACCTCGCCTCGGCAATGCTTAGTCCAGACGGCAAGAAACTTTACTACTTCACTTCATTCGAGGGCAAGTACGACCTATGGAGTATTGATCTTGCTAAGCGTAGCACCAAACTCGTAAACAAACTCAACACTAGTGCTCCATACTTTGCATACAATGCTAAGCGTGATCAGTATTTCGTCTTGGGTAGCGTTGCCAATAAGTTCGACCCAAAGACCGAGAGTTTGAAGCCCGTAGCATTCTCGGCAGATATGCGTTTCAGCCCTCGTGAGGAGCGAGAAGCGATGTATAACGAGGTTGTCCGAGAGCAGGCTATTCGCTTTTATAAGAAAGATATGCACGGCGTTAATTGGAATAAACTAACAGACCACTATCGTCGCTACCTCCCTTATATCAGCAACAACTATGACTTTGCAGAGATGCTCAGTGAGTTGCTGGGCGAACTCAACGTATCTCACACCGGATCACGTTATCGCTCTGTGGCGACAGCAGAAGAACCTACTGCCGAACTCGGATTGCTCTATAATGATAAAACGGGCAAAGACGGACTACTCGTCACAGAGGTACTCGTCGGTGGTCCCTTTGACAAATCGACAAGTCGCCTCAAGGCAGGAGATCTTATCACCGCTATTGATGGTGTAGAGATCAAGGCAGGTAAAGACTTCTATCACCTCCTTGCAGGTAAGAGTGGCAAGACCATACTTATTACCTATAAGTCCGAGGGCAAGGAACAAACAGAAGCCATCAAAGCCATTAGTGCTATGGCTCAAGAAAATCTACTCACCAAGCGATGGGTAAAGAGCCGTGCCGAACTTGTAGATAAACTCTCTGGTGGACAACTCGGTTACGTACATATCCCCTCAATGGGTGATGATGCCTTCCGCAACGTTTATAGTGATGTAATGGGCAAATACTACGATCGCAAGGGTATCGTAATAGACATTCGCCACAACGGAGGGGGACGTCTACACGAGGATATAGAAGTATTCTTCAGCGGAGAGAAATATCTACAACAAGAGATACGAGGCGAGGACTACTGCGAGATGCCTAGTCGTCGTTGGAACCACGCCTCTATTATGCTTGTCTGCGAGAATGATTACTCAAATGCTCACGGCACACCTTGGGTCTACCAAACCAAGAAAATGGGTAAGGTCGTAGGAATGCCTGTACCGGGAACAATGACTAGCGTAAACTGGGTAACAATGCAAGACAATACCATGGTCTTTGGTATCCCAGCCGTTGGTTATCGCACCAAGGAAGGCACCTATCTCGAGAATACGGAGTTGAAGCCAGACATCGAGGTTGAGTTTGATCCCGTTAAGGCATTACGATACGAGGACACTCAATTAGAACGAGCCGTACAAGTCCTAATGTCCCAATTAGGCTTATCTAAGAAGTAATAAAAAATCCCATCAAGTTGTGACTAAGGTCTTACTTGATGGGATTTTTGTTTAATGCCCCTTACTCACAACACAGATCACCAAGCAAAGATTATACTCTAGGTCTAGTCTAATATACTTAGACAAGTAACTATTCATCACAATTACGATGTAGTCCCGATCTTTATCGAGAGAATGTAGTCTTTCGTAACAGCCTATGAGTCTATCCGAGAGTTCCGAACGAGCAATATCTAAGGGGCGAATAATACAGACTCTATTTTACTCTCCCCTTGAAATGATGATAGAACAGCATATCAGCCCTTAAGGCTACACAATCAGCCTCCGATCTCTAATCAAGGGCGTTCAGCGTAGCAAACAACCTTAGTGTACATAAGTATACAAAGTATGTATACTCGAGTATACATATAGTGTATACCACAGTATACATATAATGTATACCACAGTATACATATAATGTATACCACAGTATACATATAATGTATACAATGATGCACATTTGCAGGGCTGTTCAGAGTATATATAATGTAGATAGTATTCGCCTATATTACTTCGGTTCTGGGGTGCCTAGGAGCGATACTTCGCGTTGAGAGGTTAGCGAGAGCGAGCAATCCCCTAGGCGGTAAGTGTATCGTTCGATAGAGTCCCCTTGAGTAAGCGAGTGAGTATCACCTCAAGATATAAGAATGATAAAGGGCGGGATCTCCCTAGGAGATCTCCGCCCTAATACCTTGACGATATTCTGTTGTCAAACAGAGGCTACATCATACCGCCCATTCCGCCCATACCGGGAGCCATTGCAGGAGTTGGGTTTTCGTCCTTCTTCTCTGCAATCACACATTCAGTTGTCAAGAACATACCTGCGATAGAAGCAGCATTCTCTAGAGCCACACGTGTTACCTTAGCAGGGTCAATTACCCCCGAAGTATAGAGGTTCTCAAAGCGGTCATAACGTGCATTATACCCAAAGTCCCCTTCTCCGTCCTTGACACGCTGTACAATGACAGCACCTTCCTTACCGGCATTAGCGACAATCTGACGAAGTGGTTCCTCTATCGCACGCTTTACGATCTCGATACCTGTTGTTTCGTCTTCATTATCTCCTACAAAGCCATCAAGAGCCTTGATTGCTCGGATATATGCAGTACCACCACCGGGAACAGTACCTTCCTCAACGGCAGCACGAGTAGCACTGAGTGCATCATCTACACGATCTTTCTTCTCTTTCATCTCAACCTCGCTGGCTGCACCGACATAGAGAACTGCAACACCACCAGCAAGTTTTGCTAGACGCTCTTGCAACTTTTCTTTGTCATAATCGCTTGAGGTCTGTTCGATCTGAGCCTTAATCTGAGCGATACGATCTGCAATTGCTGCACTATCCCCTGCTCCATTAACGATCGTCGTATTATCCTTATCAACTGTCACCTTCTCTGCCTTACCTAGCATATCAAGAGTAACAGCGTCGATCTTAAGACCAGTCTCTTCGCTGATAACAACACCGCCAGTAAGCGTTGCAATATCTTGCAACATTGCCTTGCGACGATCACCAAAGCCCGGAGCCTTGACTGCACAAACCTTAAGGCTACCACGTAGGCGGTTTACCACCAAGGTAGTGAGCGCTTCGCTCTCTATATCCTCGGCAATTATAAGGAGAGGACGACCTGTCTGTATCGTTTGCTCGAGAATAGGTAGGACTTCTTTGAGGACGCTGATTTTCTTATCGTAGAGAAGAATGAATGGGTTCTCTAGTTGAGCCTCCATCTTCTCGCTGTTCGTAACGAAGTAAGGTGAGATGTAACCACGGTCAAACTGCATACCCTCGACAACTTCGACTGTGGTATCTGTACCCTTAGCCTCCTCGACAGTGATAACGCCCTCTTTCTTTACCTTACGCATAGCCTCAGCAATAAGAGCCCCAATATGTTCGTCTCCATTGGCAGATATCTTGGCTACGTGCTCGATCTTCTCAAAGTCATCACCAACCTCTTGTGCCATCGTTCGGATCTCAGATACAACCTTTGCCACAGCCTTATCAATACCTCTCTTGAGGTCCATAGGATTTGCTCCAGCGGTAACATTCTTTAAGCCGACACTAATAAGGGCTTGTGCTAGAATTGTCGCAGTAGTAGTACCGTCACCGGCATCATCGTTGGTCTTGCTCGCAACTTCCTTAACGAGTTGGGCCCCCATATTCTCAAATGGATCTTCCAACTCAACCTCCTTCGCCACCGAAACGCCATCTTTGGTAATATGTGGTGCTCCGAATGTCTTACTTAGAATAACATTTCGTCCTTTGGGACCGAGTGTAACCTTTACTGCGTTTGCCAACGAATCAACTCCACGCTTGAGGAGGTCACGTGCCTCCATATCAAACTTTATTTCCTTTGCCATTTTACAATACTCTATTATAGTTTATACTTAGGCCTTAATTACAGCCAAAACATCACTCTGACGCATAATGAGAAACTTATCGCCTTCAAACTCGACTTCTGTCCCTGCAAACTTCCCATAAAGTACTCGGTCGCCTACGCTCAAGATCATTTCCTCATCTTTGGTCCCTTGACCGACAGCGATAACCTCACCTTGTAGCGGCTTTTCCTTTGCTGAGTCTGGGATTATAATCCCCCCAATAGTTTTTTCTTCAACAGCGATAGGCTTAATCAGCACTCTATCTGCTAGTGGTTTAATGTTCATACGTTACGATGTTATTTATAATGTTTACTTATTTGTTTGTCAGTAGATATATCAATCTAATGCCTTAGACATAATGATAGACAAGGCTGTGATCAATCTATCGTTATCCTCGGCTCCCTGTGTTGCTATGCGTATATGATAAGGGCTAAGTCCATAGAAATTGCTTGCATCTCGCACCAATATCTTATACTCATAAGCAAGACGATCCTTGAGTGTCTGGGCTAATAAAGGTGTCTTAAGTAGCATAAAATGTGTATCTGTATCTGTGACCTCAACACCAGCGATCTGTTGCAGTCTTTCCTTAAGATTGTCTGTCTTCGCAAACAAGTCTGCCCTATCAATACTATCAGGGAAGTTATGACGAGCAATCCATAAACCAGCCTCAATGGCCAAAGCGTTTACACTCCAAGGTTGTCGCTTTGTGGCTATCTGCTCGACTAACTTGGGGTTGGCAATCAGATACCCTAAACGAAGACCGGGAATACGATAACGCTTCGTCAAAGAGTATATATATATATGACGATCATCTAGACTTAATGGAGGTAGCGATCTACGAGAGAAGTATTCATAACTACGATCTATAATAAGCAACTGATCGTCGGTACACGTTTCGTCTTGGACTCTACCTGTTGGGTTGTTGGGGTTACATATCCAACGGATAGACGCTCCGTCCTCGATTGGAGAAGCAAAAAGGCTTGTAGCCGATCGATATTCGCTAAATGTCGGTTCGTCAATGGTTACAGGTTGTCCTGCAAAAGTATGAGCAATGAGGTAGATCGCTTCTGTAGCCCCATTGGTCACTAGAATATGCTCGGGTGTGACCTTGTGATACTCTGCAAGGAGTCTTTGTAGAGTATAAGGCTCGGGATCTGGATATGATCCTATCCTATCCGCTATAATGTTTTTGAGATGCTGAATAAGTGCCGTGTTATCCGTCTCAGCATAAACATTCGAACTAAAATTGGCCTTAATCTCTGGATAACGATAGAGATCATCGCCGTGCCCGACTATCATACTTGCATTATATTGTATAGAAGATCAACATCTATATGCTTACGTAGATGCTCCGCTAGGCGATCATATTGCTCTTCCTTGTATTCTTTGTAATCTAGGATCTGATCCCCGGCATCAAGTTTGTCTTGATAAGGCTCCAATAGGTAGTCAATAAAACTCGGATTATCCAAAACCCCGTGCAGATAAGTCCCCATACAATGCCTATCTACTACATAGCCATCTTCTCGCCCATCAGATAGTCTAGCAAAAGGACTAGCCTCTGCATCTTGGATAGGAATAGTGCGTCCCATGTGTATCTCGTAGCCTTGACATTCCTGCTCTTGATCAAGGAAGACGAAACTACATTGTTTCGTAATCTTATCTCCCGACATTGTGGTGCTTGTTGGCAATAAGCCTAATGCCGGTAGACGTGGTATTTCACCCTCCACTCCATCGGGATCTAAGACCTCTTGCCCCATAATCTGATACCCCCCACAGATACCAAGAATGGTTTTCCCTGCACGACGAGCATGTACGATGGCTTGAGCAACTCCGTTACGACGTAACTCATAAAGGTCGGCTAGAGTGCTCTTACTACCGGGGATAATAACAATATCTGCCTCTGCGATTTCATCTACGTTATTTGTGTAGAAGAGGTGCACACGAGGATCGACTTCTAAACGAGCAAAGTCGGTATAATTGGAGATATAACGTAGTAATACGACAGCAATGTTCACTTTCCCCGCTCGGCTTTGTATCGCTCTTTTGCTGAGGGCGACAGAGTCTTCCTCCTCGATATGAATATCATTATAATAAGGAACGATACCTACGACAGGGATCCCACATAACTCCTCGAGGATCTTCTTTCCCTCCTCAAAAAGACGTATATCACCTCTAAACTTGTTGATGATTACGCCCTTTATCAACTTCCTCCACTCGGGCTTTTGTAACATTACCGAGCCATAGACAGAAGCGAAGACACCTCCTCTATCAATATCTGCGACCAAAATAACATTAGCGTCAGCGCACTCTGCCATAGACATATTAACAAGATCACTGCTTTGCAGATTAAGTTCGCTAATACTTCCTGCTCCCTCCATTACGATAGGGTTATATTGAGCCTTAAGTCTATCAAAAGCGGCGTGTACCTCTTGCCTTAACTCACCTCTCCCTACCGTACGAAAGTACTCATAAGCATCTTTATCGCCAATAGGCCTACCATTCAAGACTATTTGGCTACGTTTCTCACTGCTTGGCTTAAGCAATAGAGGGTTCATATCGGTATGGGGAGGAATACCAGCAGCCTCTGCTTGTACAGCCTGTGCACGCCCGAGTTCCAAGCCTTCGGGCGTAGCAAAGGAGTTAAGAGCCATGTTCTGTGCCTTAAAAGGAGCAGGACTATAGCCATCTTGTTTGAGGATACGACACATACCCGTTGCAAGGATACTCTTGCCAACGTCGCTGCCTGTACCGACAAACATTATAGGTTTCAGTTTTTTCATCGCAGATACAAATATAGTAAACTACAGCGAGGAGTAAGAGGCACTACACTTACGAGTCTCCTCAATACGCACTGCAACAAGCCTCACACCTGTATCGCGTAGTTGCATAGGCCCTACTACTTGGACGAGGTACTCTGCCATTTGCTCTGCTGTGGGATTGAATGGCACTACGACTATATCCTCGGGTACCAACCTCTGTAACTCGGGCAACAGAGGATCTTCTTGCCAGATCATCATTCGATGATCCCAGTGTTGCTCTAGCCACTCACAGAGTAATTGCTTGATGACACCAAAGTCTATTACCCTCCCTAAGTCATCTAGTCTATCGGCAGTACAGGTGAAGTGGATACGATAATTATGTCCGTGCAAATGTCGGCACTTATTTTCGTGTCCTACGACACGATGCCCCATACTTATGTCGTGATAACGCTCTACTGTAATCATTGCTTATCTTGCTTAAGGATCAACTTACCATCTTGTGATGAGAGTCGCAATGTATCTCCCTCTTGTATCTCTGCATCTAGGATAAGATCTGTCAATCTATCTTCCACTTCGGTTTGTAAAGTACGACGCAATGGTCTTGCTCCATACTCGGGGTGGTATGCTTGCTTTACTAGTATCTGCATAGCCTCATCGTCCCAAGTCAAGTTGTACCCTAGGTGTTGTAATCGCTCTTGCAGAGGTATGAGTTCGATCCTCACAATCTGTGCAATAGACTTCTCATCTAGAAGAGAGAAGGTAATAACCTCATCTATGCGATTAAGAAACTCGGGACTAAAGGTCTTATGTAAAGCCTTACGGATAATATCTGCACTACGATCTAGGGCTACGGCATCACTCTGGTAGCCTATGCCTCGACCAAAACTGCGGGCTTCTCTCGACCCTACATTAGACGTAAGGACAATTATCGTATTACGGAAATCAACCCTACGACCATAACTATCCGTCAAATAGCCCTCATCAAGTACCTGCAATAGCAAGTTGTAGACGTCTGCATGGGCTTTCTCTATCTCATCAAACAGCACTATTGAGTAAGGCTTACGGCGAACTTGCTCTGTCAATTGCCCTCCATCTTCGTGTCCTACGTATCCCGGAGGAGCACCTACAAGACGACTAACGGCAAACTTCTCCATATACTCACTCATATCTACTCTGATCAGAGCATCAGCACTACCAAACAACTCCTCGGCTAGGCACTTCACAAGATATGTTTTCCCGACACCTGTTGGCCCAAGGAACAAGAAAGTGCCTATTGGTCGTTTGCTATCACGCAGTCCAAGTCTATTACGCTTGATACTACGCACGAGTGTCTCTAGGGCTGTATCTTGTCCTATGACCTTAGCCTTCAGTCGAGGCTCTAAGGTTTTGAGTTGCTCCAACTCTCCACTAGAAATACTTTGTACGGGTATTGCTGTCATCATGGCAAGCACCTCTGACACATTTGCTGCTTCTACGGGTACGTATTTAGCCTGAAGTTGGCTCTTTAACTGCTCATGCGTATCTTGAATAACTTGCTCTAGTTCTCGCTCCTTGTTGCGATAACTTGCTGCTAACTCAAACTTTTGCTCCTTGATAGCCTCTAGTTTACGGGCAATATACTCATTACGCTCTGCCTCAAGACTTGCTATCGGATTGAGTTCCTCGGGTTCGATCGTATGACTACCAAGTCTAGCACCGGTCTCGTCCATTAAATCTATCGCCTTATCAGGAAACGAACGATCCGTCAGATAACGATCAGCAAGGTTTACCATTGCCACCAAAGCATCATCGCTAAAGCGTACCTTATGATGCTCCTCATAATAAGGACGTAACTGACGGAGTATCTCCAAACTCTCCTCTCGCGAACTCGGCTCTACGATGATCTTTTGGAAACGACGTTCCAAGGCTCCATCTTTCTCTATATGTTTACGATACTCCTCTAGTGTTGTCGCTCCGATACATTGTACTCCTCCGCGAGCCAAGGCAGGCTTAAGCATATTGGCAGCGTCCATAGAGCCACTACCACCACCTGCTCCGACCATCGTGTGTATCTCATCTATATATATGATGACATCATGGGAAGCCTCTAGTTCCTCAATAATATCCTTGAGTCGCTCCTCAAACTGTCCTCGATACTTAGTGCCTGCTACGATAGAGGACAGATCCAACTCTAGCACCCGTTTGCCAATAAGATGGGCTGGGACCTCTTGATCTATAATACGCTGAGCCAAGCCCTCTACAAGACTGGTCTTCCCGACTCCGGGTTCTCCGATGAGGATCGGGTTAGACTTACGACGACGCCCAAGTATTTGAGCCATACGCTCTATCTCTCTTTGGCGTCCGATAACGGGGTCTAGTTTCCCCTCTTTGGCTAGTGCCGTAAGATCTCGCCCGAAGCGGTCTAGCATAGGCGTCTTCCCCTTGCCTTTTTGCTTTCGCGAGGCAGTGGATTGTGTTGAGTTCCTTGTATTCATTACGTTGTCGTCCTCGTCTGCCTCTTCCTCGTCACTATTCTCCTCTTCTTTGAGAGAGTTATGTGGAGGTATTGAGCCTAGCAACTTGGTCATGGCTCCCATTATAGACTGAACGACCTCATTGCCCTCGGGAGAGGTAAAGCCCAAAGTCTTATCGACAATAAGACGCTTAATATAGGTATCATTATCACTCTCGACAAGTACCTTGAATAGGTGCATAGGCGTTACTGCTGGCTCATTTTGGTCACAACTCTTGACGGCCTCGGATATAGCCAAGCGTCCTCGCTCCCCAAGTGTTGGTTCTTGCTCATTGGGTGCTCGAGGTGTACGCTGCTCAATGTACTCATCGTAGCGAGAGAGAATATCTTGTGTATCTACACCTCTACTCTTGAGAAACTCAGCATAGGGTGCACTACCTTCCTTTATTATACCATATAGCAATAGATCGGGAGTAACCTCTACGGCTCCCAACTCCTTAGCCCGCTCGAAACTAAGTTCCATTGCTATGCGAAATCTATCTGTATAGTTGTATGTCATGATAATCATACTTTAAGCAAATAACATACCAAAGACTATAATTGCTCAGTCTAGTATAGAATAAAGTAGGTAAGAGGTTCATATCTAACAACATTCGCCCTATCAATTTTGCCATTGTCATAATTGCGAAATCTATCCGCCAAGGCGTGACGGATAAACGCCAAGCCTTGACGCATAAAAATCACGGCTTGACGGATAAGCGTCAAGCCGTGATTTTGAGATCAACGAAGTGTCTTCCCGAATATGCAATACTCCGTAAGCCCAAATGTCAATAAGCACACAGTCTAAATCCCTCAGATCGAGCATTAGCACACCACCCAAGCCTATCCCCAAAACAGCAACAAGATTATTGCGGTATCTATCCTTGCTACACCTCGGCATATTTCTCGCCTTTGCTGTCGGCTAGGACTAATGTTTCAAGGCTTCGGATATAACACAATAGGTACCCTTGACTCAATAGTTTATCCCTTAATCCCAACTAGTCGGCATTATTTGAGTACCTTTGTACTAGATAACTCAATAAACAAATGCAAAATATAAGAAACATTGCCATCATTGCCCACGTAGACCATGGTAAGACGACTCTCGTGGACAAGATGCTTTTGGCTGGGAAACTATTCCGTGATGACAAAGCAGCCGATGTAGATACCTTCCTTGACAGTAACGATTTGGAGCGAGAGAGAGGTATCACCATTCTATCCAAAAACGTAAGTATCCGCTATAAAGACGTCAAAATAAACATCATTGACACGCCCGGTCACGCAGACTTCGGAGGAGAAGTAGAGCGTGTCCTCAATCTCGCAGATGGTTGTCTATTGCTTGTAGACGCTTTTGAGGGTCCGATGCCACAAACACGCTTCGTCCTACAGAAAGCCATTGAGATGGGCTTGAAACCTATTGTTGTGATCAACAAAGTAGATAAGCCCAATTGCAGACCCAGCGAAGTCGAAGATATGGTCTTTGACCTAATGTTTAGTCTAGGAGCAAACGAGGATCAGTTAAACTTCAAAACAATCTATGGCTCTGCCAAGCAGGGTTGGATGAGTACAGACTATAACGACCCGACGACAGACATTACTACACTACTTGATACGATCCTTAGTGAGATCCCCGCCCCTACGCAGATAGAGGGAGCAGCACAGATGCTCGTTACCTCACTAGACTTCTCTAGTTATGTGGGACGTATCGCAGTAGGTCGTGTACATAGAGGGACATTCCGAGAGGGGCAAGATGTAGTCCTCTGCAAACGCGATGGAAGCCAAGTTAAGATGCGTGTCAAGGAAGTGAATATCTTCGAGGGACTAGGTCGTACCAAGGTCGAGAGTGTTAGTTCGGGAGATATTTGTGCATTGATAGGTATTGATGGCTTTGAGATAGGTGAGACTGTTGCCGATGCATCAGCACCCGAGGCATTGCCTACCATTGCTGTTGATGAGCCAACGATGAGTATGCTCTTCACGATCAACAACTCTCCATTCTTTGGCAAAGAGGGTAAGTTCGTGACAAGCCGACATATTCACGATCGCCTACAAAAAGAACTAGATAAGAACCTCGCCCTACGAGTAGAGCAAGCCGTAACAGCCGATAGTTGGTTGGTCTTTGGTCGCGGTGTACTACACCTCTCTGTACTTATTGAGACGATGCGTCGCGAAGGGTATGAGTTGCAAGTAGGACAACCACAGGTTATCATCAGAGAGATTGATGGTGTCAAGCACGAACCAGTAGAGCATCTGATGGTAAACCTACCAGAGGAGAGTGCAAGCAAAGTCATTGATATGGTTACACGCCGTAAGGGCGAGATGACCATGATGGAGACTAAGGGTGATCGTACATTCCTAGAGTTTACCATTCCCTCACGAGGTATCATCGGGCTCAACAACTCTGTCCTTACGGCTTCGGCAGGAGAGGCTGTTATGGCTCATCGCTTCCTTGAGTATCAACCTTGGAAAGGCGATATAGATCGTCGCAACAACGGTAGTATCATCGCTCTAGAGACAGGTACGGCCTATGCTTATGCCTTGAATAATCTACAGAGCAGAGGACGCTTTTTCATCTCCCCGGGTGACGAGGTCTATGCCGGACAAGTGATTGGTGAGCATAATAAGGAAGGAGATCTAGGCGTTAATGTCTGCAAGAGTAAGAAACTAACGAATATGCGTGCTTCGGGTAGTGACGACAAAGTAGCCCTAGCACCTCCCGTTATATTTAGTCTTGAGGATGCCCTTGAGTATATCAAGCCCGATGAGTATGTAGAGATTACTCCCGAGAGCCAACGTATGCGTAAGATTATCCTAGACGAGACAGAGCGTAAACGACTAAGTCGCTAGCAGAAGAGCAAGACACAATAATAAGGGACTAAGCACAGTGCTTAGTCCCTTATTTATTAGGTATGTAAACGATCTAAAGTATTCTAACTGAATAATAGTTCGCGATACTTGAGCAAAGGCCACATCTCATCATCAACAATACGCTCGAGATGGTCTACGTGGTAGCGTATACTCTCTAGGAATGGTAAGACAGTATCGTGATAAGCGTAAGCACGCTCACGCATATCCTCTATCTTATTGGCATTACGACGTGCATCGGTCATCTCCTCTACCATATTATGTACAGCACTTAGATGACGACTCATCTCAGCAATGAGGTGCTTAGGACCCGATGATAGCCCTTCGTACTGCTCTCCCTCAAAGACTTTCTTGAGTTTAGATACATTGTCAAGGAGCATCGTTTGGTAGCGTGTTGCCACAGGAACAATATGATTGAGGCAGAGATCACCTAGGACACGACTCTCGATCTGAACTTTCTTCATAAACATCTCCCACTTGACCTCGTTACGTGCTTCAAGTTCGGCACGCGTCAATACGCCTGTTGCTTCAAAGGCCTCAATACTCTCTTGGCTAGTATAAGCCTCAATAAGTCGTGGTACGTGGTTATCGGTATTTAGGCCTCTACGTGCAGCCTCTTGATGCCACTCCTCGCTATAACCATTCCCACCGAAGCGAATAGCAGCACTATCTTGGATATAACGATGGATAGTCTTATACAAGGCATCGTGTATGCTACTATCCTTTACCCTACTCTCGACCTCGTCTGCAAACTGGTTAAGTTGATGTGCCAAGGCTGTCCATAGAGTAAGCATAGCATTAGCAGGGTTTGCAGAGGAACCTACCGCTCTAAACTCGAAGCGATTACCCGTAAAGGCAAAGGGAGAGGTACGGTTGCGGTCGGTATTATCTAGCAACAACTCTGGGATCTGACCTACTCCTAGACTGAAGCCCGTCTTGTCGTCAATCAAGATCGCATCTTTGCTGTCACTCTGGAGGAAACGCTCCATCACAGCACTCACCTCTGTACCGAGGAAACAAGAGATAATAGAGGGAGGAGCCTCGTGTCCCCCTAGTCGATGTAGGTTACTTGCCGATACGATGCTTGCCTTGAGTAGTGTCTCGTGACGCAATACCGCCATTAGAGTTATGGAGATAAAAGCCAAGAAACGGAGGTTCTCTTGAGTATTCTTCCCGGGAGAGAACAAATTAGCCCCGGTATCAGTACCAATAGACCAGTTGCAGTGCTTCCCGGAGCCATTCACCCCAGCAAAAGGTTTCTCGTGTAGCAATACGACGAAGTTGTGTTTATTGGCAACTCGCTTCATCGTACTCATCAGCAGTACATTGTGGTCATTGGCGATATTACACTCCTCATAAACAGGAGCCAACTCAAACTGCCGTGGTGCTACCTCGTTGTGTCGCGTTTTTACGGGGATATTAAGTTTATGACACTCATACTCCAAGTCTTTCATAAACTCTTGTACTCGCTCGGGGATAGCCCCGAAGTAGTGGTCATCGAGTTGCTGGTTTTTGGCACTCTCATGCCCCATTAGGGTACGACCCGTCAAGACTAAGTCTGGTCTAGCATTATATAGTGCACTGTCCAACAAGAAGTACTCTTGCTCCCAACCAAGGAATGTACGGCAAGACTCTACCTCGGGATTAAAAAAGCGAACCACTCTTGTCGCTGCTTTGTCTACTGCATCAAGCGAGCGTAAGAGTGGTGTCTTAAAGTCGAGTGCCTCCCCCGTATAGGCTATAAAGACCGTAGGGATGCATAGCGTGTCATCTACAATGAAAGCAGGTGATGAGGGATCCCAAGCACTATATCCACGTGCCTCAAAAGTATTACGTAGACCTCCATTGGGGAAACTTGACGCATCGGGCTCTTGTTGACTAAGCAACTTACCGCTAAACTCCTCAAGCATACCTCCCTCCTCTGTCATTGATGCAAAAGCATCGTGCTTCTCTGCCGATCCATCGGTAAGAGGTTGGAACCAGTGCGTGTAGTGTGTTGCTCCTCGCTCAAGTGCCCATATCTTCATAGCACTGGCTACCTGCTCTGCTAGTTCTAAGCCGATAGGCAAGCGATGGCGAATATGATGGCTTAGACGCTTATAGTCTTCACGGCTTAGATAACGACGCATGGTGTCGTTGGTAAAGACTTCTGAAGCATAATACTCCGATACTGATGTTTGGGGCTGTTGAGCAAGAATGGCCTTGCGATTAGTAGCCTCGGATAAGGCTCTAAATCTAAGATGCGACATAGGCTTGTTGTTGTTTAATTAGTAACACTTGACAATAGATAATCATTATTCTATCTCTTATGCTTCGCAAAGTTAGCAATTATTATCCGATAGTATGATAATCAAAGGCAAACGATGTTATTTTGAAAAGCAATACTTCCCCTACATCAACTTAATAGAAGCACTGCGATATAGCCTTAAGACAATTGAATAGAGTAAGATCTCAAGCCCAAGAACGTGACTTGACTCTTATGCGTCAAGGCGTGACTCCTATGCGTCAAGACTTGATTTATAAAAATCACGCCTTGACGGATAAGTCCTACAACTAGCACTCGGGCGATAGACTAAGTTTCTTATACCTCCATTACAAGGGTGAACAGAGCAGACAATCAATCTAATACGCATTATTATTATATATTTGTATAGCAAATACTAGATCATTGTGCTATCTCAAATACAAATATGAATAAGAAAATCCTTACTATACTAGGACTCGCTACGAGTGCAACGGCACTTGCCGAGGGGCAGAAACCACTCAACATCGTCTATATAATGAGTGATGACCATGCCTATCAATTTATCAGTGCCTATGACAAACGCTTTGTTAATACTCCCAATATAGACGCTCTAGCCAAACACGGAGTAAGGTTTACGGAGAGTTTTGTCGCTAATTCTCTTTCGGGTCCTAGCAGGGCTTGTATGCTCACTGGCAAACATAGCCATCTCAATGGCAAGAAGAATAACGAGCATGCCCACCAATTCAATCAAGACCAACCGACAATGCCTAAGGTATTCCAAGCCAACGGCTATCAAACGGCTTTGGTTGGTAAGTTACATCTAGAGGGAGTACCCCAAGGCTTCGACTATTGGAACATACTTCCGGGACAAGGCGAGTACTACGACCCTACGTTCCTTGTTCCTGATGGCAAAGGAGGCTTCAAAAAGGAAGAGCATCGTGGATATGTAACCAACATCATTACCGATATGAGCATAGATTGGCTTGAGCAACGTGATAAGAAGAAGCCATTCGCTCTATTTGTACATCACAAGGCTGCTCACCGTATTTGGATGGCAGACACTACCGACCTCTTCAAGTACGAGGATCGTACATTCCCTCTGCCTGCGACCTTTCACGACGACTACGCAGGACGTAAGGCAGCAGCCGATGCCGAGATGCGTATCGGTAGAGATATGGATATGATCTATGACCTCAAGATGCTACAAGGAGCCCCCGAGGTAAAGGGTCTAGCGACATGGTATGCCAATGGCGTCTACCCCAGATTGCGACCTGAGGAACGAGCGAAGTTTGATAGTCTGTACGCTCCAATATCTAGGAAGTTTTGGGCTAAGCCTCTACAAGGGAAAGCACTGGCAGAGTGGAAGTATCAGCGTTATATGCGTGACTACGCCAAAGTGATCGAGAGCCTTGACCGCAATATCGGGCGTCTACTTGATTACCTCAAGAAACACGATTTGCTTGAGAATACTCTCATAGTTTATACGAGTGATCAAGGTTTCTACATGGGAG
>JBHAFI010000059.1:0-16465 GCA_041856045.1 Porphyromonas sp. | reverse complement strand
GAAGAGTATGTATTATTAAGGTCTATTACGACACAGAACCTATTCCGGTGAGCAAAGGTACAAAATTCACACTAGAGAGGCAATAAACTATCGGCTCGACTTAGAGAATTTAAGGCTTAAGCCCTCAAAACAATTGGGTGCAGAGATCGTAATACACAATCTCTGCACCCAACATAAGCCTAAGGGTCGCAACCTAATACTCGGGTCGATACTTGTTATCGTCCTCTTGGTCTGTCAAGATGTTGATATAACTCTGATAGCGACTCTCTGCAATACTGCCATTCTCAACCGCAGGTAACACAGCACAGCCGGGCTCGTGCGTATGAGTACAATTACCAAAGCGACAGTCACACGACTGAGCGAATATCTCCCGGAAGTAATGCCCCACCTCTTCTCGTTCCATATCCAACAGGCCAAACCCTTTGATCCCCGGGGTATCTATGAGGTAGCCATCACCTTGAGGCAGACGTATCATCTGGGAGAACGTTGTCGTATGCATACCTTGGAAGTGTGCTTGAGATATGGCTGCCGTACGTAGATCTGCACCCGGGATCAGTCTATTGATAAGAGTAGACTTACCAACTCCCGAATGCCCACTAAACAGACTAATTCTCCCTTGCATACGCTCCAGCAGGCTACTTATTCCCTCCCCGGTACGAGCCGAGACTTTATGACAAGTGTAACCTACGCCCTCGTATAGCGAGATCAAGTCCTCGAGATACTCCAATCCCTCGTCTGTCAAGACATCAACCTTATTGAAGATCAACTCAACAGGTACTCTGTATGCCTCGGCATTAGCCAAGAAGCGATCAATAAAGGTCGTTGAGGTCTCGGGGGCTACAAGAGTGCAAACCAAAAAGGAAGCATCGATATTTGCAGCAAGGATATGAGATTGCTTCGAGAGGTTTGCGGCTCTGCGTACGATGCAGTTACGCCTCTCGAGTATCTCCTGCACATAGTGAGCCTCGCCACCACCCTCAGGAGTGACTTTCACCTCGACTCTATCGCCAATTACAATAGGACTAGTAGAGCGAATGCCACGAAGACGCATATTCCCCTTCGCCAAGCAAGCACGCTCCACGCCATCATCGCACAATACGAGGTAGTGACTACCCGTATTTTTAATGACAAGTCCCTCGATAATTGACATTAGATAGTCATTATTTCGCGTTCTTTCTCTGCAAAGACCTCATCAATACGCTTGATGTACTTGTCGTGAAGTTTCTGTACATCATTCTCGGCATCTTTGGCAACGTCCTCGGGTGTATTATCAGCCTTGATGCTCTTCTTGATTGCATCGTTTGTATCACGGCGGATATTACGTACACGTATCTTGGCTTCCTCGGCATCTGCCTTTACTTGCTTTACGAGTTCACGACGACGATCCTCGGTCAATGGTGGAATGCCTAGACGGATAAGTTCGCCATTATTCTCGGGCGTAATACCTAGTGGAGAGTTAATAATAGCACGTTCGATCTCCTTAATAAGGCTCTTTTCCCATGGAGTGATAACGATGCTCTTGGCATCAGGGGTATTGACTGTTCCCACTTGATTAAGAGGGACAAGGCTACCATAGTACTCCACCATAATACCATCAAGGAGTTTAGTGCTGGCTTTACCTGCACGTACACGTCCCAATTGCTCCTCTAGGTAGTCTACAGCCTTACTCATATTGGTTCCTGCTTGAGTAACCAGTGCTTTCAAATCGCTCATAATATATTCTAATTACTTATTTCGTTCTAGTCTTTTACTCATTACTGACGTATGTACCTATATTCTCTCCTTGTAGTACACGCAGTAGATTGCCCTTCGTATCCATATCAAAGACCACAATAGGTAGGTTATTTTCCATACACATAGTAGTCGCTGTAAGGTCCATAACCTTCAATCCTCGAGTATAAATCTCTTGATATGAGATATGATCAAATTTTACAGCCGTAGGATCTTTCTCGGGATCCGCCGTATAGATACCATCGACACGAGTACCCTTGAGCATAACGTCACATTCGAGTTCAATGCCACGCAAAGACGAACCCGTATCTGTCGTAAAGAAGGGATTACCCGTTCCCGCAGACAAGATAACAACCTCCCCTGCCTCGAGATGCTCAATAGCCTTCCACTTGGTATAAAACTCCCCAATAGGTTCCATACGAATAGCCGTCAAAACACGATTTCTTACTCCTATTGCAGTGAGTGCCGACGACAAACCCAAACTATTGATTACCGTAGCAAGCATACCCATCTGATCACCTTTAACACGGTCGAAACCCTTGGTAGCCCCAGAGAGTCCTCTGAAGATGTTCCCGCCACCGATAACAATAGCCACTTGGATACCCATATCCGTTGCGGCTTTGATATCTTGTGCATAGTCGTTCAGACGATTGGTATCTATCCCATACTGCTGCTGCCCCATCAAAGACTCTCCGCTGAGTTTGAGTAGGACTCGATTATATCGTTTCATATTCTAGAATAGTCTTAATTTATTTACAAAGTAACAACATTTCTCCCAACTATCAAGTATTACACTAGGTGCATACAGCCCTAAAGCCCTAAAGAAATGGACGATAACCACCGATCTCCTCGCTCTATTGTGCCACGTATCCGCTTCGGATACTTTCGCCTCGATCGAAGTATTCTACTACGCCCAACCTAGCCTCAAGTCGATTATTACAATCCAAGCCGATACGAAATAGCCTTAACCCTACAACAGAATAAGATTTATACGCTAGTAAGCGAATGGCATCGTAGTAAATAGGCAAAAGCCCCAGAGGTACTCATTAGAATGCTCTTACTTAAAGCCTAATAAACCCAAGCGAAAAGTTGGTAAATCTGAAAATCAAGACGTGACGCTTAAGGATCAAGCCTTGATTTTTATCCGTCACGTCTTGACGCTTATCCGCCAAGGCTTGATTTTGAGAATGCTGAACCTTCGTAATAGAACAGCAATCACAAATCAAGCCTTTTAGGCGAAACAGACAAAAAGAACGTTATCGAATGATGATTTTTCATCGAGAGAAACATCAAAATCACATCATCACCAAACTACGGCCCTCTACCTTTCTAAAATCAAATACGTCTAGAGTCTGATATTCTCTTTATGCCTACACAAGTAGGTCATTGTAAACTTTTTAATTCGCGACTAGACGCTCAAAAACGGATCGGAATAAACTTTTTGTTACTTTGACTGCTACAAGTACCCTTGTATTTGAGAATAAAGTTGTACATTTGGATAACTAAACGGTTGAAATTTAACCTAGCAAACTATGGCAAAAGTAAGAGGGACCATCGTCGTCGACGTGCAGAGGTGCAAAGGGTGCAACCTCTGTGTCGTGGCCTGCCCAACCAAAGTACTCGAACTGCACCCGACCGAAGTAAACGATAAAAGTTATCACTACTCTCGTCTAAAAAATGACGAGGACTGTATCGGCTGTGCTAGTTGCGGTATGGTTTGTCCTGATGGCGTTATCACAATCTACAAAATCAAACTACCCTAAAAGTACCCAACGATTATGGCAGAAGAAATCAAATTGATGAAAGGGAATGAAGCAATCGCACACGCTGCTATTCGCTATGGCGTGGACGGATACTTCGGGTACCCCATTACACCACAGAGCGAGATCCTTGAGACCTTGATGGAAGAGCGTCCTTGGCTCTCTACTGGTATGGTCGTGCTACAAGCCGAGAGTGAAGTCGCAGCCATAAATATGGTCTACGGCGGAGCCGGTTGTGGTAAGAAGGTTATGACCTCATCGTCTAGCCCCGGTATGAGCCTCAAGCAGGAAGGGATTAGTTATATAGCAGGAGCAGAACTTCCCTGTCTACTTGTCAATGTGATGAGAGGAGGTCCCGGTCTTGGTACAATACAACCCAGCCAAGCCGACTACTTCCAAACTGTAAAGGGAGGAGGACACGGGGACTATCGCCTCATAACACTTGCTCCCAACTCTGTACAAGAGATGGCAGACTTTGTAGGCCTAGGCTTTGATCTTGCCTTCAAGTACAATAACCCTGCAATCATCTTGACGGACGGTATCATCGGTCAGATGATGGAGAAAGTACGTCTTCCCGAGCAAATAGAGCGTCGTAGCGAAGAGGAAATCAGATCTCAATGCCCATGGGCTACTCTAGGCCGTAAGGACGGACGTAAGCCTAATGTCATCACTTCGCTAGAACTTGAGAGTTCGGTAATGGAGCAAAACAACAATCGCTTCCAAGAGAAGTTTAAGCGTATCGAGGCTAATGAAGTAAGATACGAAGCCATAGCGACAGAAGATGCCGACTATATCCTTGTGGCATTTGGCTCAGCAAGTCGTATGTGTCAAAAGACTGTTGAGTTGGCAAGAGCAGAGGGTATCAAGGTTGGGCTACTACGCCCTATCACCCTATGGCCCTTCCCCAGCCAAAAGATAGCAGAACTTGCTGGGCATGCTAAGGGCTTCTTAGTTCCCGAACTAAATGCAGGTCAGATGGTAGAGGACGTTCGCCTTGCTGTAAATGGGAAGGTTCCCGTAGAGCATTACGGACGCTTGGGTGGTATGCTATTCTCTCCTAAGGAAATCCTCGACAACCTCAAAAAGGTATTTGATCTTGCATAGATGAATAAGAATAATTCAGTCGATAAGCCTAGTAGTATTCGCCTAGAACTGTGGTTAACGATCGTATTCTATCTCCTAGCAATGACTAGCCTAATCGCTTTCTTTGCTTTCAGAGAGGAGTACCCTAGATTATTTATGTATCTCGGTTGTGGAGCCGTTGCAGTACGTATCATCTACTATGTGAAGCGATTTTTATTATAACTCCCAAAAGAACAAGATCCTATGGATATAAAATCAATCATCAAGCCCGAGAACTTGGTGTATAAGAAACCCGAACTCATGAACGACACAACCATGCATTACTGCCCGGGCTGTAGTCACGGCGTCGTTCATAAATTGGTCGCTGAGGTTGTTGCTGAGATGGGTATGCAAGAGGATACTATCGGTGTAGCACCTGTTGGTTGTGCAGTATTCGCATATAAGTTTATAGATGTAGATTGGCAAGAGGCTGCCCACGGTCGTGCTCCTGCTCTCGCTACGGCAATCAAGAGGCTCAACCCCAACAAAATGGTTTTCACCTACCAAGGAGATGGAGATTTGGCTGCGATCGGTACAGCAGAGACGATACACGCTTGCAACCGTGGAGAGAACATCGTGATCATATTTATCAATAATGGTATCTATGGTATGACAGGTGGACAAATGGCTCCTACCACTCTACCAACGATGAAAACCGCAACTTCTCCCGATGGTAGAGATACCGCCTCTCAAGGCTATCCCTTGAAGATGAGTAACCTCTTGGCAGTACTAGACGGTACTTGCTACGTTACTCGTCAGGCAGTACATACAGTCCCTGCGATCCGTAAGTGCAAGAAAGCCCTAGAGAAAGCATTCAAAAACTCTATGGCTGGTAAAGGTACGAGTGTCGTTGAGGTAGTATCTACTTGTAACTCTGGTTGGAAGATGACTCCTGCTGATGCAAACAAGTGGATGGAAGAGAATATGTTCCCTGTTTACCCACTAGGAGATCTCAAAGATATTTAGTCAAGTATAAGTATGTGGAGGTAGACAGCTTCAAGGCGTTTACCTCCACAGATCAACCGCTAAGCCTAGAAATATATTATGACCTACGAAATTATTATTGCAGGTTTTGGAGGACAAGGAGTCCTCTCTATGGGTAAGATTTTGGCTTACTCAGGCCTAATGGAGAATAAAGAGGTAAGTTGGATGCCATCGTATGGCCCAGAGCAACGAGGTGGTACTTCCAACGTTACGGTTATCGTTAGTGATGAGCAGGTGAGTTCGCCCGTAGTGAACGATTTTGATGTAGTTGTTGCACTCAACCAACCATCTTTGGACAAGTTCGCCTCGCACGTAAAGCCCGGCGGAGTACTGCTCTATGATAGCAATGGTATCCACTATAACAACCCTCGTACGGACATCGAGATCTACGAGGTAGACGCAACAAATGAGGCAACGCGTATGGGGAACTCGAAGGTGTTCAATATGCTTATACTTGGTGCTTTGATGAAGAGTCGTCCCATTCTAGAGATGGATAGTATCAAGAAAGGCCTCGAGAAATCTCTGCCCGAGCGTCATCACAAACTGATACCAATGAATATGGAGGCTCTCGCTCGTGGTGGAGAGTTGCTACATCGCCACTAATAGAGATCCTTTTGACCAACTTGATATTCACGAATATCTTGATCATACCAAAGGCTATCACCTCAAAAGTGACAAGCGAATTGTTATTGCGTGTTTGCTCCTTGTTTAGGAGCAAACACGTAGTTTGTAACTATGGATCTCTTCGGGTTATTCTTCATCGACAAGCAATAGAGTACTTGGCCCACCTCTAGAGTTTAATCAGATAAAGAATACAGAAACAAGGTTACGAACGATCACTCATAGAGTACTACCCTTCTCTATGATATTGCAAGCAGATATGAAGGAAATCACGTGGATCGGCACAACAAGATCTATCCCTACCAATCTCTTATATCAAACTAGGCCGAGAGAATATAAAGGTAGAGATTAGCCGACGAGAGCGATCTTCCGATTATCACTCCCTCCTCTGAGAGTACAATCTCTCTACCAATGATATTACACAAATAAATCCAATTGATATATTATGAAGAAACTATTGAAGAAAGCCCTTTTCTTCGGTTTTGCTTTGACGAGTTTTGCTGGTCAAGTGAAAGCCGACAAGGGTATGTGGCTTCTCAACGAACTCACCAAAGAGAACATTGAGAAGATGAAGGAACTAGGCTTCACGCTCACTCCAGAGCAACTCTATAGCCTAGACAACCCAAGTGTTGCAAGTTCGGTAATTATTTTTGGTGGTGGCTGCTCGGGTGTTACCGTGTCTAACACTGGTCTAGTGATGACCAACCACCACTGCGGATTTGATGCGATCCAAAAGACGAGTACAGTAGATCACGACTATCTACGTGATGGCTTCGTATCTCAAAGCCACAAAGAGGAATTACCTATCGAAGGACTCGAAGTGCGTTACCTCGCCGATATAAAAGATGTAACGGCTCAACTCCTCGCCAAGGTTAAGAAAGCAAAGAACGAAACACAGCGTATCGAGCAGTTGCAAGTAGCAATCCTTGAACTAACGAAGGCTGCCGAACTCAAACTTGCACCTAACCAAGAGGTAATCATCACCCCTTACTATGCCAACAATAAGTACTATATGATCACGTACAACGTATTCAAAGACGTACGTATGGTATTTGCTCCACCGATGAGTATTGGTAAGTTTGGAGGCGAGACTGATAACTGGATGTGGCCTCGCCATACGGGCGACTTCGCTGTATTCCGTGTTTACGCAGACAAGAACAATCAGCCAGCCGTTTACAGCAAGGACAACGTACCTTACACACCCAAGTACTTTGCCGAAGTATCGGTACAGGGCATCAAGGAAGGGGATTATGCTATGACTATTGGCTTTCCGGGACGCACTTCTCGCTATATCCCATCGTGGGGTGTAGAGAGCCGTATGACCAACGAGAATGATCCACGTGCAGAGGTACGCGGTGCAAAGCAAGCCTCATGGCGTAAGTTTATGAACGAGGATCAGGCTGTGCGTATCAAGTATGACTCGAAGTATGCACGTAGTTCAAACTACTGGAAGAACTCGATCGAGATGAACAAGGCTCTTCGTAAGAACAACGTCGTAGGCTTGAAGCAACAAGAGGAAGCCGCTTTTGCTAAATGGGTACAGTCACACAAGAATAAAGAGTACCGTTCACTTCTTGACAGCCTCAAGAATGCCTATCTCTCATCGGGCGAATTGACACGTCGCTTCACCTACCTAATGGAAACACTATCAGGATCCGAAGCCGTAACAATGGCTTTGACTTTGGAAGGCGTGCAACTTAGCGTAAACAAGCCAGAGGACATTGCCAAGATGCTTAAGGAGAATTTCTATAAGGACTACTCTCCCAAAGTTGATCAAGCAACGATGCCTATACTACTAGACATACTACGCAAGCACCTCAATGCAGACGAAGTTGCAACTATCTACGGAGGCATAGATAGCGAATACAAGGGAAATACCAAGGCTTTTGTCGATGCACTTTTCGCTAAGAGCATCGTTCCATACGAAGACAAACTGCTCTCGGCTCTCAAGGACAACAACTTCGCTCAAGTCCTAGCCTCAGATCCTGCTTTCATATTCGGCAAGAAGATACAGTCGGTGATGCTCAAGTTGCGTGATGCTCGCTCTGCAGCTATGACGGCAATCAATAAGGGCAACCGCCTATACTTTGCCGCTCGTCAAGAGATGAACCCAACTCAAGCAATGCCAAGCGATGCCAACTTCTCTATGCGTATGAGTTATGGCTCGGTTAAGGGTTACAATCCTGCTGATGGTATCACTTATAGTTACTATACAACAACAGACGGTATCCTTGAGAAAAACAAGATCGACAATCCCGAGTACGTCCTTAAACCAGAATACCGCAAACTTCTAGAGGAAGGAAAGTTTGGTCGCTGGGCTGATCCACAAACCAAGAAGTTGCACGTTGCATTCCTCTCAAATAATGACATCACGGGTGGTAACTCTGGTAGCCCCGTCTTCGACAAGAACGGCCGTGTTATCGGATTAGCATTCGATGGCAACTCGGAGGCAATGAGTGGTGACATTGAGTTTGAGAAAGAACTACAACGTACTATCTCTGTAGATATTCGCTATGTGCTCTACGTTATCGAGCAATGGGGTAAGTGCCCTCGCCTAATTGAGGAACTAAAACTCAAATAGCAGTATAAAAACGAAACCAAGTATAAACGCCCCAGCCATTTGTATATGGTTGGGGCGTTCTTTCTCGGGTGCAATAGTAACGAATAAACCCACAAGACAAAGACCCACGCAGACAACACGACGAAGTATATTCGTTTGCCATCTCACCACAAGACTAGATCTCGCACACACATCAAGCATAGAATACACACATTACAATTGGGACAGGTACGAAGAATAACTATTCGCAATGAGATTGATATAAGATCTTACCCACACTACTTGAGCCTCTCTCGTGCTATAATCACAAAAGACAAACCCAATCCGTCTAAAAGAGAAAGAGCCTAAGGCAAACAGCAAGTTATTATCCAGCCCAAGGTAAATCTCCCTCCAATAGCTCTCGCCCAATGTACCGATAAAACGAAGTTACACAACCAGTACAACGAAGAGATTTTTCCAATTCAACATCAACACTCTAGTAGTAGATCCGTCTTAACGAACTAAGCCCCCAAACCTATTAAATAGATTTGGGGGCTTAGTTGAATAAACTTATCCTTAGTTTTGTGTTGCCATAAAGTTTATAGCGGGATTGGCATACATCTCCAAAATACGCTTCTCTAGGAAATCATAATCGGCTGTATATCCCTCGGGCATTGTAATTCGCGAGAGTTGTTGTTGTAGATAGGCATCAAAAGTCCGTACATCTTCTTCGCTATATTCACTCGCGTGAGCATTATCGCCAGTCAGTCTGTCCCAAGCAATGTAATTCGAGGGATACAAAGTATAATTGCGATGAATTTCTCCATCTAGCAATTGTGCCAGCACCTCCGCTCTATTCGCCTCGGGTGTATCTGTAAGATCACAACCTTGTAGCAACTCATTCAGAGGACGCCCCAAGGTAAAGACAACGCGTCCTTTATAACCGAATACACCCGTCTTCATATTAAGGGCATCTTCGGCTTTGCTCTTCTTGTAGTCTGGCATATCTCGCTTGAGTTGCATTTCTCGAGCCTTGAGATAGTCGCAAGGGTCATACTCGTAACTACAGGTAATAGGTAGGATATTTAGTTTACGTAGATTATCGACGATGCCGCGTTCGCCACCCCCTAAACTCAACATCTTGAGTAGTGCTGGCTGTGTTCGGTCGTTGGAGTCTTTGGCTCGCCCCTCTCGTTGTGCTATCCATACGGGGATACCATTTGCGACAGCATCATTCATATAACCCGACAACTGCTTAGCAGCCAATAGCACCTCACGTCCTTGCAAGTTACGTCGTACGAGAAAGTTACCATTCAATTTTACGAGTTTCTCCACCCAAGGGGCCACCAACAGATTATCACCAATCGCGATCTCGGGGAACATCACCCCAGCATCATAAGCCAAAACATTGAGGAATGCCGAGTCTAGAATTATATCCCTATGGTTAGATATGTAGGCACAAGCCTTGGATCCTTGTAAGTATTCGGTTCCTTGTAGAGGTGCTACACTTGTACAAGTATTCGACATTATATAGCGAACAAACCCTGCACTAAATGCGATCTTAAAGTCTGCTACCGTCTTACACTGAGCGAGCAACTGGGGTAACTCCTCCCAAGTGGTTTTTACCCCTAGGGCTTGATATACAGCACGCAATTCGTCATTGTTCAAAAGTTCCTGTATAGCGGTAGGCACCTCATGAGGAAGGAGTGGACGTATATCTTCGTATTTTGAGAAGTCCATATTCTACTAGTCTAATGCAGTTCGTATTATTTGTGTCAACACATCTTTCATCTTAAGCCCAGCAGCCTCGACCTGCTGTGGGATAAAACTTGTAGGGGTCATACCCGGGGTCGTATTCACCTCCAAAAGCGTAGGGTAACCATCTTTCTCTATGATATAGTCAATACGAATTATGCCCTTGGCTTGCACATAGCCGTAGATCTGCTGTGTAAGTTGACGTATTAGTTGGGCTTGTGCCTCTGGGATACGTGCAGGCGTGATCTCCTCTACTTGACCATTATACTTGGCATCAAAGTCGAAGAAAGCATTTGACGTAACAACCTCCGTTATCTCAAATATCCGTACCTCGCCATCGATCTCATAGGCACCACACGTCACCTCGGTACCCTCAATCAATCGCTCTATCATTACCTCTCGGCTCTCCGACAAAGCCGTACGTACAGCACCGAGTACAGCCTCAGCCGTCTCCACTCGACTCGTTGCAACGCTCGAGCCACCGGTATTTGGTTTTATGAATAGAGGGTAGGAACCAAGGCTATCTGCCATAGTTTGTACTTGCTCATCACTCTCTGTTCCTAGGAGGCGAATGCTCTGTGCAGTTCTTACTCCGGGGAATGACGATAGATAGCGATTGCAGACATATTTGTTAAAAGTCAGCCCTTCCGTAAGTACGCCTCCCGTATTGTACGGAATACCAAGCATATCAAAGTAGCCCTGCAAGATCCCATCTTCGCCGGGAGTACCATGAATTGTTATGTAGGCGTAACTAGGTTTTATATACTGACCCGATAGGGTAAAACTAAAATCGGCACGATTAACAGGGCATTGCTCCCCATTATCCAATAATACGTACCAGCGATCTCGCTCAATGATGTAGGTATAGGGGTTGAATAGATCCGTATCTATCCAAGATTTGATGCCTGCAGCAGATCGCAGAGAGACGGTGTACTCTCCCGAATATCCACCTGCAACAATAGCAATAATTGGTTTCATATCGTAGGCGTTTATTGTGTCTTAAGATTTTGTGAATTTTCGTGGGTAACGTAGCAGTATCGCAAGTGTTGTACATACCCCGAGTAATATAGGATAGTACATATTCGTAATGATACTGATGGGAGTTACAGAGGCAAAACCTGCGGCTAGTAGCAATTGTGCACCATAGGGTAACAAGCCCTGCGTCATACAAGAGAAAGTATCCAAGATACTCGCTGTACGTCTACGGTCTATATTGTATCGCTGCGAGATCTCCTTTGCAACACCTCCCGTGGTAAGAATAGCAATAGTATTGTTGGCGGTGCAGATATTAGCAATGACTACCAAGCAGGCTATGACACCCTCTCCACCTCGTTGCCCTTGTATCTTATGCGTGAGTTTGCTCAGTAGGTAATCAATCCCGCCATTATAACGAATAAGAGCAAGCATTGCCCCAGCAAGTAGAGTGACAATGATCAACTCGCCCATACCCGTTATTCCTTTACCTAGACTGCCCAGCCACACCCAAAGACTGATGTCGGTGCTTAGGCTGGCAAGCCCGCAACTGATAATCCCAAGCAACAGCACAAGCAATACATTCACTCCCATCAAGGCCGTAGCAATAACAACGGCATAAGGGAGCAGAAGCCACAGATTGGGTAAACTTTGAGATTGATGGCTTGGGAGGTCTTGTCCGATAAAGAAATAAATGGCTAAGCAAGCCACAGCAGCAGGGAGTACTATCCGAAAGTTTACGGAGAACTTATCCCGCATATCCACTTCTTGCGTTCGTGTCGCAGCGATAGTTGTATCCGAGATAAAAGATAGATTGTCCCCAAAGAAAGCCCCACCAGCAACGAGACCTGCAAGAAAGGTTGCAGATAGGTTTGTTTCTTGAGCAAAGCCCAAGGCGATCGGGACAAGAGCAATTATAGTACCGACACTTGTCCCTATCGATAGCGAAATAAGACAAGCCGCAAGAAATAAACCCGGGAGAAGAAGATTAGATGGTAAGACGCTTAGAATAAAAGCCACCGAGGCATCTATTGCTCCGATAACTTTTGCTCCTTCGGCAAAAGCACCTGCTAGAACAAAGATCCAAATCATGGTCATGACGTTAGGATCAGAAGCACCTTCGGTAAATATGCGTATTCGCTCCTCTAGTCTGAGCCTAGGCGTTATAAGAAGAGCATAGGTCGAAGCAATAACGAATGCCACGCTAAGAGGCATTGCATAAAAATCTTGCAGAATAAGCGAACTCGCAAGATAACTAAGCAAGAATACTAAAAGAGGTGTTAGTCCCCAGAAACCAAGATTATGATCTTTATTCATTTGGATATTTTAGCCTCGTCCTCCGCTTAAGAGAAGGCTGATACGAGGGAAAAATTTGGATAGCACTTTGTACATACAGTAGCAAATAATAGGTACGACAGTTGCCGTAATAAGTAAAGCCACAATGTTCTCCCAAGCGTCATTCCAAGGTAATATAGCATAGAGTGTCCCTCGAACTAGATTGATCACCAAGACGGTATGCACCGCATACAGGAAGAATACAGCAGGAGTGAAAGAAGCCCAATAATCACTAAGGGCTTTATTCCGATTGTACAGCGTATTCCCAAGATTTATCAGTGCTACAATAGTAAAGAATAAGGCATATAGATGTAAATTCGCCGCCCACGCATCACTACCATGAAAAATACGCAGGTATATATAAACCCAGCCTAAGAGATAAGCGGGGGTCTTGAGTTTCTCGGCAAAAAGCAATACGCTCTCTTTATGAAACCCGAGGTAGGCTCCGAGCAAGAAGAATAGAGGAATATGTCCGAGTCGAAGTGTAGCAAAATAACTTACCCCAAACAACCCCATAAGGGCGATCTTTCCTAATGTTCTTTTACAGATCAGAGCATAAACAAGGGGACTCAATAACACAAGTCCAATGATATCTCTTACATACCAAAGAGGTCCGTTTATCGGAAGCAAGATCAACTCTAATAAGTTATAGTTTTCCAAAACAAAGACTTCTTTTGCGTTATAAGCAAAATCTAGCCCAGCCTTCTCCCCAACATAGTTCTTGGAATACAGCAGAATTATGGCTATTATATTCCATAATAAATAAGGGATCAATAGTGTTTTCACCCTTTTGCTTATCTCAGACTTGTAGATTGAGATACTATAACTCTGCAACTTATAAAAAAAGAAGTACCCCGTTATCATAGAGAACAAGGATACTGCAATAGGGCCAAAACTCAAGCATAGATGCTCAAGCATCAAAAAGATATTATCTGCAGAGAGAGAGTATGGTAAAGATGTCGTCTTCAGAGTGATAACACAATGAGAGGCTATTACCAAAAGTGTGGCAGGCAAACGTAGTGAATTGATCACAACTGACTGCCTTTGTGCTTCTTCTTTACTGATCATAAACACTGATTATTGCCCGACAGCCAGCAGAGTAAACCCATACTCTCTTGGTGTCGCATCAAATACATTACGCCCATCAATAATCAAACGTGTGCGAACGCTACGAGCCAAAACCTCCCACAAGGGCATACGAAATTCCTTCCACTCTGTTACGTGGAAAATCGCATCTACATCAAGGGCACAGTCGTATATATCTCCAGCGTATCTCACACTATCACCCAAATATCTCTTGGCCTCATTCATGGCAACAGGATCATAGACCGAAACAATACACCCAGCATCAAGCAATGCCTTAATCAATACCAACGATGGTGCTTCACGCATATCGTCCGTCTCGGGTTTGAATGACAAGCCCCATACAGCAACTTTTCGTCCTTGGACATCATCTGCAAAATAGGTTTGAAACTTCTGCATCAGCAGATGCTTCTGTCTATCATTAACCTCCTCGACACTTTCTAGAACTTGCAAACGTTGCCCGTACTCCTTGGCTGTACGTATTAGTGCCTTCACGTCTTTAGGGAAACAAGAGCCTCCATATCCACAGCCCGGATAAAGGAATTTACTACCTATACGCGAATCCGAACCAATACCAAGACGTACAGAAGTGACATTAGCCCCTACGCTTTCGCATAGATTAGCAATCTCATTCATAAAACTGATGCGTGTCGCCAACATTGCATTAGCAGCATATTTCGTCATCTCTGCCGATGCAATATCCATAAAGAGGACTCTGAAGTTATTAAGCAACATTGGCTTGTAGAGCCTTGTCATCAATTCCTTTGCACGTTCACTATCGACACCGACCACCACACGGTCTGGCTTCATAAAGTCATTGATCGCGTCACCCTCCTTAAGGAACTCAGGGTTCGATGCCACATCAAAGTCTATATTCAAACCTCGGGCTTCGACTTTTTCCTTAATAGTATTTGCGACTAGACGGCTCGTACCAACTGGAACTGTACTCTTTGTTACGACAAGTGTATATTTACTGATGCTCTCGCCAATTGTTCTTGCAACGCTAAGTACGTGTCGTAAATCCGCCGAACCATCTTCGTCCGAAGGAGTACCAACTGCAATAAAGACGATCTCAACCTTATCTAAGATCTCCCCTAACTCTGTATGGAAGTGAAGACGACCACGTTCCATACCTCTACGAACAAGTTCCTCCAAGCCCGGCTCGTAGATAGGGATAATCCCCTGCTGTAAGTCTGCTATCCTCTGTTGATTTATATCAACACAAAAGACCTCGACACCTAGATCTGCAAAACACGTAGCACTAACGAGTCCTACATATCCTATGCCAACGACAGCAATCTTCATAACACTTGTATTAGGCGATCTTTGGATCAATAAAGGCACGTATTCCCTCTGCCGTAGATTGTAATTCCTCTTGGCTTGGATTTTGCTTTTTCGTGAAGTCCATATCTCCGTTCTCCCTAAGAGGTACAAGATGAAGATGAGCGTGGTTAACCTCTAGTCCAATTACGGCTACCCCCACCTTAACGCAACTCGTATATTTTTGGATTGCTTGTGCAACGAGTTGAGAGAAGGCTTGCATACGACCAAGTTCCTCTGCACTTAAATCAAAATAATAGTCTATCTCTCTCTTAGGGACAACAAGAGTATGTCCTTTTTGTACCGGATTAATATCCAAGAAGGCAAAAAACTCCTCGTTCTCTGCAATGCGATAAGCAGGAATATCACCTCTAATAATACGACTAAAGATAGTTGCCATAACTCAAGATATGGTGTTAAAGTACCTAAGTATGCTTATCAGACCTAGAATGAAATCTCAATTACCTCAAAGTTCAGAAGACCTCCAGGTGTTTGTACTTCCACAAGGTCCCCTACCTTTTTGCCTATCAATCCCTTGGCAATAGGAGTATTGACCGAGATCTTATTCTCCTTGAGATTTGCTTCACTATCCGATACTAGAGTATAAGATACTTGAGCACCATTCTTCAGGTTCTTGATCGTAACCTTATTCAAGATCTGAACAGTATCCGTACTCAGACGACTCTCATCAATAATACGAGCATTGCTCAAGACTGCCTTTAGTTGTGAGATCTTACTCTCTAGCAATCCTTGTGCTTCTTTAGCAGCGTCATACTCTGCATTCTCAGATAAGTCCCCTTTATCACGAGCCTCTGCTATCTGACGTGAAATCTCTGGGCGATGTACCGACTCCAACTCGTGTATCTCCGCAACGAGTTTATCGTAACCCGCCTGTGTCATATAATTATATGCCATTTGTATATAATGGTATTAAGTGTTATTACATCTATAGAAGTAGAAAAGAAGAAGCCCGAAAGCATAGTATACCCCCCTAAGGGAAATAGTCACTATACATCTCGACCTTCGTCCACTACATCAAACTACTTGTTTGCTTAGACAAAGTTAGGCAAAACCTACGACTTAAGCAATTCTAGGTATAAACCCATTAGTGTCCTAAAAGTTTATTCTATGGGCATAGGCATCCTTAGGCAGGGAGCGGGTTAGCTTCCTGTCTAGCATTTTTGAAACTAGGGGGTATCCCCCCCTATGTGCTAAAAGAGCAGGTTTTCGGTCTCCGGTGGAG
>JBHAFI010000058.1:0-5676 GCA_041856045.1 Porphyromonas sp. | reverse complement strand
GCTCGACAAGCGTGGTAGCCTCAAGACCGTAACTTACAATACAGCGATGAGCCGCAACTTCCTCGTAAGCCCCAACTACAATATCTTGGGTGCACGCAAAGTTGGTTATGGTGCTGTCATCGCCCTAATCCTTGCTGGCTGCGTAAGCCTCTTTACGGTAGGTCTCAACAATGGTATCGAATTCTCTGGTGGTCGTAACTACATCGTGAAGTTTGATAGCAAGGTATCAAACGATCAGTTACGCGACAAACTATCGCCTGTCTTCGATGGCAAACTTGTCCTAACGTCTATCGGTACCGAGGGAGACCAAGTACGTATCTCGACCAACTATAAGATCGAGGAGGAGAGCCAAGCCGTAGAGGAAGAGATCAAAACGAAGTTGTACGATGGTGTCAAAGATTTCTATAAATCTCAGCCTACTAGCCTTGAGTTTACAGATACTAATAAGTACATCGTAAACTCACAAAAGGTAAGTGCTAGTATGAGTAGTGACATCAAGCAGAGTGCAGTAATTGCCGTGGCACTTGCTCTCGTATTTATGGCTCTGTACATCTTGATCCGCTTCCGCAACATCGCCTTCTCTATCGGAGCCTTTGCCTCGGTAACAGCAACGACAGTCCTTATCATCGCTGTGTATAGTATGACGTGGAAGTTTATGCCCTTCACTATGGAGGTAGACCAAAACTTCATCGCTGCCATCTTGGCGATCATCGGTTACGCTATCAACGACGTGGTTATCGTCTTTGACCGTATTCGCGAGGAAATAGGTTTGCACCCCAAGGCAGATCGTTTTGAGGTAATCAACGGAGCCTTAAACTCGACCTTGGGCCGTACGTTCAACACATCGTTCACGACCTTCCTCGTGATGTTGATTGTATTCCTCTTTGGTGGTACGTCGATGATGAGTTTCACATTCGTAATCCTCTTGGGGGTTATCTTCGGAACATTCTGCACGCTCTTTGTGGCTACACCTATTGCTTACGAGGTGGCAAAGCGTCGTAGAGAGAAGTCTTCGGGGCTAGAGGCAAACGCCTAAACCCTTGATCTAAGTGAAGCGACCTAAGTCCGAGTCTAAACTCTCGGGCTTAGGTCGCTCTTTTATTCCCAAGAAATCGTGCGAGGGGAGGTTACTATTAGCCCCCGCAAGACAGCAAGCCTCGGGCAAAGATTGACGAGAAGAGCGACAATCCGATCCCGAGCATGTAGATCTCATAGAGTAAAGCACAAGGGTAGATATTGGTGTATATATAAGAGAATGCCCTAGACACAAGCGTACAGAGAGCAACGAGCAAGCAGTCCTATAATATAAGGGAGATTTTAGGATCGGGACGAGGTCAAGGTGATGAGCCACGGATCATCACCCTAAGAGAAGAGCAAACCTTCACAATACGCCACAAGGGCAGAAGCCCTCGAGATAAGGCTCCGCATAGGATAAACACGGAGTAATGCGTAACTTTGCAACCTATGGTACAGAATATATCCATCGAAGACTATACATACACGCTCCCCGATGAGCGTATTGCCAAATATCCACTTGCCGACAGAGCAGCCTCAAAACTCCTTATATATAAGGAGGGGGAAATCGGCGAAACAACCTTCCGGGCACTGCCCGAACTATTACCTGCGGAGAGCCTGCTCGTTCGCAACAACTCCAAGGTTATTCATGCTCGCCTACTCTTCCAGCGTGAGACAGGAGCACAGGTCGAGGTCTTTTGCCTTGAGCCGCTAGAGCCGACAAGTTACGAACTATCCCTCCAAAGCCACGATACCTGTACTTGGCACTGTATGACCGGCAACGCTAAGCGTTGGCGTGTCGGTAGTGAGGCACTCCACCGCGAATTAGAACTAAGCGACTTAGGACGCGTACGTCTATCCGCTCAACGCCTTAGTCACGATGCCGTTCGTTTCTCGTGGGACAATCCTAGGTACAGTTTCGCTTCGATACTTGATGCCATGGGTATACTCCCTATCCCACCCTACCTTAATCGAGAGAGCGAGGCAAGTGATGATGAGACCTATCAGACAGTATATGCCGAGCGAGAGGGATCGGTTGCCGCCCCAACGGCAGGTCTGCACTTTACTCCCGAGGTCTTCGCTTCAATCCGAGAGAGAGGAATAGAGGTCCACGACCTTACACTGCACGTCGGGGCAGGGACATTCAAACCTGTCAAAACCGCAACAATAGGTGAGCATGAGATGCACCGCGAGTTGGTGAGTATTGAGCGTAAACTCATCGAGGACTTGCGTCGTAACCTTGGGCGTATCATCACCATCGGGACTACGAGCGTTCGCAGTCTAGAGAGTCTGTACCACCTAGGATTACTCATACACCAAGAGCCAAGCATCGACCCCAGTAACCTTAGGGTAAATCAGTGGTCGCCCTACGCGGAGGCAAGACTCGACCTAAGTACAGAGGAGGCACTCGACACACTCCTTATATATATGGAACGTAACCGAATGGAGCGTATCAGTTTCCCCACAGCGATATTGATAGCACCGGGGTACCGCTTCCGTCTGGTCACGGGCTTGGTGACGAACTTCCATCAACCACATAGCACGCTCCTCTTACTCATAGCAGCCTTTGTAGGCAGTCGCTGGAGGGCAATCTATGACTACGCACTAGAGCGAGATTTCCGCTTCTTGAGTTACGGAGATAGTTCACTCTTATTGCCTTAGGCATAAAAAGTTTAGTCTTTTTTGTGCTAAGTCTTGCAGGATTAAGAATTATGTTGTAACTTTGCAGTCGCAATTGAGGATATAGCCTCAAGGCTTAACAAAAGGCTGGCCCATTCGTCTATCGGTTAGGACGCCAGATTTTCATTCTGGAAAGAGGGGTTCGATTCCCCTATGGGCTACTAAGTAATTATAAAGTAGAATAAGACAGTACAAATGGCAAATCATAAGTCATCGATAAAGCGTATTCGTCAGGCGGCAAAGCGTCGTTTGCACAATCGTTACTACGCTAAGACAGCTCGCAACGCTGTTCGTAAGTTTCGTGCTTTGACAGATGTTGCTCAAGCGACTGAGATGCTACCTAAGCTCGCATCGATGCTTGACCGTCTGGCTGGTAAGAACATTATCCACAAGAACAAGGCTGCTAACCTTAAGAGCAAACTCGCTAAGCAGGTTATCAGACTAGGCAAGTAAAGAAACGTCTGCACTAACGTCTAAATAGTGCCTTAAGGCTGGCCCATTCGTCTATCGGTTAGGACGCCAGATTTTCATTCTGGAAAGAGGGGTTCGATTCCCCTATGGGCTACCAAGTATAGAGGACTTTGATACAATATCAGAGTCCTCTCGCTGTATATAGGCTATAGCGGTAGAAACACTGACAATAAGGAGGTGGAGAATGGCTCCGAGATGCCAAGTAATCTAAGACCTCAAGGCTTGATGAAATGACCACAAGCGAGTAAAAGATATAGAGGAATGATATGAGAGCCTCGGATATTGTGATATACTCTAGATATACCCTCTTTGATAGGCGAGTGATACACTAAGATTTAACCCCAACATCTACTACAGAGAGATAGAGCAACGCATCTGTAAACAAATCACTCTGCACATAAGATGGCAATAGAAGGGACGTTGCAGGATAAGAGAAAGATAACTATCCTAGCCCTCAGAATAATATCATAATCAGGAAACAGCCCCTAGTACATTGTACTAGGGGCTGTTACGTGATCAGGCTGGGATTCGAACCCAGGACCGATAGCTTAGAAGGCTATTGCTCTATCCAGCTGAGCTACCTGACCAACACCATTCTTACTTATCGCCTGCAAAGGTAGCACTTTTTTTTCACTTTATCCCTATCACTCCGAAAGCACAAGGCACGAATAAAGCGAAGTCAAGAAAAGAACGTATTCCTAATCCGTCAAGCATATCCCTCATTCCCAGAACTAACCTCACTTTGCGAACGCCCATTCACCAAAGAAGCAAGCATAATCCTAAAGAAGTAGATCCATTCAACAAATAAACTTCGCTGAAATCTCTCCCCAAACCACAACCATTCTTGGGCTCTTAATATCCCCTCGGAGAGGCAGTGCTGATCGGGGTTATAACAAGATACTTAGACGTCATTCGAAGAGATACTTAGTTGTCACTTGACAACATACTTAGACGTCAAGTGACAAGATACTTGAGGCTAATTCGACATCTAAATATACGCGGATTCGGAATGAAAAAGGAGTAGACCGCAGATAGACATTCGGTGTTTAGATATGGCAAGGGTGGAAGAATTTAGTATCTTTAGATTTATAATACAGATAAATAACTAAATTCTTCCACCCTTATGAGTAATGTAAATGTAGCACTTTTATTTGAAACAATAGACAAAGTTCTTAATAGTTCAGATAACACAGCCCAAGAAAACCCTCGCCGAGGGCATCGTCAGAGAATCATGTCCGATACCCAAGTTCTGGCAACGATGGTACTCTATCACTATGCTGATTCAAAGAATTTCAAAACATACTATCTCAACCGTCTCCAGAGTGAACATGGAGCCTACTTTCCTAAAATCCTTTCATATAGCAGGTTTATCGAACGTAAGTGTGCACTAGTAGGGCAATTTAAGGCAAATCTGGATTATCTCAAAGGCAAATGTACTAGGGTATCTTACGTAGATTCAACCGCTCTACAATCCTGCAAATTACCAAGGTCATATCAGCACAAAACCTTATGTCTTATTGCCAAAGCAGGACGAACGTCTGTTGGTTGGTTCTATGGATTGAAGTTGCATCTTGTCATCAATCATCTTGGGGAAATCATCTCCTATGACGTAACTTCGGGGAATGTGAACGACAGAGAACCCATCAAGAAGAAAGAGTTGTATGCGGTGATAGATGGTAAACTGTTTTGGGACTGTGGTTATATCTCCAAAGACCTCGAGAAACGCCTCAAAGATAGTGGTATTGAATTGATTACGAAGCGATCCAAGATACAGAAACCCATAGGTCTATCTCCCGAGGATCAGTACCTACTTAGAAGGAGAACAGTGATTGAGAGCGTCTTCAATCAACTCAAAAATAAATTTCGCATTGACCACACGCAACATCGCTCTGTGAATGGCTTCTTGACTAATCTCTATGCAGGACTAATTGCTTATCAATTGTACGACAGAAAGAGTAAAGTGAAAATGCCTAGTCAACAAGAAAATAATCAGTAACTTCCATTCCGAATTCGCGTATACTTAGACGTCAAGTGACAACATACTTAGTCTTCATTCAACGCCTAAGTATCTCTTCAATCCACACGAAAACACCACTCCAATCCACCCCTTTGTTTGTTGTCATTCGGGTTGTGAGTGCTTCGTCGGGGGAGGATCAAGGGCGACTAAGCGTTGATGTAAATGCGGGCGACACGTGGCGAAATACTTGTGAGAACTTCGTACGGAATAGTTTCGCCTTGCTCTGCCATAAGTTCGATAGGGGTCATCTTCCCCCCGAAGATCGTTACACGATCACCTTCTTTCGCTTCGGGGGCGTTACTTAGGTCTATCATACACGCGTCCATACATATATTACCGATGATCGGGCAAAGACGCTCGTCATACTCTACTGCCCAGCGTCCATTCCCATATCGGCGTGACAAGCCATCGGCATAGCCTATCGGAATGATGCCGATACGTGTGTCCTGTGCCATCACAGCCTTACAGCCATAACCAACGCTATCTCCTTGTGG
>JBHAFI010000057.1:0-7235 GCA_041856045.1 Porphyromonas sp. | reverse complement strand
TCGCTCTATTCACAACTTTATGGTAAATCTAATAGCGGGATTAATTGCCTATCAGACCTTGGAGAAGAAACCCTCTCTTAACCTGGAACACATAGACTCTGAACTTGTATCTGCCTAAAAATTATACCGAACTCAGATTATTTCTCGCTCTTGTGTGGACTAATTCCCGAGAAGTTTAGCCCGTACTACAAGGCGATACACAGCCCTTGTATCTCGGTCTAGGGACATATCCTTGCTCCATCTCTCTAGACTACCTTGGGGAGGCTATGTGCCAAGGCGTGATTTTTATGCGTCAAGCCTTGACGCATAAAAATCAAGTCTTGGCGTATAAGCGTCACGTCTTGACCTGAAGATTGCTCACCTTATTCGTACTAAGGCGATATTGATAGGGTCGTGCTGTACCTCTCTTGTAGTTTTGTGTGGATCTTAAACTTTGTTTAACTTTGCTGTGAATTATTCAAATTTTATTACCTCCGTATGGAAAACAATCAAACTCCGAGAGAGTCTTTTATGCCACCGCCAACGGGCTTTGTGGCTAGGAATAGTTTCTTGCTCAAGATTATCCTACTGGCTATCGTAACGCTAGGACTCCTGATCCCCCTAATGATGGCAAATAGCCTCGTTAGTGAGCGTCAAAGCAATTCGTACGAAGCCATTAGGGAGGTCTCAAATAAATGGGGAGGGCATCAGTTAGTCCTTGCTCCTATGATCGAGATCCCTTACCTTAAGTTTGAAGAGATGAAAGGCAAAGACTCGGTCTTTACCGAGGCACAGGTTTACCTCCTACCGCATACTCTTAAAATCAAGGGTCAAGTTGATGTAGAGATCAAGAAGCGTAGTATATACAGCATACCAGTCTATAATAGTGATGTGGCTATTGAGGGGGCTTGGTCGCTCTCGGACCTCAAGGAGGGTGCGGTGCCTATCGAGGCTCTACATTTTGACAGAGCGAAGGTCGTTATGGGACTAAGCGAACTCAAAGGTGTACGTGGGCAACTCGCTCTAAACGTACGCGGTAGCGTACTGCCTCTGCGTATCGAGAAGAAGCAATTATCGTCTAGTGCAGACTATGCAGATACAGAGATTAGTGAGATATATTATGAGTCGAACGCTGTGTCACTACTTGGTGCATCGTACGCTCTTAAGGTGGATAGTTTACAGGGAGAGATCCCTTTCTCTATGCAACTACCTATCAGTGGCTCGGAGCAACTCTCTTTTGCCCCTACGGGCGGAACTACCCAACTACGACTCACTAGTAATTGGGCGGATCCATCATTTACTGGGAGCTTCTTGCCCGACAGCAGTAGTATCAGTAAGAAGGGATTTGAGGCTGAGTGGAACGTCGTAGATTACAATCGAGGCTACGAAGCGGTAGTAACGAGTGACGAAGAGAGTGTTGTCGTCTCTCGTGTGATGGCTACGCGTTTTATGGAGTTAAACGACCATTACGCCCAAAGCGACCGTAGTACTAAGTACGGGATATTGATTATTCTCTTGACCTTTGTCTCTATTTTCTTTATCGAGATGGCAATGAAGTCTTATGGTGTCGCTATCAATGTCTTCCATTACCTCCTCGTTGGGCTTGGTTTGGTGCTATTCTATTCGCTACTGATCTCGATAAGTGAGATTGTAGGCTTCTCTTGGGCTTATCTCATCTCGTCGCTAATGACGATCTCGCTCATCGGGGTATATTTCCGCTCGTTGCTTCCCAAGGGTAAGCACTCATGGATCCTCGTTGGGATTATGTCTTTCCTCTACCTACTCGTCTTCTTACTCATACAGATGACGACCTATGCACTCCTTGCTGGTAGTATCGGGCTATTCATTATCCTTGCGATCGTGATGTATGTATCAAGTAAATTGATCAAGTAATAGGGCTTAAGAGCCTAAGTGATTATCGGCTAGCCTCGATACTCCCCATGCCTTGTCGCAAAGGCTACGAATGGGCAGTGTCGAGGCTATTCTATGGGCTAATAGGCTTATTCAGTCGCTGTGTGGGAGAACTCTAAGTTTTTGCGTACCTTTGTCCTACATAACAAAACAATAAAGGATAGAGAATATTAAGATGAACAAAAAAATCAGAGCCGCTATCGTCGGTTACGGTAACATTGGTCGCTATACATTGGAGGCATTGCAAGCCGCCGATGACTTCGAGATCGCAGGTGTCGTACGTCGTAATCCTAGCGAGATACCCCTCGAACTCACACCATACAAAGTTGTAGCCAATATCGACGAATTGGAGGCTGTTGATGTAGCCATACTTTGCACGCCTACTCGTGAGGTAGAGATCCATGCTGTGGAGATACTCGCTAAGGGGATCAATACGGTAGATAGTTATGATATTCACGGAGGTATTGTAGCACTAAGACGCACACTCAGCGAGGCTGCCCTCAAGAGCGGTGCTGTTGCTATCATTGCAGCCGGTTGGGATCCCGGGAGCGACTCTATCGTGCGTACCCTAATGGAGGCTATTGTTCCTCGTGGTATTACTTACACCAACTTCGGTCCCGGAATGAGTATGGGACACACCGTAGCCGTGAAGGCGATCAAGGGAGTACATAAGGCTCTCTCGATGACCATACCTACGGGTACAGGCATTCATCGCCGTATGGTGTATATCGAGCTCGAGGAGGGTTACAAAGCCGAGGAAGTAAGTGCTGCTATTAAGGCTGACGACTACTTCGCTCACGACGAAACGCACGTGACCGTTGTCGAGAGCGTTGATGCTCTTATTGATATGGGGCATGGTGTCAATATGACGCGTAAGGGCGTGTCGGGCAAGACCCAAAATCAACTTCTTGAGTTTAATATGAAGATCAACAATCCGGCTCTAACAGCCCAAATCCTTGTAGCCTCGGCACGTGCTGCAGAGCGTCAAAAGGCTGGTTGCTATACGATGCAAGAGATCCCCGTGATCGACCTGCTACCGGGAGAGCGAGAGCATTGGATCGCTAAACTTTGTTAATCCTTAGTCTAGGTGTGGGGATAGAGAGTCCTCTCACCTAGATTTGTTTCATAATAAATAGTCTGAGTAATGGTAGTTTGGGACGTTTCTCCCTCGATAATTGAGTTCGCAGGGAGAGAAATACGCTGGTATGGTCTACTCTTTGCTTTGGGTCTATTGATCTTAGGCCCATATATCGAGGAGAAGATATGGAAGCGAGAGAAACTCAACCCAGAGTGGATGAATTCGCTCTATATATATGTTGTCCTAGGGACAGTCCTCGGGGCTCGCCTTGGTCACGTACTATTCTACGATCCTGCCTATTACTTGGCAAACCCGCTCAAGATATTTGCTGTTTGGGAGGGAGGATTAGCGAGCCATGGAGGGACACTCGGGGTGATCATCGCCCTTTGGCTATTCTCTCAAAAGGTGAGCAAAAAGCCTCTCTTGTGGATACTAGACCGTATCGCTGTCCCCACGGGACTAGTAGCGATGATGATACGTCTAGGTAATCTGATGAATAGCGAGATCTTTGGTCGTCCTACCGACCTACCTTGGGCCTTTAGTTTCGTTCGCTCTGGCGAGTACAAGCAGATAGAGTATCTACGTGATAGCGGAGCAACGCTCTCCGTAGAGCAGCAGCAACTATTGGACGGACTCATCGGCTGGCACCCTACACAACTATACGAGGCTTTGGCGTACTTCATCGTCTTCCTTATCTCTATGTGGCTATACTGGAAGCGTGATGCCGCAACGCATTATACGGGCTTAATCTTTGGCTACTTTATGATCGGTGTCTTTGGCTCTCGTATGCTCATAGAGAGCATAAAGATGGTGCAAGAGCCATGGGAACTTGACCTTATTGCCTCGGTAGGCTTGAATATGGGGCAGATCCTAAGTATCCCCTTCGTCCTCTTGGGCTTTATCTGTGTGTGGTGGGCATATAAGCACCCCAATGCAACCTCTCAAACGAAGTAAATCATTAAACATATAGAATAGTTATCTATGTATCAGACACAGCAAATTACAGATAGTATTTATTATGTAGGTGTTAATGACCGTAGTAAGCACCTCTTTGAGAATATGTGGGCACTACCAGATGGAGTGTCTTACAACTCGTACCTGATAGTTGATGACGAGGTAACACTCATCGATACTGTTGATGTATGTTACTCCGACATTTTCTTCCACAAGATAGAGCGTATCTTGGGCGACAGACCTATTGATTACCTTATCGTAAACCATATGGAGCCAGACCACGGAGGCTCTATTGGTCTATTGCGTCAGCGTTATCCCAACGTTAAGATCGTAGGTAACAAGAAGACCTTTGATATGATACAGGGTTATCATGGCATTACCGATGGCTTGGTAGAAGTCAAAGGTGGGGAAACGCTCAAAGTGGGCAAACATGAGTTTACCTTCCTATTGGCTCCGATGGTTCACTGGCCAGAGGTGATGTTTACCTACGAGTCTACAGAGCGTGTACTCTTCTCTGCCGATGCCTTTGGTACATTCGGTGCTTTGAATGGTCATCTCTTTGACTTTGAGGCCGACCTTACTCGCTACTTGGAGGAGATGCACCGCTACTATAGTTGTATCGTTGGTAAGTATGGTAACTTCGTACAGAAAGCCCTTAAGTCTATCCTCGAGAAGAACCTTCCTGTTGATTACATCTGTGCTACTCACGGGGTAGTATGGACACCTAAGCACTTTGATCAAGCCCTAGAGATCTATGATCGCCTCAGCAAGTATGAGGGCGAGGACGGGGTCGTTATCCTCTATGGCTCGATGTATGGTAATACTGAGCAACTCGCAGACGTTGTCGCTCAAAGCCTTGCTAAGGCAGGTGTGAAGAAAGTGATATGTCACAACGTAAGCAAGAGTGAGCAGTCGCAGATCTTGTCGGATATTTTCCGTTACAAGGGACTCATTATCGGTAGCCCGACGTACAGCAATGGTATCTTCTCTCCGATCGAGAATATCATGAACCTTATCCGCGTACGCGAACTCAAGAACCGCGTATATAGTGTCTTCGGCTCATTCACTTGGGCTCCGATGGCAGTCAAGAAACTTGTGCCTTTTGCCGAGGAAATGCAGTGGACAAGTGTAGGACAACCCGTGGAGATGAAGATGGCAGACCTTCCCTCTGTTATCGACGCCGCTTGGCAACTCGGTCAAGACTTTGCCGAGGCATTAAAACAGAAGTAACTATCAGAAACCTCAAATACATGAGACTAATCATTAAGCCTGATTACTCAGGCATCTCTCAATGGGCAGCAGACTATGTGGTGGCACGTATCAATGCAGCCAATCCAACAGAACAGCACCCCTTTGTCCTTGGCCTACCTACTGGTTCGTCGCCTCTAGGTATGTATAAGGCTCTTATCGAGGCTAACAAGGCAGGCCGTGTGTCGTTTCAAAACGTTGTAACATTCAATATGGACGAGTATATCGGGCTACCAGAGGGTCACCCCGAGAGTTATCATTCGTTTATGTGGAACAACTTCTTCAGTCACATCGACATCAAGAAGGAGAATGTACATATCCTCAACGGCAATGCTCCCGACCCACTAGAGGAGTGTGCTGCCTACGAAGGGGCTATCAAGAAGGCAGGGGGTATTGACCTCTTCCTCGGTGGTATAGGACCCGATGGGCATATCGCCTTTAACGAACCCGGTTCGTCACTCACTAGCCGTACGCGTGTCAAAACTCTAACGACCGATACGATCATTGCTAACAGTCGCTTCTTTGACGGAGATGTTAATAAAGTGCCTAAGACGGCTATGACCGTTGGCGTAGGTACTGTGATGGACGCTCGTGAGGTACTTATCCTTGTGAACGGACATGCTAAGGCTCGTGCTTTACAACAAGCAGTCGAGGGAGCCATCAGTCAGATGTGGACGATCACAGCACTACAGATGCACCCACATGGTATCATCGTTGCTGATGAGGCGGCTTGTGCCGAACTAAAGGTTGGGACTTACAACTACTTCAAAGACATCGAGAGAGGTAATATCTAGGGGGTAACCTTAGACCAGTATCATAAGGCAAGGCTGTAGACCTGTAAGGTTTACAGCCTTGCTTGTTTTGTGGCACTTCGGTTGAGTGAGGAGGTGAAGGCTGTAGGGAGGTGAGGGATCTGTATGTTTGTTGGTGAGGTGGGGATTAGGACCTTGCGTAGGCTTGGATCTTTGTCTTTATCTCGGGCTTAAGGCTGTATGCCTCTCTTGTCCAAAGTAGGGAGGTGAGGGATCTGTATGTTTGTAGGTGAGGTGGGGGATTAGGACCTTGCGTAGGCTTGGGTCTTTGTCTTTATCTCGGGCTTAAGGTTGTATGCCCACTTACCCAAAGTAGGGAGGTGAGGGATCTGTATGTTTGTTGGTGAGGTGGGGGATTAGGACCTTACGTAGGCTTGGGTCTTTGTCTTTATCTCGGGCTTAAGGCTGTATGCCCCACTTACCCAAAGGAGGGAGGTGAGGGATCTGTATGTTTGTTGGTGAGGTGGGGGGTTAGGACCTTGCGTTAGGCTTGTGACTTTGTTGGGGGTAATGCGTATAGGTTACTAGACTGGGCGAGTCACGTTGGGCAAGATAAAGGGGGAAGTGACTTAGTCGCTTCCCCCTTTACTCCATTCTAAGCCGATCGCTTGTTGAGGTTCGATCGGAACCTAATCGGGCTGTATATAAACACGATGGCTGTGACGTCCACGACAACCAAGTAATCCTTCGGCGAGAAATTGCTTTAGTTCGCGTCTTGCACTAGCACTCGACAAGCCTGTAAGCCCTACGTACTCGTAGGTGTGCAGGTAACCTTGCGTTGCGATACGCTCTAGGGCGAGGCTTAGACGTTTATCACGGTCTTCGCTGGGACGTGTGTAGGCTTTGGTTTTGCTTCGCTCAAGTTGGCATAACCTATTGGTGCGACTAACGAAGTCCCTGCTCGCGCGAAAGCGAATGCTCCGTACGGCTATGCTCAGAGCATTGGGTATATGCCCCTCTGTTGTATAGTTTAGGGACTTGTCCTTGAAAGCAAGAGAACTCGAGAAATAACCCAATCCGTCTAATCGTACCGAATAGCCTAGAGCCATATAACTGCTGAGCGTGTCTACTAGGATAGCGATGAGTCCCTCTACCTCGCCTCGCCCGAAGGTACTCTTATCGGCAACAGTCTGTGCTATTTGCTTGAGGTTGATACAACGCTCTACGACTAGTCGAGGATAACGAATGTTTTTGTCTAGCCCATTAAGTCGGGGCATCTCTTGAATAATGTACTTTGCCATAATGCAAACGGT
>JBHAFI010000056.1:0-20958 GCA_041856045.1 Porphyromonas sp. | reverse complement strand
GTTCTGTCGGGCGGTAACTCATACGACTATCTATATCACTGCGATAGTGGTGTGTATGAATATCTCTTAGAGGTAGCCTCTCCATTGCTTGATTATTTTCGTTTGCCTTGCCTTAGTTCTATCCCTTGGATTGGTGTCGCGAGGGGCTTTGCCTTAGTCCCCGAGTAACGCTTGCCCTAAGCCAAGACGTAGAATACCCTCCGAGCCAGCCTGTCTATGCGTTCGGACTTTAAGAGGGGGCTGTACCCTCAGAGTGGGAGTGAGTAAAGTCGAGGACAACATCGAGGTCGGGCATAGTCTAAGGTTGTGGCTCGGTTTAGTGATACTAGTATCGCCCTTGCCTACGCTTTAGTGCTTCGAGGACAAGCCTATCTATCTCTTCCTTATCGTCCGAGAAGGGGAAGATCTTATACAAGGGTGAGAGGTCGTCGCACTGGATAAGTGCAGGGATTAGCAATCTAAGGACTTGTCGCTTCTCGTCCTCAAATGGGAATTTATTGATCACTCGAGCGGCTTGTCGAGGCGTGAATACCCTTGTAAGGCAGGCACGCTCAACGACTGCTAGACGCTCATCGGAGAATGCCTCGTCTATCTGCCTAAGTAGTTGGGGTAGCCATTGCTCCTCTGCCTCTGCTTGGTACGGATAGGTGGGAGGCAATGTCGCGATAGGTGTTGATGGAGGGTACTGCCCATATCCGAGGGGTGGACGATGATTATGTCCGTACCATTGTTGCCTACGTTTTAGTTCGCTCAGCACAAGTTGATCTATCTCTTGTCGCTCCCCGTGGAAGCGGAAGATCTCATACAAGGGCGATAGATCATCGCAGTGTATGAGTGCAGGTATCAAGAGCCTTAGGGCTTTTTTCTTATCATCGTTGAAACTGAACTTATTGATAACTCTCGCTGCCTGCCGAGGAGTAAAGGCTCTTGTTAGGGCGGCACGCTCTACGATCGCCATACGATCACTAAGGAAGGCTTTGTCGATCTGAGAGAGTATCCCATCGAGCCACTGCTCATCTGCTATATGACTAGGAGGTAACGGTATAGGCGTAGGGGTACCAGCACCTACACCCGGGGGAATGGGACTTGGGTAGGGAGTCGTAGGTATGCTGGGAGAGGTCGGGGTACTACCTGTCGAGGGCGAAGCCTGCTTAAAGAAGCCATAATCTCTCTTTACGACACGCCCCGCCTCAAAAACTAGATACCAATTGACACTAAAGGTACTCCCCCCATACTGCCAAACTGTGAGGTCGCGATCGAAGTAGGTGTAGTAGGGTCTTTTCCCAACTTTTTGAAGCACTTGTTGCTCGGTATCGCCGTAGCGGATACTATCCTGTACTTGCTGAGGGACGCCACATTGGGTCAAGATCCACAGACTAAGGGTTAATAATGCTAAGCGTAACATAATAGTCCTATGTTTGATAAGTGAATATGTCTATGTACTATAATAACGAGCCACTTAGACCTCGTGGTATGCGTCGGCCTCTTTCGTTACGCTGTCGCCCGTTGGTAATGACGATTGACAAGAGGCAACGCGATAATAGCCACTAGACCTACGACAGTAATCCATAGCGTCTGTGTCGTATGTACGATAAGGGCGAATGCCCCTGCATCTCCTCGAGCAACACCAAAGCCTACAAGCGTAGTAATCACCATAAAGTGCCAAGGGCCCATGCCTGCTTGTACTGGAGCCAAAGCACTCATACTGCTGAGGGCAAAGGCTATCAGAGCCACCTTGATCTCCAAGCCTTTTGTAAAAGGGAAGGCAAAGAATGTCGTGTAGAAAAAGAAAAAGTAGCCTAGCCAAATAAGCACACTATACAAGAGGAATAGCCCACGTTGCTCCATAGAGCGAATGCTACTAATGCCCGAGGCAAGACTAGATAGGAACTGCGAGAGTTTGTTATCGGGGCGTTTACGCACAAAAAGGATAAGTCCCCCTAGAGCGATAATTCCGATCAAGCCCACAGCATACAACCAAGGCGAGTGAAGCAAGGCTTGCAGTTTGTCCACCTGCTCGTGGTTGTCGCCAAAGAAGCCCAAGAAGAAGTCTTGATACCCGATAAGTACACAGGTCAAGATCAAGCCAAGACTAATAATATCGGCTAGACGGTCGTTGATAAGTGTACCGAGTAGTGAGGAGAAGGTCAAACGCTCGTAACGCTTATACTCGGCACATCTCCATAACTCGCCTGCTCGAGGTATAATCATATTGACCGAGTACGACCCGAGTACCGTCAAGACAGCATTGATACGCTTGGGACGCGCCTCACCTTGGGGAACGATAGGCGGGACGAGGAGGTGCCACCTAAGCCCACGGAATAGATTGGCAGCCAAACCAAAGACTAGGCTTAGGGCTAGGAAAGTATAGTCTACGTCACTCTCTAGCATACGTTGTACATCTTCCCACTTTGTATTGCGATAGAGTAGCCACAAGAGGACGACCCCAAAGCCAAGGGGGAGGAGGACACGTAGGATAGATTTTACTGTTTGCTTCATTAAGGTTGTTGTGTTTGTTGTCTTATGCTTGTGTTTCGCTTCGCCTCAACTCCGACAGGCAGATGGCTGCTGCTATCGATACGTTTAGGCTCTCGCTACCTGTCGTTGCTGGCGAATAGGCAGGTATCGTAATACGCCTAGTCGTGTAGTCTGCGACAAGCCTACTGATGCCTTTACCCTCGTTCCCTAATACGAGCAAGCGAGGACAAGGGACCTCGCTAGGCTCGAGGGTATATAGGTTCTCGCCCCCGAGGAAGGTACCGAGGATCTCGCCTGTATAGCCCTTGAGGAATGCCTCCGTGTCTTTGAGTCTATGCACACGCACCCTGCTCATCGCCCCCATAGTTGCTTGCAAGACTTTGGGCGAATAAGGATCTGCCGAGGCAGACGTCAAGTATAGGTCGCGTACACCAAACCAGTCGGCTGTACGTATGATCGTACCTACGTTGCCCGGGTCTTGCACGTCATCGAGGAGGAGCGTCAGCCCTTGGGCTGTCGTGAGATGCTCTCGTTCTTGTGGTAGGACAAAGAGGGCGAGCATCGCTTGGGGAGTAGTAAGGGAGGAAATACGCTTGAAGTCGAAGTCGTCCTCTACGAGTTCGGTTCGCTTGGGTCGTAGGTCTAGTGGCAAATGCTCTAGACGCTCCTTGATGAGTTGATAGGTCTCACGGGTGGCGACGAGTAACGAGCAAGCGTATGCCCCGAGCATATCGCCTATGAGTTTGTGTCCCTCACAAACGAATAGCCCGAGGCGTTGTCGCTCACGTGATCGTTGCAAATCTTGTATTTGTTTCTGTTCGGCTTTGGTTAGCATACCTGTCTTAGTCCGCCTCTGTAACGACTTCTTTGAATGCATAGGTACGCAACTCTCCCTCATCTGTTGCTAGTACGATATGACCACTAGGTAGCACATCTTTGATCTCTGCGAGGAAGGTGCCTTGCTCATCTTTGTATCGATGCAAGCCATGTCTGCGATACATACGCGACATACAACGTTGGTGTACCTCGGAGTAGTTACCCATCAGGAAGGGCTCTATCATAAAGCCGAAGCGTCGCATAATACGAGCGTGTACGGCATCAAGGTCGTACTTCTCCCCCGTAATTTGGTGGAGAGAGATCGGATTGGGCAGTTCCTCTGGGAATTGCTCCTCGTTGATGTTTATCCCGACCCCAACGACCGAATAGTCGATATGCGTACCTGTGATGCTATGCTCGATCAAGATACCTGCGATCTTATGCTCATCGTAGTAGATGTCATTGGGCCACTTGATGCTTAGACGGGACTTCTGCTCTTCGGGCAAGTAACGTGCAAGGGTTTTCATCACGCCATAGGCTGCTAGTTCGCTAACGGCATACTGCTCTGTCGCGAGTAGACCAGCACTGCGGATCAAGAAACTGAAGCAAAGGCTTGATCCAGCCTCCGCGAACCATGTGTTGCCACGCTGTCCACGTCCCGCTGTCTGCTCTCGGACAATAACTGAGTAAAGTTGTGGTAACTCGCGATCCTCTTGAGCCATAGCAAAGAGTGTACTATTGCTACTCTCGGCACGCTCTAGGATAAGTGGATTAGGTCTTTTTGTCTCCATAATACATCTCCTTTTGTTGTGAGGCTTAGTCCTCTATGTTGGTGTTAATTAAGTGTGTCACGTACACGCTTGGGGAGTTTGTCCCATACGAGCGTATAGGCGTGTTGTATGAGTGAGGTAATGAGGCTACGCTCTAGCCCTTGGGCGAGGTGTAGTCCGTTCCAATGTCGTTTGTTCATGTGATAGGCAGGCTCGATAGCATCGTAGCGTTGGCGTAGCATCTCGGCACGCTCGGGGTCGCACTTGAGGACAAGGTATGGCTCCTCACGCTCGAGCGGAATGTATCCAAACATCTTACCCCCTATCTTCATCACTAGAGTAGTGTCATCAAAGGGGAAACACTCCTCGACGGGACCCAGCCCGAGATAATACTCGCGTATCTCCTCAATAGTCATCATGCTTTCGTTTTAATGCCTTCGTAATAAACTTATTCCTTGTGTATAGTCCTCTCTCGTGGATACTATCGCTATCTATCTGCCAAGCCTTGGCGGATAAAAATCAAGGCTTGACGCACAAACGCCAAGACGTGATTTTTATGCGTCACGCCTTGACGCATAGCGAGAGATACTATGTAGCGAGAGATTTATAAGTCTTATCCTAAGTCAATTGCCTAGGCAAAGGGGCTAATATCCGTATATTATCCTTATTTTTGCCTATAAGTAATAAGACTACTGCAAACCTATTTACCGTACACAACAAACAAAAGTAATGAAAAAACTAGTCTTCGCTACTAATAATAAGCATAAACTCGAGGAGATACGTGCTATCCTCAAAGGCAGAGTGGAGGTCTTGAGCCTCGCTGATATTGATTGCTATGACGATATACCAGAGACTGCCGACACGCTTGAGGGGAATGCTCTCATAAAGGCCCGTCATATCTACTCTAAGTATGGGCTGTATTGCTTCGCAGATGATACGGGACTCGAGGTAGAGGCTCTCGATGGTGCTCCCGGTGTTTACTCGGCACGCTATGCCGGGGAGGGTTGTAGTTTCGCAGATAACGTAGTGAAGATGCTACGTGCTCTTGAGGGTGTCGAGGAGCCGCGACTAGCACGCTTCCGCACCGTTATTGCTCTTATTGATGAGCAAGGTGAGCACCTCTTTGAGGGAGTGGTATCGGGAGATATTCTCACACAAGCCGAGGGCGAGGGGGGCTTTGGTTATGACCCTATCTTCCGTCCCGAGGGTTATGAGCGGAGTTTCGCGAGTTTGGGCGACGACATCAAAAATCGTATCAGTCATAGAGCAAGGGCTACTGAGCGTCTTGCCGAGTATCTCCTAGCAAACCAAGCCTAGACAAGTTGCCGTCTATGTTACGCTGGCTTTATTACCCCTACTACCTCCTTATAGGGGCTCCGCTGTTCCTGCTGTCGCTCGTCATCACGTCACTAACAATCATTATCGCCTGCTACCTAGGCTTTGGCGATTGGGCTGCAAGGTGGCCCGGCTTCGTATGGGCTCGTATCACGATGTGGCTACACTGGAGTAAGGTTACGATCATCGGCAAGGAGCATCTGCCCAAAAAGGGAACGAACTATGTGGTCATTGCTAACCATCAGAGTATGTTTGACATCTTCGTCTTGTACGGCTATGTGCAAGTACCATTCAAATGGGTACTCAAGGAGGAACTTCGCTCGATGCCTTTTATCGGTAAGGCCTGCGAGGCAGCGAAGTTTATCTTCGTTGATGATAGTAAACCCTCCTCAATAGCACAGACGATGGCAGAGGGTAAGGCTACACTCGAGCGAGGACACTCTATCTTTATCTTCCCCGAGGGAAGCCGTACCGAGGACGGCAAGGTGCACCGTTTCAAGAAGGGGGCTTTCGTTATGGCAAACGAACTACAAGTACCTTTGCTCCCGATCACGATCGACGGTGCGTATCAGATACTCCGTAAGGGGGATTGGCTACCACGACCACACGACGTGGTCTTGACGATCCACCCGAGTTTCTCTGTGTCGGACTGTGGTGAATTCCCTCGTAGCCTAGCCTTGGCTACACGCAAAGCCCAAGATACAATCACCGCAGCCCTAGAGCCCCAAGCCGAGGAGAAGGTCGGGGCTTAGGCGACTATATCACTATACATTCATCTCAAAACATCAACTATCATAATATGAAAAGACTGATTACCGGGGTCTTGCTAGGCCTATCTTTGGCGACCCCGCTCCTAGCCCAAGAGTCTACAAGACCGACTATTAGCCCACAGGTACAACGCAGTACTACCGAGGCGAAGACCCTCAAGGCACCACAGCACTATACCTTTAGTTACGAGAGCAAGCGAGCGAATACCTATCCGCTACGCAACCTCAAGCAGTGGATCGCCACAGAGGTACGTAAAGGCTCTGCCCCTGCCCTAGGTATTACGCTGGGGGTACGAGGGGATAGAATGGTACGCTCTGTAAGTAAGCATATCCCCAACAAGGCAGAGGGCTATTATCTCAACATCAACGAGCGTGGTATCACTGTGGCAGGTCACGATGAGCGAGGACTATTCTATGGCTTGCAGACACTACGTCAGTTGCTCTCGGCAGAGCAACTAGTATGCACGACGATCACGGATTACCCAGACGTCCCCTACCGAGGTGTTGTGGAGGGCTTCTATGGCACTCCGTGGAGTTATGAGGATAGACTCCGCCAACTAGACTTCTACGGACGTAACAAACTCAACGTCTACATATACGGCCCCAAAGACGACCCCTACCACAGTGTCCCCTCGTGGCGTAAGCCCTATCCGACCGGGGAGGCGAAGCAAATACAATCGCTCGTCAAGCGTGCCGAGGATAATGGCGTTATTTTCTATTGGGCTATTCACCCGGGTCAGGATATTAAGTGGAACGAGGAGGATCGCGATACACTGCTACGTAAGTTCGAGGCGATGTACAACCTTGGTGTGCGAGGTTTTGCCGTCTTTTTTGATGATATATCGGGTGAGGGGACGCGTGCTGACAAGCAAGCAGAGTTGCTCAACTATATAGACAATCACTTCATTAAGGTCAAAGGGGACATTGCCCCCCTTATCATGTGTCCTACCGAGTACAACAAATCTTGGTCAAACATTGAGAAGGGTTATTTGCCTACGCTGGGCGACAAACTTAATCCCGGTATCGAGATTATGTGGACGGGCAATAGAGTGGTCGCTACCCTCGACAAGCCAGACATAGAGTGGATCAATAAGCACATCAAGCGTAAGGCTTATGTATGGTTCAATTTCCCTGTGTCCGACTTCGTACGTAACCATCTCTTGCTCGGAGAGACTTATGGCAATTCACTCGAAATTGGAGATATGCTCTCGGGCTTCCTATCCAACCCTATGGAACACGCCGAGAGTAGCAAGATAGCCCTATATTCTGTTGCAGACTACACGTGGAATATGCGTGCCTACGACTCCAAGACCTCTTGGACGCAGGCGATGCGTGAGGTCTTCCCCGAGGCACCCGAGGCACTGCATACATTCGCAAAGCACTCGTCGGCTCTTGGGCAGAATGGGCATCGCTTCGATCGTGAGGAGAGTGTCGATATACAAGCACAGCTCAAACGCCTTAGCGAGGGCAGTGCAAGCCCTCAAGATATTAAGGCTGTCCTTGACGAATGCCGTGCTATCCGTAAGGCTACCGCTAGACTACTAGCCTCACAGAGCAACCCCAATATGATTGACGAGATGAAACCTTGGCTCACGATGGCAAGGCTTATTGCCGAGTATGGCGAACATATCTTGACGATCACGAGCGAGAAAACCGAGCATTATATCAAGGACTACGAGGACGCTCGAGCCTTGCAACGCTTGATGTACCTCGTAGACATAGAGCAGAACCAAAATCCGTATCAACCGGGCGTTCGCTACGGCACACAGCATCTCGTGCCTGCACTTAACGCTCATTTGGCACGCCTCACGAAGTTGCACAACGAAGCAAGGGGTGCTAACCTAGCCCTCGAGACCAGTTATAAGCCCTTTACCTTGAGTACTGATGTGTCTTTGCTTGCTCACCAACCGATAACAACGCGAGGTAAGCAGGTGAATATCTCACCCTCAAACGAGATCATCAAGTGGGCAAAAGGTAATAGCCTTACGCTTACAGCCGTAGAGCCTAGCGAAATCAAAGATTTGCTTGTGGATCTAGGGACTAAGGAGATTGTAGACAAAATAAGTATCGAGATCCTTGTCGGTAGCGAATGGCATAGGCTTACGCTAACACAGAAATCGGGCGAAACGCTTATACGAGTAACGGAGGGACTCTCGGGACGTAAACTCTCGGCACTTCGCTTGGTGTATAGTGGCAGTGACGCTATGGATCTACGTCTTCGTCGCCTAGCCTTTACCCTGCAATAACCCCAAGCCTTGCTTCTACGCTAGCCTAGCCTTTAGCCTACGACAACTCTAAGGCTTGCTTTGCGGGCTAACTTCGGGCAGGGTTGCGAGGACCCTAGGACTTGCACCCGTCCTCGCCTAAGTTTCAGCCTGCGACAACTCTAAGGCTTGCTTCACGTGCTAACTTACGTTTGCTCTGCAATGGCTCTAGGATTTGTCCTTATGCAGACCTCGCACTTAGATTGACCTTACATTACCCAACTGAATATCCCTAAGGGCAGAATACCCTTAGGGATATTTTATTTGCTGAGGGTAGTACTTTAAGCCTTGCACACGCTATATATATTAAGGACAGAGAGGACTTGACTTCTGCGAGAGCAACAATCACCCCCTCCTCCTAAGGCGATAAGATAGTTACGGCCCGAAGGAGGACAGACTTTGGGAGGGATTTGAAGTGAGGGTTGAGGGCCTAGCAGTTGGAAGTAGCGATTGTTATGAGGAGCAATTTTTGCTAATGGGATAAAGCCCTAGGGCTTGGTGTACCTTCGCTGTCGCAAGAGATTTTTATTCACCCTTTATACAGTATTATATATTATGGAGAAAATGAAGCCAGCGAACATTCGCTATCTTGTCATTCATTGCTCTGCGACAAAGAGCAACCAAAACTACAGCCTGGAGCAACTCGAGCGTGATCATCGACAGCGAGGTTTTGAGCGAGGAGGTTACCATTATTATATACGTCGAGATGGCGGCATATATATAATGCGTAAGCATAGTGAGGTTGGAGCACATTGTCAAGGCTTCAATCGTTGTAGCCTTGGGATATGTTATGAGGGAGGCCTCGATAGTTTGGGACGACCTTGTGATACCCGTAGTGAGGAGCAGAAGCGTAGTTTGGAGCATCTATTACGGCTTTTGCGTCTGTGCTATCCCGAGGTACTTGTTGTAGGACATAGAGATATGAGTCCCGATCGTAATGGTGATGGGCGTATATCGAGGGACGAGTGGATTAAAGTTTGCCCGGGCTTTGAGGTGCGAGATGAGTACGGAGATTTAACGGAAATAAACAAAGAGAAGTTATGAATAAGTCAAATAGTCAAGATACGATGAATGTAAATAAAAGTAGAGAGCCTAGGCGTCCCAAACCGCGTGGCAGTGTGCAGATGTATTGTGCAGTGGCTCTCTGCATATTTGGTATGCTCTTGATGGGGGCTAGTTTCATCGTAGCACCATTAGGAGAGATAGGCTCTAGTGTCCTAGTTGCTTATGGGGAGGTGATGACCTTTGCTGGGGCCTTGTTTGGTATAGATTATCACGTTCGTCAATAAGTTCTTAAATAAAATTTATTTTTACATTTGTTTGTTATAAAAGAATGTTGTACCTTTGTCTCCAAATATGAATGCCCTCGGCTTTGCTGATGGGCTCAATATCGACAACAAGGAAGATAGAAGAATATGATTAAGAAAAGTTTATTAGTCCTTGCTACGCTTGGTGCTGCAGCACAACTAGCAAGTGCACAGACGACAGTTGTATCGGATTCTGTTTATACAGAAACACGTACAAACGACAAGTATCGCGTTGCTACAAACCGTTTCGGCAGTAACTGGGAAATCGGTTTTGGTGTAGGTGGTAACGTACTATTCGGTGACCATGACAAGCAAATGAAGTTCCTTGACCGTGTAGGTCTACAAGGTGGTATCTATGCTGGTAAGTGGTTTACTCCCGGTGTAGGTCTTCGTGTAGGTGCTTTCATCGGACGCCTACCCGGCGTTTCAGGTTACACTGGACACTCTACGAGTAATCCAAATGTGAATTTTGGGAACTACCAAGGTTTTATCACGAAGCCTTACGACCAATATACTGGTAGCAACCACAGTTATCCTCTTTACCAAACTGAGGAAGACTATATCAACGCTCATGGTGATGTAATGTTTAACCTCTCTAACCTAATCGGTGGTTATAAGGCAGACCGTTTCTACTCATTTATTCCTTTCGTTAGCCTTGGCTTCGGTGTATCACTAGACAAGTCAATTCACAACGAGTACACTCACGAGTTAACTGCCGGTATCGGTCTTATCAACCGCTTCCGTCTATCTAAGGCTCTAGACCTTAACGTAGAGGTACGTGGTACTTATGCTAGCGACCGCTTCGACCAAGAGTATTCGGAGTATGACGTTACTAAGGGCTTCAACGTTGCTCAGGCTGGTCGCTGGGGTGAGGGTATCCTCTCTGCAAGCGTAGGTCTATCGTACAAGATCCCACGTCGTGGTTGGGATAACGTTGTAGAGCGTACAGTACGTGTAAATGACAATGTTCTAAACGACCTTAACAACCGTGTAGGTACTCTAACTAACGAAAACGAAGAGCTTCGTCGTCAACTAGAGAGCGGTCTTAACCGTGAAGTAACTAAGGAGAACGTTGCTATGCAACCACTTCTTGTTACGTTCCCTATCGACCGTTGGACGCTTAGCAACAAGGATCGTGTAAACCTCGGTTTCCTTGCTGAAGCGATCAAGGCTAATCCTAACATGGTATTCAGCGTAACAGGTTATGCTGACCAAGGTACAGGTAGCGTAAAGCGTAACATCTTCCTCGCTCGCAAGCGTAGCGAAGTTATCTTCGACTGCCTCGTAAACGAGTTTGGTGTTTCTGAGAGCCAACTTCGTCGTGACGATAAGGGTGGTGTAGAAAACATGTACTACAACGACCCACGTTGCAGCCGTGCTGTACTTCTTAAGGTTGCTGAGTAATCCAGAGTCTTAAAATACAAAACAATACAAAGGAGACCCTAGGGACTATAATAATGGTCTCTAGGGTTTTCTCTTTGCTGTATCAACGTTTACGCTTTAATGCTCATTCTGCATAGTACGATATGATCCCTATAATTGTTGCCTTTACGCCCAATTACTTAGTGCCAGCCGCAGTGACATTACGCTCGATCCTTAATGCCTCACCTCGTGAGGTGCGTTACGATGTCGTATGCCTTATAGACCAAGAGCCTAGTCAAGAGTTGCGTGATAACTTGACTTTGATTGATGGGGGTAGTGGTCGTCTGTCCTTTCGCTTTATGAACTTGGAGCATAAACTCAAGGGAGCGTACGTTGATCCGCGATATAGTTCTGCCGCCAACTATCGACTTGTAATAGCCGAGGAGTTGCCGGAGTATAAGTATGCGATCTATACCGACTGCGACATTATTATAAGGCAAGATCTCTCACAACTATATCATACGCTTGATATGGGGGCTAATTATATTGCGGGGGTTGCCGAGGCACGTACAGAGTGGCAACTCAAGCATTCGGAACATTTAGATTGTGATAGAGAGCATTATATCAACTCGGGTTTCCTCGTCCTAAACCTCGAGGAGATGCGCAGAGATGGCTTGAGCGAACGCTTTCGTAATTTCTTGGCAACAAGTACTTACCTAGAGTTCCCCGACCAAGATGCGATCAATGTTGTTTGTAAGGGACGCTTGCATTACCTATCACCAGTGTATAACGGGATACGTACTTTTATGATCCCAGCATATAGGGAGTTGTTTGAGCGTTATTACAGCCATGAGGAATGGCTTAGTGTTGCTAGAGAGGGGAATATCCATTATACGGGAGCGAAGCCATGGAAAGCCTATACTGTCTTTATGGAAGAGTGGTGGCGTGTCTATTGGCAACTGCCTCACAGGATAAAGCAAGAGATGTCGCTAGAGCCTAAGGTAGAGATGCAAGCACGCATACTATCTCTACCCTTGGTACGTCCTCTTATTCATTGGATACAAACAAAAACACAGAAGCAACAACGATGAGACACGCTTATTTGATCTTGGCCCACGGGGAATATCAGTTGCTCAGCCTACTTGTAGAGCGACTCGATGATCCACGTAACGACATCTATATCCATATAGATCGTAAGACTAGCAACCTACCTCAATTGCAGACGAAGCAGGCTAGACTCTCTCTTATTGAGGAGCGTCACGATGTGCGTTGGGGAGATGTTTCTGTCGTTGAGGCAGAGTTCGCTCTCTTCAGAGCAGCCTATAAGGAGAGTCGAGAGGGACGTGATTATAGTTACTACCATTTGCTATCGGGTGTAGATCTCCCAATCAAGACACAGGACTATATTCATCGTTTCTTTGAGGAACATACAGGGCGAGAGTTTATAGGCTTTTATAATGGAGCAGACTTGTCTGCCGACCTAGAGCGTAAGGTACAACGTCGTCATCTCTTTGCTCGAGATTTTCGTGGAATTGGCTTTGTATGGCAGTGCAAGCGAGTATTGCGAGCCTTGTATATGAGAGTGCAGAGCCTTATGGGAGTAAGGCGTTACCCCGATCTTAAGTTTGCCAAGGGAACACAATGGCTAAGCATCAGTGAGGCGTTGGTGGGTAGTTTGATACAGAATGAGCAATCTATCGTATCTTTGTACGAGGGTACATTTTGCTCCGACGAGATTGCCATTCATACATTTGTCGCTAATAGTCCTTTTATGTCGAGGGTTTATATGCCCAGCAATGAGGCTCGCAGTAGTATGCGACATATCGGTTGGCATCAAGGACAGTTGATAGACTTTAGTGCTAGAGATATGGATAGCCTTCGACATAGCGAAGCATTATTTGCCCGTAAGTTTAATTGTAGGGATATGAGTTTTATTCGAGAAGTTCTAGAATTATCAGACCCCAATACAGACGATAGATAAAGATACGTATTACTCATTTATGAATAACGCTCTACCTCACACTGCAGCAGCCTTAGTCACAGTCATTATACCGATGTATAAGGTTGCGGAGCATTTGGTGCATTGTATCCAGCAGATCAAGGCTCAGACTTATAAGCAACTCGAATTGATATTTGTTGATGATGCTTCGCCTGATGATGCTTACGAGAGAGTCTTGTCTGTAATCCCGAGTTTAGAAGCCGAGGGTATGCAGGTGAAGTTACTACGCCACGAGAAGAATAGTGGCGTAGCCGTTGCTCGTAATACTGCTCTTGATGCCGCTACAGGAGAGTATATCTATTCTTTTGATGCTGATGATGCCATGGATCCGAACCTTGTGGAGCGTCTTGTGGTACGAGCCTATCAGACAGGCTGTGATATCGTTGGCTGTGACTGGAGTCTTCGCTATGCAGGGAGTGACAGACGTATGTATCAGCCTGATGTGCGTACAGGCGAAGAGATGTATGCTGCAATGTGCTATGGTGTGATGAAATGGAACCTATGGCTTTTCCTTGTGAGGCGTAGTCTATTTGATAAGGGCGAACGTCTTCGATTTACACCCGGGGATAATATGGGGGAGGATATGATGATGATGTCAAAACTTGCCCTTAGAGCCGAACGTGTCTCGATCATTCAAGAACCATATTATTACTACGTTAAGACTAATGCTACGGCTCAGACTGCAAACTACAGACCGGAGCATTGGGCACAGGTTGATCGTAATCTTCAAAACTTGGCAGGATATATAGAGCGTTATGCTACGAACAAGGAGCGAGAGTTGATCAACTTTATGAAGTTAAACCTCAAGTTGCCTTTGCTCATAAGTACCGACAAGGAGGATTATAAACGTTGGCAGGAATGGTATCCCGAGGCTAACGCCTATGTTATGAAAAACCCACGTCTATCTATACGAACAAAGTTGTTGCAATTCTTTGCTGCACGAGGATTGTGGCCTTTGGTCTCAATCTATAACCTTATTGTCACGGAGTGGCTATATAAACTCTTATATAAGTAGCCTATGCAAAACCTTTGGAAGTGGTTAGGAGTATTCATTGCAGGTTGGGCAGTGAGTTTCTTCCTTTATCCTACATCATTTACTTTGTTAAGAGCAGGGAACACCAAGATATACCTAGCATTATTAGGCTTAGTGTTCTTGACTATGCAGGTCTTAAGGTATCGTACATATACTCTAGATAAGGCCCTCGTTAATACATTGCTTATAGCCACTTTGTACTCGGTTGTCAATCTTATAGCGACGGACTATAATGGTTTTGCTGACTATAGTTATGGTAATTATGTAACCTCCGCTTTGGTGTGGATCTCTGCAGCCTTTGCCTCAACAACGATAATCAAATGGGTACATGGTAAGATAAATGCTCGACTTTGGGTCTATTATATGGCAGGTGTTTCTGCATTGCAGTGTATTATTGCTCTACTGATTGATAATTTTGAGGGAGTAAAGACTATCGTAAACGCTATATTCTATATAGACGAAGATTTCTTTGATGAAAATGGTCGTCTTTATGGAATTGGAGCGATGCTTGACCCTGCAGGAACACGTTTTGCGGTAATCCTGATATTTATTGCCTATTTGTTGTCGTACGACAATGTTGTACGGAGGGGTCAAAAGATTACTGCTTGGTTAGTTCTATCTTATGTCCTTATCATTGGTATTGGTAACATCATCTCTCGTACAACAGTCACAGGGGCTGCATTCTCTCTCTTGGTCTTTATTAGTCCATTCTTTTTGCCATCTCGTACTGTGACTACTGATGGGAAGACATTATACAAGGCTTTCTCAGTAGCACTACTAATCGCGATCCCCTTGGGTGTATTCTTGTACAATACAAGTGAATACTTTTACGACCAGTTTCGTTTTGCTTTTGAGGGCTTCTTCTCTCTAGTGGAGAAAGGGTATTGGGAAACCTCATCAAACAATATTTTGGCAACGATGTGGAAGTGGCCCGACACTACTGAGGCCTGGCTCATTGGATATGGAGAGTACGGTAGTTTCCGCTTTGGTACGGATATCGGCTATTGTCGTCTAATTCTATATTCGGGTATTATCGGCTTCTCGATTTTCGCCTTTATGTTTGTGTACCAATTCTTCGCTTTCTCGGGGAAATATCCAAGGCAGAGACTTTTATTCTTCTTGATTGCGGCTCTTAGTTTTGTTATCTGGATCAAGGTATCGACAGACCTTTTCCAGTTTTGGGCTATTCTATATACATTCACTGCGACAGATTGGTTAGATCCCGAGGCAGACCTTGCTTTGGAGGAGTCTAACGAAGATAATCCTTAATAATCATGAAACGTATAGTCTATTGTATCCCTGCTTTGTACAACTCGGGGGGTATGGAACGTGTCCTTAGCGTCAAGGCTAATTATCTAGCCGAGCGAGGTTACGATATACACATCATCACGACAGACCAGATGGGGCGAAGCATCTATTTCCCTCTTCACCCCTCAATCCAAACTTATCATATAGACCTTGACTACGAGGGGAGCAACGGCGGTCCACTCCTCGGTAAGATCAAAGCCTTCCTTAGTAATCAACCGCGTCATAAGCGTGCTTTGACGGCACTCCTAGAGCGTATCAAGCCGGACATCACCATCTCGATGTTCGGGCACGAAGCAGGCTTCCTTCCCGACATTAAGGCTGGAGGAGTTAAGATCCTAGAATATCATTTCTCCAAACTCAAGCGTCTGCAATACGAACGCACAGGCTTGTGGGGACTTATCGACAAGTGGCGTACCAAGCAAGACGAAACGATTGTCCGTCGCTACGATCACTTTGTTGTCCTAACAGAGGAAGATAGGGCTTTGTGGGGAGATATGCCTAATATCTCGGTTATTCCTAATCCCAAGCCTTTCGAGTCGGAACTTACGTCTACGCTCGAGCATAAGCAGATCTTGGCAGCAGGGCGTTATTGCCATCAAAAGAACTTCGAGGCTCTCCTTGAGATATGGCAAAGTTTATCCAAGCGTTACCCCGATTGGACCTTAGCGATCTACGGCAATGGTCCCGATCGCCCCAAACTAGAGGCACTCACGAGGCAATTAGGTATCGAGTCCTCGACTCGTTTGGCAATGCCCTCTACATCTATGCGTGAGGTGTATCTCGAGAGCAGTATATATGCGATGACCTCTCGTTACGAGGGTTTGCCTATGGTGCTTATTGAGGCACAGACGATGGGACTACCTATTGTGTCTTATGCTTGTAAGTGCGGACCTCGAGATATTATTACAGAGGGTGTCGATGGTTTTGTCATAGAGGAGGGCCGTAGCAATGACTTTACTCAAGCCCTCTCGACGCTCATGGAGAACGAAGAGTTACGTCGTAGTATGGGACAAGCCTCTCGTCAAGCATCGGAACGCTACGATATAGAACGTATAATGAATGCATGGCTCAAGATCATAGACTAAGCATCGCTATCTAAGACTATTGGGGGCTGATGTAATCTAAAGCAGCGACAACTTCCGAACTAAGCATACAATGACAAGAGTCTTCACGAATGCGTGGAGGCTCTTGCTGTTTTTGCCTGCTTAATCTACCCTCTGTTTTCAAGGCTAATTTCTCTCGAATAAGGCTTATATCACGTGAATACCTTATTACTAGCATCATATAACTCACTTGTCTAAGTAGACCGATCTATCTGCCAAGGCGTGACAGATAGAAATCAAGCCTTGACGCTTATCCGTCACGTCTTGACGCATAAACGCCACGCCTTGACACATAGGTTTACTAAGGTTCGTTTGTATGCTGTTTCGCCCGACTTCGATTATCCGATCTAAGCGACTGAACGGGGATATATTAGACCTCTCTCCGTCCCCCGAAACCCTAAGCCAAAAGAAAGTTATCAATCTCGCTTCTGTGTTTTCATACCTCTACCTTGGGCTGATTGTCCTCTTTACTTCTGTCCTTACTGCACCCTCGACCCGGGGGCGATGCCACGACTTACACAGACTTTGGCGTATCTTTGTCGTATGAATACACAAGACTTTATTAGCGGACAGAGCGTCCTTCGCTTTGCCGACATCGAGATACTACGTTATCGTATCCCCGGCTGGGATAATATGAGCCTAGAGCATAAACTCCTCGTCTACCACTTGAGCGAAGCAACGCTAGCGGGGAGAGATATTACCTTCGACCAAAACGGACGTTACAATCTGCGTCTACGCTACCTCTTTGAGCAGATATATCTACATTACGAGGGCGAGCGTAACAACGCAGACTTCGAGGGGCTTTGTGAGTATCTGCGTCGTCTATGGTTCTCCTCGGGCATTCATCATCACTATGGTAGTGATAAATTCGTTCCTCGTTTTGGGGAGGATTTTTTGCGTTCTTGCGTCCGAGGACTCCAACAACAGCAGATGCGTCTGTTGGAGTTTAGCCCGTCCGAACTCGACCTACTTATATCCGAGGTCTTCGATCCCGAGCGTTCGCCCAAGCGAACAGAGCAGAGCGGTGATGACGACCTAATAAAGGCTTCGGCAGTCAATTTCTATGCCGAGGGGGTAGGACAAAGTGATGCCAAGGCTCTCTATCAAGCACAGAGCGAATGGGCGAGTAGTGAGGAGCAGGCAGCACCACCTAGTTATGGCTTGAATACTTTCGTAGCCAGGAATGAGGCAGGCGAATTGTACGAAGTGCCTTATCGTATAGGAGGCTTGTACGGCACAGCCCTAGAGGCTGTTGCTTCGCACCTCAAAGCAGCCCTAGCCTATACAGAGAGTGAGGGGCAACGTCAAGCAATCCTTGCCCTCCTAGACTACTATAAGACGGGCGACCTCAAACGATACAACGACTTCTGCATCGCTTGGGTACAAGATACCGAGCCGAGGGTAGACTTTATCAACGGCTTTACCGAGGTTTATAGTGACCCCTTAGGACTCAAAGGGAGTTGGGAAGGACTAGTGCATATTCGCAACGAAGAGGCTAGTCGTCGTACAGCGACCATCTGCCGAGAGGCGGCTTGGTTTGAGGCTAATGCTCCTATTGACGAGAGATTTAAGAAGCCCCAGCCCGTAGGTATATCGGCAACTGTCGTCGATGTTGCGATGCTTGGGGGCGATAGTTATCCAGCGACACCTATCGGTATTAACCTGCCGAATGCAGACTGGATACGTGCCGAATACGGCTCAAAGAGTGTAACGATTGCCAACATACACGAGGCGTACCGCAACGCCTCTCGTAGCAGTGGTATGGACGAGGCTTTCGTCCCAGACGAGGAGATACGTAGTCTACTCTCTCGCTACGATGGTCTTACCGACGAACTACATACCGACCTACACGAGTGCTTGGGACATGGATCTGGACAGTTGCTCCCCGGTGTTTCGCCCGATGCACTAGGTGCCTATGCCTCGGTCAATGAAGAGACACGTGCAGACCTATTCGCCTTGTATTATATGGCAGACCCAAGGCTCCTAGACCTTGGCTTGCTACCCGATAGTGAGGCATACAAAGCCTGTTACTATCGTTACCTCCTTAATGGCTTGGTAACGCAACTCGTACGTATCCGTCTAGGGGCAAACATAGAGGAAGCCCATATGAGGAATAGAGCCCTCATCGCTCGATATGCCCTCGAACGTGGCTTGGAGGATAAGACTATCGTGCTACAAGGACTTACGCTCATCATTCACGACTACGAGGCTTTGCGTCGTTACTTTGCCGACCTACTGCGTGAGGTACAGCGTATCAAGAGCGAGGGCGACCAAGAGGCTGCCAAGCGACTTGTCGAGCGTTATGCCATCAGCATAGACTACGATATGCACCGCGAGGTCTTGGAACGTTATGCTCGCCTCAACCTAGCCCCTTATCGTGGTTTCGTTAATCCTAAGATGTCCCTCGTCTGGGAAGATGGCGGTATTGTGGACGTAGCCTTGGATTATAGCGAGGGCTACGATGAGCAGATGCTCCGTTATAGCCGTGATTATAGTTTCCTCCCTCTAGATCCCATAGGCGAGGTATATATGCGACAAGTAGAGCCGAGCCAAGAGACCCTCGACATCGCCAAAGCCTTGCGGACGAACCTCCGTGGCTCTATGGACGGCATCGTATCGACCTCAATGCGTGAGAAGGGACTACACTATGGTATCAACTTCGGGCTAACAATGGAGCATATCCACGCCAGGGCTAAGGCTTTACCACAGGATAAGGAACTCGCCCGTTATCTACTAGGTCGTGACGTACGCGAACTAAAACTTATCGCCCACATCATCTATCCCGTAGCGTCCCTCTCATTCGCAGAGGCGACCTATATGGCTGAGCACTCTTTCTCTAACCTCGAACTTAGAGATTGCCTCGCCAAACATCTCTTTGATCGTGTCGCAGACGCTCCCCTATGGGCTATGGCATGGCTTAGGGACGAGGTGCGTTATCGAGATATTAGGGCAATGGCTTATATCGTACTAGCACGTCATCTGATGCAAGGTTATCAGCCCGAGAGCGAGCAACAGACCTCGTGGCTCATCGCTACGGCTCTACAACAACTAGGCAAGACCGAGGACTACATCACGACAGAGGAACGCTCTGCCCTCTTAATGCTCAAGCGTATGGGGCGTAGTGCTACTCACCTTGCCGAGCAAATCCTAGGGAGCGAAGACCTCAAGCAATGGGAGGCTTCGGGAGCGTGTACACTTATGGAGTTTGCCGACGACCTACGTTTTGAGTTCACTTACGACAAAGACTGATGGCAACACTCCTAGGTAGGTATATCGAGGACGGACTATTGGAATGCGGACTAGACGAAGCCGGACGTGGCTGTCTAGCCGGTAGTGTCTATGCTGCCGCTGTGATACTACCCGAGGACTTCTCACACCCTTGGCTCAACGACAGCAAGCAACTAAGCGAAGCACAACGCTATGCCTTGCGTCCGATTATAGAGGCAGAGTGTATCGCCTGCGGTGTGGGCTTTTGCTCTGCCGAGGAGATAGACGCTCTTAATATCCTACGTGCTTCTCATCTAGCGATGCACAGAGCAGTTGATAATCTGTTGATACGTCCCGAGCGTTTGCTCGTTGATGGCAATAGGTTCACCCCGTATGAGGATATAGCCCACGAATGTATCATTAAGGGTGACGCTAAAGTAAAGAGTATTGCGGCAGCCTCTATCTTGGCGAAGACTTATCGTGATGATGCTATGTTGCTATTGCACGAAGAGTATCCTATGTATGGTTTTGATCAGCACAAGGGTTATCCGACTAAGGCACACCGAGCGGCTATTGCCGAATATGGTGCTTCGCCTGTCCATCGTCACTCTTTCCGCTTGTTGTCGTCAGAATAGCCTCTCGAATGCCCCCAATCTTCGCCTCTCCCACCCTGTAACCTACCCCCCGCCTTTCCCGCCCCCTTTTCTCCGTCCCCCAGCCACCCTCTCTCCCCGAATAACGAGCTGCTAGGCGTCACAACAGGATATACTCGGATTTGAATTGTCGGGGTATTTGCGTTTCGGATGCTCCAATCCTTGGATTTGTCCTGCCCGCCCTTCACCTCCCCTCCCGAGCCATACCCTCTCCCCGAACGGCTCACTCCTTACTCCCGACTTGCCGAAAAATTGGATTATTGAATACCGAGATACTCGGAATTGGATTATCGAGGTATTCGCGTCCCGAATAAAGACACATCAAGGGCTGAGAGAACGAGAATTTTTAGGGGTAGATTGGAGTGCTTTTTGTGTGTGAAACGAAGAGATACTTAGACGTTGATTGAAGACTAAGTATGTTGTCGGGTGACAACTAAGTAATCTGAGTTCGGTATAATTTTTAGGCAGATACAAGTTCAGAGTCTATGTGTTCCAGGTTAAGAGAGGGTTTCTTCTCCAAGGTCTGATAGGCAATTAATCCCGCTATTAGATTTAC
>JBHAFI010000055.1:0-3176 GCA_041856045.1 Porphyromonas sp. | reverse complement strand
CTCCATTGCTAGGGCTGTACGCTCCAGATCCTCATCGCTATGTGCCATAGAGATGAACATACACTCAAACTGAGAGGGCGGTAGATAGATACCTTGCTCCAGCATTAGCCCGAAGTAGCGTGCATATTGCTCCGTGTTGCAGGCTTTAGCCTCATCGTTGCTTGCGACTCCACCTCCGCGGAAGAATAGCGTAGATAGAGAACCCACTCTATTGTAACTGATCTTGTCTGCATAGCGATCTAGGAGTGGACGGATAAGAGCCTCAAACTTCGCTCCCTTTTCCTCTAGTTGTAGATAGAAATCAGCCTTACCAAGTTCCTTAAGCATAGTTATGCCCGCTGCCAAGGCAAGAGGGTTGCCCGATAGCGTCCCTGCTTGATATACGGGACCTAGAGGAGAGAGATGCTCCATAATCTCACGTTTACCTCCAAAGGCACCGACAGGTAGTCCTCCTCCGATGATCTTCCCAAGACAAGTCAAGTCGGGATTGATGTTGTATCGCTCTTGTGCTCCGCCTTGTGCTGCTCTGAAACCGCTGATGACCTCGTCAAATATCAAGAGGACACCTCGCTCCTCTGTTAGTTGTCTCAGATCTTGTAGGAAGCCGTCCTTGGGAGGGATAAGACCCATATTACCCATGATAGGCTCGAGAATAACGGCTGCGACCTCACCCTCATGGGCATCGAGGACCTTACGAACACTATCAATATCGTTGTAGATAGCGACGAGTGTGTTCTCTGCCGTTTGATGGGTAACCCCCGCACTGCCGGCTTGACCAAATGTAGCCAGTCCGCTCCCCGCTTGTATTAAGAAACTATCGGCATGTCCGTGATAACAGCCCTCAAACTTGAGTATCTTGTCTTTCCCCGTATAACCTCGGGCTAGCCGTATGGCACTCATCGTGGCTTCTGTCCCAGAATTTACCATACGTACCATCTCTATCGAGGGGACATAGGCACAGATAAGTCTAGCCATCTCGACCTCTCGCTCATTGCAGGCTCCGTAACTAGTCCCATACTCTAGTTCACTTTTAATAGCCTCTTGTATTTTGGGGTGGCTATGTCCTATGATGAGAGGTCCCCACGATCCAATAAAGTCGATAAACTCATTCCCATCGACGTCCCAAATATGGCTCCCTTTGCCTCGTGCTATGTATAGAGGTGTAAGTCCTACCGAGCGAAAGGCTCGTACGGGGCTATTTACGCCCCCAGGGATCAGTTGTGCGGCTTCTTGATGAAGTACTTGACTGCGATTTGTTTGCAACATAGTATAATGTATATCTGTCTTGTTTTGTCTGTTAGTATATAGCAATATCCCCTATAACCATCTCTGCTTTATTGTCAAGGATACCATCAACCTCGAGGCGTAGGCTACGTCCCTTGATAGGGTGGGGAAGTTTTAGTTCGGTGGGGATTGGATTTGCCTTGATGTTTTGAAACTCTCCCTGCATAGCGAGGACTCCATCAACAAATAGGCGATACTTTTGGATATGCCCACTTGCATCTCTTCTTTGATCGGGAGTGTAGACAAAGGTACTAATTAGGCTAGGCTCTACGAAGTCGAATGTAAGGCTACGAATAGACTTATTTAGTTGTACGCTTGTATAACCATTGCCATCTCTTAGTTTGGCTTGTTGCTCGGGGGTACACTCTCGTATCGAATAACTCTTTGCCGAGTATCCGAGTGTATATACCTTACTGGCTCTGTTACTACTAGTCCTAGCCTCGACCTCTACGGATAAGTGCTTGCTGGGGATAGTAACAGGCTCCTGATACTCTTGCCATTTCCCCTTATTGATGCGATAACGCATACGGTAGTTGGGGTTGTGGCTAGGTGTTGCTGGGCTAATCGTCATCTTATCGTTTTCGTCACGAGAGAGTAGAGGAGCGTCCACGAGTTCGGGCGTTAGGAAAGCCCCAAACTCTGCTAAGCAAATGGGTCCCATACTCTTATCCACTTTGAGACGAAGAGCCTTTGTGCCGACTTGACGAAAGCGTATCAGTCGTTTGTAGCCTACAGTTGTAAGGCTATCCTTTGTCGCTATCGGACGCCATTTATTCGACTGATCTCGATACTCTAGCGTAAAACTCTCGATACGTTGCCCAAGCCTAATGTACTCTTGTAGCATCACGGTATTGATGCTTTGCTTACGAGGGAATAGTAGTTCGATCTCGGCAGTTTGGACGCTATCTGTTGTCGCCCAATAGGTCTCGCTATTACCATCTATGAGATGCTTAGGTACGAAAGTCTTCCCTAGGCGTGTGTTAAGGGCTTTGACTTGAGCCTTGTGAGCAAGGTTATGCTCGAAACTCTTCTGTATATGCCTATACCAGCGTACGGCATTGGTCGAGTCGCTTGCGGGTATCCGCCCCTCGAGGTCTACGGGGAAGTTGAGTAGTAGGTTGGCGTTACGCCCCACACTTTGATAGTATATGTTCGTTAGGTTGGCGACACTACGTACTTGATGGTTTTCTCTAGGGTGATAAAACCAACCAGGTCTAATGCTAACGTCCACTTCTCCGGGTAGCCATTCACGTCCCCCTCTGTGTCCCCATATATTCTCCTTATAGTGTTTCTCTTTCTCAAGGCTATAAGTCGCGTAGTTGGTTTCTCCTGCCCAACCCGACTCATTACCTATCCAGCGTATTGTCGGTACGGTACCCCCAAATATCATAATGTTTGGGTTGTTATTGCGTAGTATCTCAGCCGCCTCCTCATACTTGTAATACTTTTGAGGCTCTATGCTACGACTCTCATCGGCACCTCCATACCAACCTGTACCTCCATTTGCTCCGTCAAACCAGTATTCAAAGAGTTCTCCGTAGTTACTCGTTAGTTCGCGTATTTGCTCGTGAAACACTTCTTGATAGCCTTGGCGAGCATACTCGGGGTGATGACGATCCCAAGGGCTAAGGTAGATGCCAAACTTGAGTCCGTACTTCTTGCAAGAGTTGCTAAGTTCTCTCACGAGGTCACCCTTACCATCTTTCCACGGGCTATTCTTTACGGAGTAGTCTGTCGTCTTAGTAGGCCAAAGACAGAAGCCATCGTGATGTTTTGTCGTAAGGAGTACGGCTCGCATACCTGCTTGTTTGAGTGTGCGTACCCATTGATCTGTATCTAGTGTCTTGGGGTTGAATGTACTAGTAGGGGTATTACCATAACCCCACTCAAGG
>JBHAFI010000054.1:0-22497 GCA_041856045.1 Porphyromonas sp. | reverse complement strand
GTTGCCCATCGAGTTCACGATTATCACGAATGCGATTGTAACCAAAGCGTAGTTCGTTGCTCACTGAGTTTGAGAAACGAGAGTTTAGTTCTCCTACAAACGAGTGAGTCTTACTCTTGAATGTGTAACCATTGCTCAAGAAGCGTAACACGCGAGCAGTATTGATGAAGTTATACTTCGAGGCATCTAGGTAACTATAACGTAGTGATAGGCGATGAGCAGAGTTGATATTCCAGTCAATACGTGCCAAGCCCTTGAAACTGCGGCGAGGTATATTCACTTGTCCATAGCCCCCAGCGTTGTATCCTCCTGTAAGTGATGTGATCTTCTCCTCGATACTCTTGGCATCAGCATCACTTATAGCACTGCCTGCTCCGGGAAGATAGCGACTTGGATATTGCTCGTCGGTTACCTCTGCGTTGAAGAAGTAGAAGAGTTTATTCTTAACGATCGCTCCACCTAGTGTCGCCCCATAAGTGTACTCATGTTGCTTTGATAGGCTTGCACGATTGCCTTCATTCTCACGACCTGCAGTCTTGCCAAAGAAGTTTTGATCCTTATAGAAAGCATAAGCCGATCCCTTAAGATCATTAGTACCACTCTTGGTAATAGCATTTATACCACCACCGGTGAAACCACTCTGACGAACATCATAAGGGGCAATTACCACTTGGAGAGCATCAATGGCTTCGATCGAGATAGGCGTTGCCCCCGTCTGACCACCATTCGTACCACTTGATGATAGACCAAAGACGTCATTACTTACAGCACCGTCAATTTGGAAACTGTTGTAACGGTTGTTGCTCCCTGCGAAACTAACAGCCCCGTTACTAGAGATGCTAGCCTGTGGTGATAACTTGGCAATGTCAAAGAGGCTACGATCGACAGTTGGCGTACGATCTATTGCAGAGCGATTGAAACTTGAGGCAGCACCTGTACGTGTAGCGTTGAGGCTGTTGGTCTTCTTGGCCGTTACGACTACATCTTGCAAAGACTGAGAGTCGTCACGTAGTTTGATGTTGAATGTCTCTGTTTCCCCTAGGGATAGTGTTACGTTCTCTAGTTTAACGGGTTGATAACCAACATAAGATACTTCGATCACATAAGGGCCTCCGGGGCGAAGACCTTGTATCATAAAGTTACCTTTGGCATTAGTTGCAGCCCCGTACACCGTCCCTGTTGGCAAGTGTCGTGCTACGACAGAAGCCCCTATTAAGGTCTCCTTGGTAGTTTGGTCCGTAATGGTACCATTGATGCTCGAGGTTGTAACCTGAGCGTGTGCTGCCGTTACTCCGAAAAGTAGCATACCAGCACTAACACATAGTAATTGTTTCGTCATAAATCTATTAATGATTCGGTTATCATACTTACTAAAAGAGTAAACGGGTGTATAACTCCCTCTTGGAAATTATACCACCCGTCTATGCAAACAACATCGCAGTCAATCGTTGATGATTACTCTGCCGATGCTTCCTCTGTTGCTACCTCAGTCTCTACCTCGGCACTTGCAGCCTCAGCCTCAGCCTCTAGTGCTGCCGCCTTCTTGGCTGCTACCGCTGTAGCCTTTGCCTTGTTTGCTGCTACCTCAGCCTCAAACGCAGCCTTTGCTGCAGCCAACTTCTCTTGTTGGAGAGTTGCCTTGATGCTACCTACTTGCTCGTCACGCTTCTTAGTCCACGCTTCAAACTTAGCCTGGGCCTCTGCCTCACCAAAAGCACCCTTCTTGATACCACCTTGTAGGTGCTTCATCAAAAGAACGCCTTCGCGAGATAGGATGTTACGTGTTGTGTCTGTAGGCTGAGCACCAGTGTTAAGCCAATAAAGAGCGCGCTCAAAGTTCAAATCTACTGTGGCAGGATTGGTGTTTGGGTTGTAAGTACCAATCTTCTCAATAAACTTGCCATCACGTGGCGCTCTACTGTCTGCAACAACGATCTTATAGAAGGCATAAGCCTTGCGACCGTGTCTTTGCAATCTAATTTTAGTTGCCATTAGTTAATTGTTTAGTTTTCTAATTCGTGCTTGCTTTATTGCTTGCGAGTGCAAAGGTACGAATAAATACCCTCTCCTGCAATACTACCTATCCACTAGAAGCGATAGTGATAGGCTATTGACCCAGCCATTCGCAGTTCGGTCGATTGACTATAAGCGTCTGTAAGGCTATTCCCCCACACGTCTTGGAAGTTGTACGAGATGCGTGCATCGACCTCCAAGCGGTGTCGTTTACCGAGCAATAGGCTAATGCCGGGACCTCCTGTAAGTCCCCACGCTAGGCTATGCTTGATCGGCATCGTCTGTCGCAATAGTTGTGCATCGGTGAATGTGCTACCTGTCGCGATATGCTCGTCACCCAACCTATACCCCACGAAAGGCCCTATATTCACAAAGAAACGCAAAGTCTCGGTTCCTAAATAGAGATGAGTCAAGAGAGGTATCTCCACATAACGCAGTCGACGCTCCGAAGCCAGACTTACGTCATCAAAGCGTTCTTTCCAACCAGTCTCAACATAGTTTAACTCGACTTGCAGCGAAGCACCCTTCTCTAGATCCCATCGCGTACTAAGCCCTACGGATTTCCCTTGATACATACTCTGCGTCACAGATGGCACAAACATATATCGAGAGAAAGAGATACCACCTCGCACACCTAGCCACAGACTGCGAGGATAAGTAGAGCGTTGAGCCTCAAGAAGAGAGCAACAGACTAGAGCAAAAAGAAGGGCAACGACAATACGACGCATAAGCATAAAGACTACTACATACTACATAGACTGACGACTGATAGAGCCATCACGCTCATAAGTCACGAAGTAGAAGCGACTATTGGTATAGCCCTCGTGCTCCTCACTACGTTCCAACTCAATATCCATCTGCAAACCATCGCTGGGGAGTTGCTGGCTATAATAAATAAACCTACCCCCATGTGCTGCGTTGGCTCGTACGAAGTAACGTGCTATATCATAGCCCAAGACACTATACTTGGGATAACTATCTACCACCTTCTTATTGTACCAAGCATTAAACTTGGCCAAGAACTGCTTTGCCTCTCCCGTGTACTTATCAAAGTAGAATGTCGAGAAGAAAGTCGCTCCATGCTCGTGGGCTTCCTTGATAAAGGCATCGCCATAACTTTGCCACTGAGGATAACCAAACACTGGTGTGAGGACATTGTTCCCTAGACTAGCGAAAACAGCCATACCTAGATCTTTGCTTGGCGTACAAGGTACGATCACTTGGTCACGACCCGTCATCGCAAGGCTTGTCGTAGAGATGTTGATCGTTTGGTAGGTGATATTCGCCTCTCTCAAGGCACGCTTGAGGCGAGCCGAGAAAGCATCATCGGCATCTTCATTACGACGGGCGAAGATCACCGAGCGTCCACTATAACGCTCGATAAAGCGAGGGATTACACGCTCTATCACAGAGTTGGGAGATTGGTTTATCTGTATTAGTCGAGCGTTATTCAGTCCCTGCACTGCCATAAAGGGGACAATATAGTGTCCCATACGTGTAGCCTGCGATAAGAGTCTGCACTGCTCATCATTTACACCACCGATCACGAAGTCGTAGCCCTGCACCTGACCATTAAATATATGGTTGGTTACAGCCTCATCATCATCTGCCTCAAGAGCCGTCAGACTGATGTTGATACCATCTTTCTTGAGATCATTGAGTCCCATCAAGAAGCCTTGATAAAACTCCAAATATCGCTGAGCCTTACGAAAAGGTAACATCAGCAATATCTTCACGGGGCGTATCTCCTCGACCTCAACGAGCGAAGACGAGAATTCCTCACTACGTACGCTATCCTTAGTTGCTAGTGTTACAGAGTCTGCTCTAGGGATACGCAATACTGTCCCTATGGGGAAGTTGGCAGCATGGATACCGGGGTTGGCTCGCATAAGAGCCTCCTCACTTAGTCCATAGAGTTTAGACACACGATAGAGCGTTTCTCCTGCCTCTATAGTATGCTGTCGGGCTGTCGTTTGGTTAGATCTAACTGGAGGTACAGGCGTATTACGCTCTGCTGTCTGTTCGTTTTTTGCTTGATCTACCCCCGAGTAGATAATCAATTTATCTCCGGGCTTAATACCACTTTTCGCCCAAGAGTTAATCTCATATACCTTATCTACTGTAGTAGCATACCTCTGTGCTATACTATAGACTGTCTCACTCTCCCGCACCAAATGCTCTACAATACGCCTACGTGTCTGTGCATCTACACTAGGGAATACTAGAGCCAGCACTAAGAGTAGTGCCCAAGTCCTACAAAATCGAAACATAGTTTTACAAATATATTACTCTGCAAAGGTAATGATTATTCCACAAGGGATCATTATACGGTCTATGTCCCCACTAGATCTCGTTGCTGTGGAGGCTATATATAAATATGCCTATCGGGTGAGATACGGTATAAATTACACCCAAACGTCTTCTCCTTATATACAGCATTCCTAGGAAGAGAAGCCATCTAGACTGAGTAAGCCATCTAGTCCACAGTCCCTATCTATCCTACCTCTACATAAGTGCGTCCCACAGGAATTAAGACTATGGCTAAGCCCTCTCCTCCTATGGGACGCTTACACTCTATATAACTAAGGAAAGGCTATATGCCCTAATACTAGCACTGCCCGAAGCGTTCCTCGATCGAGATGATACGCACCTCTACCGCCTCAGAGATAAGACCTCGACGTAGCAATTCTCGTCTTACATACTCGAGCGTTGGCTCCATAAGTGTGAGGCTACGCGTTGCCACGAGATCTCCTACCTGATAAGTTACATTATACTGTGTCATCGTCTATGCTTCTGTTGTTGAGTTTGTATCCTTGTCTTTGAGAATACCATCACGGCGGAGTAGTGCCTCGATCGTAGGTTCTTGTCCTCTGAAGGCGACATACAGATCCATCGGCTCTCTACGATCTCCTTGTGAGAGGATATTATCTCGGAATGATTGAGCCGTAACTCTATCAAAGATGCCACGCTCCTTAAAGAGCGAGAAAGCATCTGCGTCCAAGACCTCTGCCCACTTATAACCATAGTAACCTGCCGAATAGCCTCCCGAGAATATATGCCCAAACGAGGTACTCATGATCGCCTCCTCGGGAGCCTCGGGTAGCACCATAGCCTTCGCCCAAGCCTCTGCCTCGTACTGCTTCACAGACAAGTCCTCGGGGAGTGGAGCCGTGATACTATGCCATGCCATATCAAGGTAGCCAAAACTAAGTTGTCTAAGGCAAGCATAACCTACGAGGAAATGTCTAGCACGTTTGGAGCGATCTAATAGTTCTTGTGGGATCGCCTCCCCAGTCTGATAATGCTTGGCAAAACTCGTGAGCCACGGACGCTGACCTAGCCAGTTTTCCATCAATTGGCTAGGTAACTCGACAAAGTCACGAGCCACACCCGTACCACTAAGAGAAGCGTAGCGTAACTTGCTAAACATACCATGCAAGGCATGACCAAACTCGTGTAGGAAGGTATGCACCTCACCTGCTGTCAAGAGGGACGGCTGTTTGCTTGTCGGTGGGGTAAAATTCATCACTAGGACGATATGAGGCCTATGGTCTTGCCCATCGGCAGTGTGGTATTGCTCTTGGAAGTTATTCATCCACGCTCCACTCCTCTTGCCCTCACGAGGGAAAAAGTCTGTATATAATAGACCTAGATAAGACTTATCCTCGTCTAGCACCTCAAAGACTTTGACGTCTGGGTGGTAAACAGGTATATCCTTACGCTCCACAAAACTAATGCCATAGAGCGTAGCAGCCAAGCCAAAGACAGCATCAATAACTGCGTCGAGGGCAAAATAGGGACGGAACATATCGTCCTCTAGTTGGAAGTGGCGTTGCTTGTACTGCTCTGCCCAATAACTCCAATCCCAAGGCTCTAAGGTATCCGTAGCACCCTCCTCACGAGCAAAAGCACTGATCATCTCTAGTTCGGCAACTGCTGTCGGGCGGTACGCCTCTAGTAGTTCGTCTAGTAGTTTATATACCTTGTCGGGGCTTTTGGCCATACGCTTATGGAGGGCGTAGTGAGCGAAACTCGGATAACCCAATATCTGAGCCTCCTCAAGACGACCATTTACGATCTGACGGATAAGAGCCTTATTATCGTATTCATCACCCTTGGCACCAATCCCCAATTTGGCGAGATATACTTCTTTACGCAGATGACTATGCTTGCAGTGTTGCATAAAGGGGACATAACTAGGAGCCGTAAGGTCAAAGAGCCAGCCCCCATCTTTACCCTCACGCTTAGCCTGTTCGCTCGAGAGCGTCAATAGGCTATCGGGGAGTCCCTCGACATCTTTGGGATCTGTCAAATGCAAGCGATAGCGTTTTTGATCCTTGAGGTTATTCTGCCCGTACAAGAGTGTCGCTTGGCTGAGTTCTTGGCTCAAAACCTCTAGTCGATCCTTTTGTGCTTGAGGCAGGTTAGCACCATTCTCTGCAAAGCCCTCATAGCAGTTGGTAAGTAGACGCATAGCCTCCTCGTCTAGGCCCAACTGCTCCCTACGAGAGTAAACAGAGCGAATACGCTCAAATAGTGGAGCCGAAAACAAGATATAGGTCGATAGAGCCGATAGTTCTGGCACCAACTCCTCCGAGATTTGCATCAATTCGTCCGTACTATTGGCATGCAGTAGGTTGTAGAATACGCCACAGACCTGCTCCATCTTCTCGCCTGCACGCTCAAGGGCTAGGATTGTATTCTCAAATGTAGGTTCCTCGGGGTTGTTGATGATAGCATCTATCTCGGCACGCTTCTCCTTGAGGGCGATCGCAAAAGCCTCTCTGTAATGCTCCTCCCCGATGGTATCAAAGGGGTACGCCCCATAGGGGGTCTTGTACTCTGCAAATATAGGGTTATTACTCATACTCTTAGTTATTTTTCTCTTTAATCGTCTTTTGCTTCATATTGTTTCGGATTGCTCTTAGGCTACGTTGCAAACCTTTGAGTCCGGCTCGTTTGATAGGAGAGCCAGCAAAGGACAAGGCAAAGTCTTCCTCACTCATCATCTCTATTCCCTCGACACTTGCCTCAAGTATGGCTGGTCTTATCTCAAAGTCTGCAATCGCAGTAGGGCGAGCCTTTCTATTCCACGGGCAAACCTCTTGGCAGGTATCACAGCCGTAGATACGTTGTCCCATAGCCTCTGCCAAGTCTTGCGGTATCTCCCCACCTTGCTCTATGGTGAGATAACTAATGCAGCGTCTAGCGTCCATCAAGCCTCCTCCTAGTAGAGCCCTCGTAGGGCAAGCGTCTATACACCTAGTACACGAGCCACATCTATTGGCTTGAGGCTTGTCCGCCTCCAACTCTAGCGACACAAGCAAGGCTCCCAAGACAAAGAAACTACCTGCCCCTGGGATAATCAACAAGCCGTGCTTACCTCGCCAGCCCAACCCCGCCTTGACAGCCCAATATCGCTCTAGTAGGGGGGCAGAGTCGGCAAAACTACGTCCGCTTACCTCGCTAGGGCTTATCTGTCGTATATAATGGAGTAATTGATCTAGGCGTTTCTTTACAACCTTGTGATAATCTCGTCCATAGGCATAGCAGGCAAACTGCGGAGCCTCATCGCTCTGACGCCTACTCGGGAAGTAATTCATCGCTACCATAATGATAGATCGTGTCCCCTCTACGAGTCGCCTCGGGTCCCTACGTAAGTCGTGATTACGCTCTAGGTAAGACATCTCGCCATGCATACCTGCCTCTACCCAGTCCTCTATGGCTCTATACTCTCGCTCCTCTACCTCCTCGGCACGAGCGATCCCACAAGCATAAAAGCCGAGGCGTAGAGCCTCGGCCTTTATACAATCCTCTATCCTATGGCCGACAGCCTGCCCCTCTTGTGGCAGGGGCTGTCTATCTTTTGTCGTATCGATAATTACTTTGCTTTGTGTACCCAAGCATCTACGCCTGCCTTTGCCAACTCTCGTCTTAGGGCATTCGCCTCCTCGTTGGTAGCGAAGGCATCTGCACTGATGCGATAGAGTGACTTATACTCAAGTATCTGCAACTTGGGATATTTACCTGCATATAGGTCGATATATTTCTCGGCTATTTGCTTACGACGCTCCGTTCCGATGATAACGTAGTACTTGCCACTCTCCTCGCTAGTCCAGTGGCTAGGGCTCTCTACCTCTACGGCTTGTGGTTCTGCTACTTGCTCGATATGTGGCTTTACCTCTGCTACGATCTTCTCTACAACCTTACGGTCGGGAACGAAACTAGCCTCGTAACTAGGCAAAGTAGGCTTCCACCACACTAGAGGCAAACCTATGAGTAGCACTATGACGGCTGCTGCTGTCGTATAGCGTAGTACCCTCTTGGGGATAGCGATATGTACATAGTCCTCGCTTCGTTGGGGCATCTCACTTGGCTCCACAACATTTGCAGGCAGTTCCTCACCAGCAACTACGGCAGTTACCGAGCGTAAGCCATAGTATTGATGAGCGATAGCCTCACTCGCGGACGAAACAAAAGAGATATGTCCCTCTGCACCCAAGTGGAGCGTCCCGATGCCCTCAAGGCTTAGGTTGCGTGTACGTACTAGTTCGCCACGCAAGCGTTGTATATCTTGCTCTAAGGCTAGTTTCGCCATACGCTGGCTAAGGCCCAAAGAAGAGGCATACTCATCGAGCAACAAACCATCTTGATGTTGCAAAGCCTCATTAAACCTGAGAGTAACACTAGGGGGATAGGCGACCTTACGCGTAGCGTCCCAACGGGCTGGTACCTGCTCGCGGATAAAAGCACCCAGTTGGGGGACGACAACACACTCATGCTCTACGAGGAGTGTATGCAAAGATCGGATCAACTTCTTATTCATAAGAATACACTATTATACGACCATAGAGGATACTTACCTTACTAGTGAGCACCCTCTTCTTGTCTTAGGCTTATCAATGATGAGTACCTAGAGCGGGACTCGAACCCGCACAGCCATAATGGCCAAAGGATTTTAAGTCCTTCGTGTCTACCATTCCACCATCTAGGCAACCCTAATCATTCCTTAAGCGAGTACAAAGATAGTATTTTATCTGCAATCTACAAGAGAGCGGACAAAAAGCCCAAGACTGAGCGTAAGCCCCTGCACAGAGCAAGTAGCAAGAGTTATCAATCAAGGCGTGACGCTTATCCGCCAAGGCTTGATTTTTATGCGTCAAGGCTTGACGCATAGACGCCACGCCTTGACACATAGATAGCGTAAGTATAGGGAGAGAGATGGGGCAATAGCCCCAAGAAGGCTCCTCAAAGAATGTCCCTAACCTCTCATTAAGCAACTAAACCAAGCCTACTCGCCCTCCTCGACTAATAAGCATGAGGTCTATAAAGAAGCCCCACCACCCTAACCCATCGGGTTATAACCTATATAAATAATCTAGCACAAGAATACGACCATATTATTATACTCTCAAGGACTTATTCGTATCTTTGTAGTAATAAGACAAAGGCCACACTATGAGTCCAAACGAATACAACAAAATCAATGCCCTCATTCGACGAGAGGTTGTGCCTGCGACAGGCTGTACCGAGCCAGTGGCAGTGGCACTATGCGTAGCATACGCCGCACATCTATTAGGAGAGGAGGAGAGCATCAAAGCCATTACGCTTGATCTAAGTGCTAATATGCTCAAGAACGCTATGGGTGTCGGTATCCCCGGCACAGGTATGATAGGGCTACCGATTGCTATTTGCCTAGGAGCAGTCATCAAAGCACCCAAGCGACAACTAGAGATCCTTGACGGCTTCACAGACGATACTCTAGAGGAGGCAAAGAGCCTACTTGAGCGTGATATTATCACCATCAAACACGTGGGTGGGACGCATATCGACAAACTCTATGTCGAGGCACGTATTCATACAGACTCGGGTAAGGTGGCTCGTGCCGTCATCGACAAGACCCATACGGGACTAAGAGCCTTATCGCTCGATGGAGAGGATCGTATGCCACAGAGTGGGGCGAGCCTTGAGGGTTGTAGCGAGACACTAGCGAGACACGATGATCGTGATGAGGACATACGCCTTAGTTTTGACCTTGTTTACGAGTATGCTACTACGGCACCGATCGAGGACTTAGCCTTTATCTACGAGGCTGCTCTCCAAAATAAATGCGTTAGCGAGTACTCCTTACAGCATAAGTACGGACACGGTGTGGGACGCGTCATCAAGAGCGATAGTGGTAAACGCTTCATAGGGGATAGTCCCATGGCACGTATGCTTATGTACACCAGTGGAGCCTGCGATGCACGTATGGACGGAGCACCCGTTACCGTGATGAGCAACTCGGGTAGCGGGAACCAAGGCATCACGGCTACTCTCCCAGTACTCACATTTGCAGAGAGCCAAGGCATAGATATTGAGCAGACGACACGTGCTTTGATGATGAGCGGATTGATGGTCGTATATATCAAGCAACTATTAGGACGCTTGAGTTGCCTCTGCGGTATGGTAGTGTCTGGTATTGGTTCCTCGGCGGCTTTGGTTTACCTACTAGGTGGGACAAAAGAGCAATCGGGCTTTGCGATTAAGAATATGGTAGGGAATGTAACGGGTATGATATGTGATGGTGCGAAACCCAGTTGTAGCCTTAAAGCCTCAACCGGTATCAGTAGTGCGATGATCTCAGCCCTACTTGCTCTCGAGCATGAGAGTTGTACTGCCCTTGAGGGGATCGTAGCCCAAGATGTGGATAGTTGTATCGTTAATCTTGCCCTTATCGGTACCGAGGGTATGGCAGAGACAGACCTCAAGATCTTGAGCGTCATGACAGATAAATAGGAGTAGTAAGGGACATATCTCCCCCCAAGATGATGATACAGACCTCGAGATATGGCAGCAAATAGACGCTTGATTGAGAGCCTAAGAGTAGCGGGAGGCAAGGCACAATTACTCTCCTACCACAAGGAGCGTATGGAGCGTAGCCTATTGGCTCTTGGGGCAAGTCCCTTCCTTGACCTAGAGGACTATATCTACTCTCTTATCGAGAGGTATCAGCCGAGAGAGGACTGTACCTACAAACTACGCTTTGAGTATGACACGACGGCAGTTTATGAGCCGTCGTGTACGCTTTATACCCCTCGTAGAGTAGACAGGCTCATTCCCTACGAGATAGAGGATATAGATTGCTACAGCCTTAAGTGGGCAGACAGACGCTGTCTAGAGCCTAGCCCTGAGATCTCCCAACGACTAGAGGAAGAGCCACATACCGAACTAATACTTACCCACCAAGGCTTGCTTACAGACACCCGATACAGCAACATCGCCCTACAACTAGACGAGGGACAATGGCTTACCCCTACTCGTCCTCTACTCAAGGGAACGATGAGGCAGTACCTACTCGATAGGGGGATCATCAAAGAGGCAGAGTTGAGTATTGATGACCTCGAGCGTTGCCGTCGCTTCAAACTCATCAATGCGATGCTCCCGTGGGATTAGGGTCTTGGGGAAGGGCAAAGATCTTAGTTCGCTTCTTTGTCTTACCTTTGCAGACCAAACAAAAATAAAGTTGCAGACTAGACGAATATAAATAACTCCTAGACCTAGATACTATGCAGATAGCACTCTTTGTCCTATGCCTTATCCTACTTGGCATATCGGTTTATCTCTATCGCGAACTAAAAGCACTCCAAGCCGAGCAATACCTAGCCCTTGAGGCACGCCTCAAACTAGAGCATTACGAGCAAAAGATCAAGGAGCAAGAGGCACAAAAACTACACCTCGAGGCAGAGTTACGTAGCCTATCGAGCCAACTAAACACTGCACACACACAGCAAGCACTCCTAGAGAAAGAGCAACAAAGGCTCGAGCAAGCACTCGAGGAGAAAACTAATACCCAAGCAGAGATAGCCAATCTTCTAGAGGAACGCTTCGAGGGGATTACGACTCGTATCCTAGAGGAGCGTTCGGAGATGCTACACCGTCGTAGCGAGGACAGCCTTAAGCCCCTACGCGAGGACCTCAAACGCTTTGGCGAACAAGTAAACAAGGTGTACAACGATGAGGCACGTGAGCGACACTCTCTACAAAGCGAAATAAGACTCCTTGTCGAGCATAGCAATCGTATCAGTTCCGATGCCAATAACCTCACGCAAGCACTCAGAGGTAACAATAAGATACAGGGCAATTGGGGCGAGATGATCTTGGAAGATTTGCTTCGGAAGAGCGGACTAGAGGAAGGCGTTCATTACGTTACTCAAGAGCGACACGTCGACAAAGAGAGCAACAAGATCATTATCCCCGATGTCATCGTCAATTATCCAAGTGGAGGACGTATGATTATCGACAGTAAGGTTAATCTCAAGGCATATATGGACTACGTAGACGCTCAAACTGACGAGGAACGCAAGCAATATGCTCGAATGCATGTAGAGGCAGTGCGTAACCAGATCAAGAACCTAACGGAGAAGCACTACCCCAAAAACATAGCAGGAGCACCAGACTTCGTTATCCTCTTCGTCCCCAACGAACCTGCATACATACTAGCACTCAAGGAGGATAGCAACCTTTGGCAATATGCCTACGAACAGAAGATACTCTTGATGAACACCTCAAACCTAATGGCGACTCTTAAACTCGCAGAGGAACTATGGCGTAACGAGAAACAAAGGATAAACGTCCAAGAGATATTTAGGCAAGTAGGAGAGTTGTACGATCACTTCGTCCGATACCTAGAGAAGATAGAGGACATCTCTCACCATCTCGACAAGGCACAACAAGCCGTCGAGGCAACGCAGAAGAATATGTCTACGGGACGAGGCAATCTACTTAGTCGCGTCGAACGACTAAAGAAACTCGGAGCCAAGACCAACAAACAACTTCAAAAGGCAATCAACGACTCCAAGGGTTTAGCCCCTAATGCCCTTGAGGACGAGGACGAGGTTACGGGCGATCTCTAGAGCAATAAGCAAACAATAGACAGATATGGATAGTATACTACGATGGTTTGAGGAGATGTTGCTTATCCCCTCAAGTACACAGACGATCATCGTGATGAGTCTTGTCTCTGGGATAGGACTATTACTAGGTCGCTTACAGATAGCGAAGATTAGCCTCGGGGCTACGTTTGTATTCTTTACGGGGATAACTTTTGCCCACTTTGGGATCGTTACAGATCTTGCTATGACGAGTTTCATTCAGACCTTTGGGCTTGTACTCTTTGTCTACTCCCTTGGGGTAGAGGTTGGTCCCTCGATCTTCCCCTCGCTCAAGAGCAAAGGCATAGGCTACAACCTACAAGGCTTATACCTCATTATCATTACCTACCTACTGCTCCTACTTATCCACCGCATAGTAGGGATCTCTATGCCCAACTTATTAGGGATCATGAGCGGAGCAGCAACCAATACACCCGTCCTAGCGGCTGTACAGAGTACACTGGCAAGTATGCTTCCCGACCAACCGCAGTTGAGTAGTGAGGCAGCAATGGCTACGGCAGTAACTTATCCCTTTGGTGTCGTCGGGGTGATCATCTCTCTAGCCCTGATGTACAATCTTATTCCGCAGTCGAGCCGTGAGGAACGCGATGAGTTTAAGGCCGCATACGTGGCAGAGTTTGAGGTCCTAACGCCCACCCTCTGCGGACACTCGGTACGCGAGATCGTACAGATGACCGAGAAGCACTTCATCATCTCACGTATTTGGCGTAACGAGGAACTCTTGATGCCCACCTCAACAACGCTTATCCACGAGCACGACCACATACTAGTACTCTGCCATCAAGAAGATAGCGAGTACCTAGAGCAGTTCTTTGGCAAGCGTGACGACAGACAGGATTGGAACCGCCCAGACATAGATTGGAATGCTCTTGACGCACGCTTGAATAGCAAGCGTATCATTATTACTAATCCCAAACTCAATGGGGTGAAACTCGGTGCACTAAAACTTAGGAATAAATACAGCCTAAACATTACACGCATAGACCGTGCAGGTGTCGAACTACTTGCTAGCCCCGATCTCTACCTCCAAACAGGCGATAGACTCGTCATCGTAGGAGAAGCAGGAGCACTATCACAGGTAGAGAAACTTATGGGTAACTCCATAGAGATGCTCGACAAGCCTCGACTAGTAAGTTTCTTCTTGGGGCTATTCTTGGGTTGCCTTATAGGCTCAATTCCCGTCTTTATCCCTGGTATGAGTATTCCTCTTAAACTCGGATTGGCTGGAGGCCCCATTGTCGTAGGTATCCTTATCGGAGCCTTTGGCCCTAGGCTCAAACTCTCAACCTTTATGACGAATAGTGCGACACAACTCATCAAACAGATCGGTATCGTACTTTACCTCGCAGGGCTAGGACTATCGAATGGGGGCAACTTCGTAGATACCCTACTCAAGGGGGACGGACTGTTGTGGGTAGGCATCGGAGCAATTGTAACGGTAGTACCGGTACTTATCTTGGGCTTCCTCAACCTATTTATCCTCAAACGCAACTTCGCCGAGACTGCCGGTATACTATGTGGTACGATGGCAAACCCATTCGCACTTGATTATGTCGTAGACCTTACCCAGAGTCGTACCAGCAGTATAGCCTATGCGACTGTCTATCCCGTAGGTGTTTTCGTACGTATCATATCGGCACAGATCATATTACTCTTCTTTATTTAGTCGTATCGTATGATTACTCCCGACCCAATGGATAAGACCTTACAAGATGCACGATGGCTATGGGAGCAATGCTTCCCCGAGGACGATAGTCTGTTCCTAGACTTTTACTTTAGCGAGGTCGCACAGGCACATGACACTTATATCGACTATAACGAGAGCGGTCGCCCCATAGCACATATAGGGATATTGCGATATGCCTATGAGGCTAAGCCCAATAGGACACTTGCCTATATCTCGGGAGCCTGTACACTCCCCGAGGCACGACAGCAGGGACTGATGAAGCAACTGATGACACGCGTCATCAAGGAGGAAAAGGAGCGAGGGAGCGAAGCCCTAATACTCATACCAGCAGACGAAGATCTACGTCGTTATTACAGCAAACACTTTGGCTTCGTCGATACGGCCCCCTATCTATCTCTCGCCCCACAAGAGTACGCTCTGTATCTCGATGCCTTGGACCCTAAGCCCTTACTCTATACCGATGCCCCCTCGGCTCTAAGTGCTAGCCCCCTCAGCCCACAGCATATCCGCTACACACGCGAGCAATGCCAAGCGATCATCGAGGAGTATAGCCGTTTCCCGATCGGTATCTACCGAACGCTCTCAACAGAGCAAGGCGTACGAGGGCTTTTGCTAGCACGACACACAGACAGCAAGTTGTATGTAGACTGCTTGATCGGTGATAAGGCAACAAGGCAAAGGCTACTAGCGGACATACAGAGCGAATATCCCGATTTGCCCTGCCAAGTACAGTACCTATTCCCCGACGAAGACCTTAGACGGCTATTAGACGCAAACTTTGCTCCCAGCCCTCGTCCTTGGGGAATGGCTCTACCTCTCAAAGAGGAAGCCCGTACATACGCTTGGGAGCGTCTTGGGATCTCGCTAGTACACAATTAGAGAGCGGATAAGGCTCCATCGCTCGACAAGATCCCTTACGGCTATACGCCTAGGACAATAGCAACAGCCCTCGACCCTAAAGAGATGCGTAATACGCTCCTCTATTAAGGCCGAGGGCTTTACATTCCTAGTCCTCGACCTCGCCAAAAGAAGATCTCTCTAGGACATTAAGTAAGGCTTGTCCTCTGTGTGTACCTTGGTGATGGATATTTCGGAGCCTAATCCAAGGCACGACAGCAAAGTATCCAAGCCCCCAACCTCGTACTAGCCCTCTTAAGGCTAAGATTATTCGTCAAGACCTCTCGCCTAGAGAGCCTATTATACCAAGACTTAGGCTATCGGCTTAGCCTCGTCTATAAGCCTCCCAACGACAGCCCCCATAGACCAGCGATCGTTTACATTATAGGTATACCAAAGTATACACTATATGTATACTGCAGTGTACATTATATGTATACTCGAGTATACATACTATGTATACAAATGTATACTCACTTAGATCTCCCAAGACACTCTAGTACCTCGTCCTCGGTAAGTATAGAGGGCGATAGAGGCACACGCTACGATCGCCGACACCCAGCATACGTTTATCCTTCGTATATTTGCAGGGTATTACAAATAGTAAGACCTATCTAAATAGTTTATCCACCGATGAGCCTAATACGATATATAAGTACCCTAACGCTATGCTTGGCACTAAGCGTCCCTGCCGTAGCCCAAAGCACTAAACAAGATAGCATCGCAGACAGACCCATCAAAACAGGCGAAGCCATCATCAAACGTACACTGATAAGTAGTATCCCGATGATCGCTATGGCTCTACCCTATACGATTAGTAACGAGCAGATCAAGGACTTCCGCAATAGTTATTTATCGACTTTTCACAATCGCTATGACGATTACTTACAGTTCGTCCCTCTTGCGGCACAACTAGGTATGCACTTCGCAGGCTTACAGGGGCGTACCTCTAGCCATAGTCAACTATTGACAGCCGATGCACTTGGTTTTGGTATTATGATGACTAGTGTTAGCCTTACGAAACATCTTACGCGTGTGATGCGTCCCGATGGCTCGCCTGCCAACTCGTTCCCCTCGGGACACACCGCTATGGCATTTTACTCGGCAACGGCTCTGCACCTAGAGTATGGTAAACGCTATCCTTGGATTTCTCTGGCTGGCTACCTTACTGCTGCTGGGGTCGGATTGGGGCGTATCATGAATAACAGACATTGGATCGGTGACGTTATGGTAGGTGCTGCCGTAGGGATTGCAAGTGCCGAACTCGGTTATTGGCTCTCTAGCCTCTTACATCGTCGCCCCTATATCTATGAGGAGCGACCCTGTTACTTCGAGGATACAGACCTACGTTTCTACTTCCCTTGGTCGATGAGTTTGCATGCCGATGAGCATAGTTACAACTTCGGCTTAGGGCTACGCTGGCGTTATGACAGCAAATACTTCCTAGCCCTTGAGGGATCACTAGAGGGACACTACACACACGCTCCTAGTGGCGAACACGTATTCGTACGTAATCAAGACATACGCTTAGGTTGGGGACGTGAGTTTAGGCTTAATAAGCGTAACCTATCGCTAGACTTGGGAGCCTTCGCTGGCTTATCTACCGATGGGAGCATCTATCCGGCAGTGCAAGTAACACCGCGTATAGACCTGACCAAACGTCTGTCGTGGCACCTTAATATCGGCTATGAGTATCACAGCAAAAGGCGTACTGCTTATATAGGCGACGAGCAGTTTAGTTTCAAAGTCCCCTCGTGGCGTTTAGGCTCTGCCATAGAAGTTAGGTTATAAGTCCTACGCTTGACCCTTGGTCTACGCCCGACAAGCCTCTCGGGGACTAATCAAACACGCAGTAACAGCCCCTCCAAGAGCGAATAAACCTATTCCCCTAGAGGCATATATAAGTAAACTTCGCAGGCTATTTGATCTTATCCATTAAGGCAATAAAGCCTCTCGGCAGGGGCATAAGGCTATCTCCAAAGCCTCGTAAATAGGGCATTCGCAAGAAGACAAATAGTCGCCTAAGCCAAACATCTCGGGGGGATCACCCAAGCATAAACAACAAACGAGGATTATACCGCGGTATAATCCTCGTCGCTATGTTATAATGCCCCGAGCAATAACATTACTCTAGAGGGCTTACTTACTTTTCTTGCTCTTGGGGGATACTTTCACTAGAGAGTCGGGGACAAGTTCGGTAGCGTAACCGATCTTAGCAAAGCCTTTTTGTATATCCTCAAGACTAACCTTATCGGCATCGTACTCAATATACACTTGCTGTATCTCGGCTTTTGGCTCGACCTTGCGAATAGCTTTCTCAAAGCGTATGTAGTTACGTATCTTCAGTTCGCAACTAGAGCAGTTCATCTTGGGGTTGGTCGTTAGTACTGCTGTGCGAATATCCTTTGCCGACAATGTTAGGCTAGATAAGCATAGAGCCGCAAAGGCAATAGGCTTCAAAATACTTTTCATCGTTTATCTGATATTTATAGGTTCTTTGTGATCTTACTTACTGAGTTTAATACGTACACCAGCGTAAAACATGGCTCCGTGTGTAGGTCCCCATACGAGTGTGGGGTCAAAATACTTGGAGAATGGGGCATCACCTGCTATGAGGACTTGGGCTTGACGACTACTGCTCAAGTTCTCCCCACCTAGGTAAACAGACCAGCCCCTGAAGTAACGTGTTAGTTGCACATTTATATTCTCGTAGGCAGGGAAACTTTCGCTCCACAAGGGTAGTCCATTAGCATCTAGTCGAGGTGTAGGCATACGTCCACCGCCATTGAGTTGTAGCGTTGCATCAATCTGCCACTTCTCGAGCGGACTACGATATGATAGGCTTACGAGTCCCTTGTAACGTGCCGTAAGAGGACGCTCAAGTAGCACACCTCCGTAAGTCGTACGTACGTCCATCTGACGATAGGCTAGCGACAGGTCCCACTGCCTAGAGGGCGACCAACTCGCCTCCAATTGTAGCGTCGATGCCCAAGACTTGCCCTCGAGGTTGGTAATGTAATAAGTATCGGGACGGGTATCTGCGTCTAGTATGACTTGACGATCAAAGCGACTGTGGTAATACTCCCCACTTAGTTTGATTTCCTCGCCAAAGAGTGTGATGCTTCCCTCGGCACTTAGCCCCATAGTCCACGCAGACTCTTGCTTCAATTGATCGACACTTAGCGTACGACCGCTCGCCAAGAGATAATGGTACTCGGGCATAGCCATCACAGTGCGATAGCCCCTACCTAGCGATGCACGCAGGCTCAAGGCATCTATCGGCTTATACTTAATATGCAGTCGAGGGGTCACAAAACTACCATGCAGATTGCTATGATCAAGGCGTATGCCTCCCATCAAACTTAGTCGTTCGCCGAGAGCATAGGTATATTGAGCATAAGCCCCAACTACATTCTCCTCCTCTACAAAGGGACGGATTACCCCAGTTGCAACTTGCTCTGCCCTCATCGCTTGGTTGTATTTGTCGTGAACGAAACTTAGGCCCGCAGACAAGGTATGCTCTGTGCCGATACTACGCTCATACATCAGACTCGTGTACAAGTTACTAGCCTTGCCCTCATAGTATTTGTGTCCGTAGTTCGCCTCCAAACTACTCGTCACAAAGGCTGTAATTAGGGCAAGGTTGCTCTCCTTATTTTCGTCTAGGAAGAAGGCCTGCTTAGCGAAGCCCTCAAGACGTTTATTCTCAAGGTCTATACGATATAGTGGGTGACTACTGCTCTGCATACTGCTGTGCTCTGTCTGTCCACCCTTGCGTTGCTCCCCGAGGATACGTGCCCCTGCTTGCAAGATATATCGAGGCGTGATCCAAGCCCAACGGTTTTGTGCGTTAATTTGCTTTATTGAGGGCTTATCCACGAAACCATCTCCGTTGTCATCGTGATGACCAAAGTCTTGCTCATAATGCAGCATTAGTCCCGTAGAGAGTTGTGAAGATAGAGCCATGTTACCGCTAAGGTTCGCCTCGACCTTACTGCGGTTATCGCCGTATAGATTGATAGTTACCTCTTCGTTGCTCTGAGGTTTGAGATACTCGACATTGATCTGTCCCGTTATACCGTCGGGTCCGTTTTTGACCGAAGCACTACCCTTAGACACTTGAATGCTTTGCATCCAAGGACCCGGAACGTACCCTAAGGCAAAAGGCTGTGACAAGCCCTTTAGTGTCGGAATGTTTTCCTGTAATAGTTGCACATAAGCCCCAGAGAGTCCTAAGAGCCTTACCTGCCTAGCACCCGTTGCAGCATCACTATAATTGACATCGACAGAGGGATTAGTCGTAAAACTCTCACCAAGGTTGCAACAAGCGGCACGTTGCAATTCGCGTTGGTTGATACTTAAGGCTTGTATGATACCTTGACTACGTTGAGTCCCTTTGCGACTCCCACCTACGACCTCGACCGTCTTAAGGCTAAGACTATCGGGACGCTCCTGTGCCATCAGTTGAGGCACAGCCGTAGCGACGAGTGGGAGGCTAGATAGGAGGTAGACCAATCTATGCTTATTCATACTTATTGTCATACAGTTATTATCAAAGGCAAAGATAATAGATCGGGAGCCTACCGGCATTATACAATATCGATGAAATGTTATATCATTCGGGCTAAGCGATCCAAGCATAAAGCCCCCAAAGGAGCAATCGAGGTCTAGAGGCACGCCCTTCTTAACCCTCCTAGCATCTATAAGGCTAGACCTCGTCCAGCCCTCGCCTTAGTCGCTCCTCAGGACTCAGAGTCTGATACGCCGATGCCGTAATACCCACTACTTGCCGAAACTGCCGAGAGAAGTGAGCGACACTCGAGTAGTGCAGTTTATAAGCAATCTCTTTGATCGATAGTTCGCTATACTCTAGCAATTCTTTGGCATACTCTATACGTTGTCTGATGTATAAACTCTCGAGTGTTTTGCCCTCAAGAGAGGAGAAGGTACGACTCAAATAGTCGTAGTCTTGCCCTAGCCGCGTTGCGAGTTCGACAGACAGACTCTTGGGAGGCTCCTCACTACGCACTAGTGTTAGTATGGCTGTACGGAGTGCTACGATAAGCCTCTGTTCTTGCCCCTCGACAAGAGCAAAACCTAGGTCTTGCAAGCCTTGAGCGAATGCCGAGGATTGCTCACTAGAGAGTGTATCGGCACATTCGACCCAACCCATACCGACTTGTAGCAAGGGTAAGCCCAATTCCGTCCCAAGGCTCTGTACTGCCATAATGCAACGTGGGCAAACCATATTCTTAATGACCAACTTCATATTCTAGATAAGAGGACTCGGGTGATACGACATCTATTGATTTAAGCAACAAGATCTGCAATTCTTGGTCTAGGAGTAATTATAGGGCTAAACCTCTAGAAACCTATACTAAGGCATACGCCCGACTAGACGCATACCACAGTAGAGCGAGAAGAGTGAGCGAATAGCCAAGTACAGCACGAATGCCAACCATAGTGAGGCCTCGCCTAGATGACCCCTAGAGAGGAAATAACTTACATAGAATGTTACCCACGACAAACAAACAGCCTGCATCATCGGCTTACTCTTGGTCATACCCACAAAGATACCGTCCCACAAGAAGGCCATAAAAGAGACAAGCGGTATCGCAACAGCCCACAACTGATGTTGCATAGCATGTAGGACGACATCTTGCTTGTCACTAAGTAAGGCGAGCAAGTCCGCCCCAAAGAACCAATAAACGACAGATATACAAGGAGCGACAATCCCCCCTATTACGAAAAGTTGACGCAACATAGCCCTTAGGCTCTCACCATCTTTGGCACCGACGTAACGCCCCGTAAGGGCTTCACCAGCGTAAGCAAAGCCGTCCATAAAGTAACTAAAGGTCAAGAACAATTGCATCAAGAGTGTATTCGCTCCAAGAGTCGTTGCTCCGTAATAACTCCCAGCCTTAACAAAGAATAGACTGATACTCCCCAGCATCAAGGTACGTAAGAGGAGGTATTTGGCAATATGCACATAAGAGAATACCTCTGTAGCACCCAAGCAATCTCGCCACTGCCAAGAACGGAAAATATCACGATGACGACGTAAGGCGACCAAGAGCAATATCAAGACAGCCGTATACTGGGCTACTACTGTCCCAAGGGCAATACCCTCTACGCCCATACCACCGATATATACAAAAGCAGCCGAACTAACGATATTCAAGACATTACTCACAATAGTCGTTATCATAGGCACGACAGTATTCTGCATACCTATAAACCAAGCATTATAGACATAGAGCAATAGTGCTGCTGGGGCTCCAAGATATGCTACGCGTAGGTAGCGTTCTGCCTCGGGAATTAGGCTGGGAGATCCCTCATTAAGCAAGCCAAGAGCAAGGCTCAACACAGGGATCAAGACAATTATCAGCAAACCTCCAAGCAAGGCAATACTCGTACCCACAGCAAACTGCCGACGTTGTGCCTCCCTATCCTCACGTCCATAAGCCTGAGCCGTAAAGCCTGTCGTCGCCATACGTAGGAAGCCCCACAACCAAAAGGTAAAACTTACGAGCGTCGAAGCCATAGCCACGGCAGCAAGACTATCCGCACTTGCCATACGCCCTGCAATAGCCGTGTCGGCAATTGATAGTAGTGGGACACTGATATTGGATATAATGTTGGGGATAGCCAAGCCAAGTATTCTCTTTCTCATCGGTCAAATTATCGTAGGGTCTAGCCTAATAGTAAAACGAAAAAGAAGTTACCTTGCGGGTAACTTCTTTTCTGAGCCTCTTGTCGGATTCGAACCAACGACCCCGAGATTACAAATCACGTGCTCTGGCCAACTGAGCTAAAGAGGCGAGGTGGGCAAGCGATCTATATCGCACCGCTACGACCTAATACCCTTGCTGCGATCAAACCCTGGGGGAGTCAAAGGGAGCTGGTCGTATAGGACTTACCCGACGACAAAAGTACTACAATTTCTGAAACTAGCAATACCTTAGG
>JBHAFI010000053.1:0-13076 GCA_041856045.1 Porphyromonas sp. | reverse complement strand
CCAAGGCGATGACGATAGGCGACCTCACCAGAGAATGAGTGTGTCGTGTTTTTGAGATGCATCTGGTCGTTGAGTATGCTTACGCCCGATAGATCTTTCTCGTGTGTTTGGTTCTCTGCTTTTGTGTTGTATAGAGAGTAGCCAAGGGTAGCGGCTACCTCCTGCTTATCGTTGAGTTGTAGGCTATAATAGGTGTCAAATCGAGGAGCCCAATAGCGGTTCTTTGCATGTATGTCTACTTTGCGTTGCTCCTCTCTGCTCCCTCGGGTATAGAGCATATTGGCAAGTCCATCGTTATAGTATTTGTATATCTCGGGCTTGAATGTTACTTGCAGGATCTGTCGCTTACCCTCGTGGTAAGTGTACCTAAGGCTAGGGTTGTGGGTTGTATAACCGATCTTATCTTGGATTGATTGATGTGTGTGGCGTCTCTCTCCATTTAGGTCAAAGACGTACTCTCGCTCTGTTTGACGATCCTCGTATGCTCTATGGTTTAGGTTGTAAGAACCTCGCAACTGATGTCTGCCTTTGTTTATGTTGAGGTACGAATAGCCATAGGTGTAGTCCGTAGAGAAAGCACCATATCCTTGCAGACCAAACTGAATACCATTCTCTATTGAGGGTGCTATTACATCGACAACAGCCCCATAGTCCGAGTAGCGTGCAGGTGGTATGTCGTAGTACACAACCTCCTTGACTGCCTTGGCAGGAATGCTCTGTAGTTCTTGTGCACTTGCTGGGATCCCATTGATCAGCAAACGAACCGTCCCATTACTAATGCTTGTGATACTACCGCCCGCCAAGTCTACGCGTAAGTCGGGAATAAAGCGTAGTAGATCTTGACTGCTCTTGCTGTATTTGCGTACCTCTTGCTCGAAGGTAAAAGCACGGCTATCTATCTGCTGCCCCTTGGCACGACTTACGACCTGTACGGCACTAAGTATGCGGCTATCCTCCTCCAAACGAAAGATAATCTCTTCCCTACCGATGGGCTGGGATTGGGACTTATAACCTAGGCAAGAGGCTTGCAGTATGAGTTTGTTTGCCTGCAAACTATCGGCAAGGTTGAGGGCGAAACTACCATCGTTGCTGTTTACTGCACTAGCGAGCACTTGGCTAGAGTCGGGGAGTGTCAAGAGGCGAATACTTGCATAGGGGACGACTGCTCCTTTGTGATCGAGGACACGCCCCTTGATGGCTGTTTGGGCAAAGACTGGTGGCGTCAGTATGAATAGAACCAAACTGAGCAAATGCCATCTAGTAAAATAGTGCTTCTTCTTCATATTTTGATGATTTATGACTTGTTGAGATAAAGGTACAAAAAAAACGAATAGGTAAAATTCTGGCGATTAAATAAATAATATTCTGCCCGAAAGTTTTTGTCGGATCTATCTCGACCTATGTCTTGGGAGCCTCTCTCGAGGTGCTGCGATGGGGCTTGTCTGTAGGGGCTTGTATATGGTTTCGGTTGCTCTTGTTTGCCAGCCCAAGAAGCCGATGCTTTGATAAGATACTTAGACGTCAATCGAAGACTAAGTATCTTGTCGAGTGACAACTAAGTATCTTGTCACATGACGTCTAAGTATCTTGTTATAACCCCGATCAGTAAAGGCTCTCCGAGGGGGGTGTTTTTGAGTCCTGTCGAGGCTAATTATTCTGCGATGCCACCAAGGAGTATGACTACCCGTACTCTGATAGTGTCGTATGTTTGCTTGAGGTGCTGTGATAGGTTTATAAGGCTTAGGTTTTCTGCCCTAGAGGAGGGTCTAGCGTAATCCCTAGAGGCTTAGGCTATCGCTTGATCCAAATAAAGGATTTTGGGGTACACCGCTCTAGTTTGACCTTTTCGGCTGTGACCCTACCTCTCGCTCTGTCTATGTACTGCGATATTTTGCTCTGTGACTCTTGCTCTCGCTCTCGCTAGACGGTATCCTGTCGTAGGGCTATCCGTCTATTGCCTACACCTTGAGAACTCTAGAAGTGCCACTAGAGGCTAGAGCATCAAAGTAAAATGAGTATCTTTGTATTCATATTAGACTATAATATCAAAAGGCTTAAAAAGAACCCCATGATTAGTTTCTTCCGCAGTCAATCTGGCAACATTATTGCCCTTGCATCTCAAGAGAAGCCAAACGAAGATCAACTCAAAGCCCTAGTTTGGCTCTTGGGTAATGCAGAGTATATCGACAGCCCGTCACTAGCAGGTTACTATGTCGGTCCTCGTAGAGAGATGCTCACCCCCTGGAGTACCAACGCAGTGGAGATTACCCAGAATATGAACCTCAAGGGTATCGAGCGTATCGAGGAATACTATCCTGTGCCTACAGCAGAGGCGTCTTTTGACCCCATGTTGCAGGCACTTTATCATTCATTGGATCAAGATTTATTCCGTATAGACCTCGAGCCCGAGGCAATCAAGTATATCTCGGATATACGAGCATACAACGATCAAGAGGGCTTGGCTCTGAGTGACGAAGAGATAGAGTATCTGGATAGCGTTGCTGAGCGTATCGGGCGTAAATTGACCGATAGTGAGATGTTCGGTTTTAGCCAAGTCAATAGCGAGCATTGTCGCCATAAGATCTTCGGGGGGACATTCGTCATTGATGGCGTAGAGCGTGAGAGTAGCCTCTTCGCTATGATCAAGGAGACGAGCCATCAAAATCCCAACTTCTTGGTATCTGCCTATAAGGACAATGTGGCTTTTGTAGAGGGCCCACGCATAGAGCAGTTCGCCCCCAAGAGTGCAGATAAGCCCGATTACTTCGTTACAGAGGAGTTTGATAGTGTGCTATCACTCAAGGCAGAGACGCACAACTTCCCTACGACCGTAGAGCCATTTAATGGTGCAGCCACGGGTACGGGGGGAGAGATACGTGATCGTATGGCAGGAGGACGAGCCAGTGTACCTCTTGCTGGGACTGCCGTATATATGACGAGTTATCCACGTACAGAGGGGGCAAGGGCTTGGGAGCAACATAGCCAAGAGCGTCCGTGGAGGTATCAGACGCCTCGACAGATCCTAACGAAGGCATCGAATGGGGCTAGTGACTTTGGTAACAAGTTTGGTCAGCCTCTTATCTGCGGATCAGTTTTGACTTTCGAGCACGAGGAGGCTAAGGATCAACCACGCTACGGTTTTGATAAGGTCATTATGCTAGCAGGCGGTGTAGGCTATGCACGCCGTGATAATGCCCTCAAAGGAGAGCCAAAGACAGGAGAGAAGGTCGTATTGATGGGGGGCGACAACTATCGTATTGGTATGGGTGGTGGTGCTGTTAGTTCTGTGAATACGGGACAGTATGCCGGAGCCATAGAACTGAATGCCATACAACGAGCCAATCCCGAGATGCAGAAACGCGTGCAAAATGTCGTACGAGCGATGGCAGAGCGTAGCGACAACCCTATTGTATCTATCCACGACCACGGAGCCGGAGGTCATCTCAATTGCCTTAGCGAGTTGGTCGAGGCAACAGGCGGACATATCACGATGGATCGCCTCCCCGTTGGGGACTCTACGCTCAGTGCGAGAGAGATTATAGGCAATGAGAGCCAGGAGCGTATGGGTATCCTTGTTGGAGAGGAACATATCGACACCCTTAGGCGTATTGCCGAGCGTGAGCGTGCTCCGCTCTATGTCGTAGGTGAGACGACGGACGATATGCGTTTGGTCTTTGAGCGTGATAATGGAGAGAAGCCGATCGACCTTGCCCTAAGTGATATGTTTGGTAGTTCTCCCAAGACCATTATGACGGATACTTACGTAGAGCGTCATTACACTGCACCCGAGTATAGCGAGGATAAGATAGAGGAGTACCTAGATAATGTCTTGCGTATGGAGGCTGTCGCTTGTAAGGATTGGTTGACGAATAAGGTAGACCGCTCTGTAACAGGACGTGTGGCACGCCAGCAATGCCAAGGTGAGATACAACTACCACTTAGTGACCTCGGGGCTATGGCTCTAGACTTCCGTGGTAAGGGTGGTATTGCTACGACGATAGGACATGCACCTCAGGTAGCCCTCGTAGACCCTGTTGCAGGATCGGTGATGGCTATTGCGGAGTCGCTAACAAACATCGTCTTCGCTCCACTAACGCACGGACTTAGTGGCGTATCGCTCAGTGCTAACTGGATGTGGCCCTGTCGTAATGAGGGTGAGGACGCTCGCCTATATGACGCTGTTGAGGCGGCATCACAATTTGCCATTAGTCTAGGTATCAATATCCCTACGGGTAAGGACTCACTCTCTATGACGCAGAAGTATAATGATGGCGAGGCGAGTGTACTCTCTCCCGGTACTGTTATCATTAGTGCTGCGGCGGAGGTAAGTGATGTGCGACGTATCGTATCGCCAGTTATACAGGCACGTAAGGATAGTGCTTTGTATCACGTAGACTTTAGTTTCTGTCCTTTGGCTTTGGGCGGTTCGGCTTTTGCACAGAGTCTAGGTAAACTCGGTGACGATGTGCCTAGTGTTGAGGAGGCAGAATACTTCCGTGATGCTTTTGCCGCAGTTCAGGAACTAATCAACAAGGGCTATGTCCTTGCCGGACACGATATCTCGGCAGGAGGACTCGTCACAACTATGCTTGAGATGTGTTTCGCCAATAGTAAGGGTGGTCTAGACGTTGATCTTACGGGTATTCCTGAGCAGGATCTCATCAAACTACTCTTCTCGGAGAACCCCGGTGTGGTACTACAACTCACCAAGACAGACGAGGCAGAGGAGATACTACGCAGTGCTAGTGTTGGCTTCGCTCGTATTGCTACCTTGAGTGCGGAGCGTACGCTGACGATCAAGCAAGGCAAGAAACGTATTGTCCTCGACATTAACGCTAAGCGTGATGTATGGTATGAGAGTTCGTACTTGATGGATAAGCATCAGACCAACCTAGAGCAAGCAGAGGCTCGCTACCATAATTACAAGGATCAGGCTATCAGATATAAATTCCCCGAGGGCTTTACGGGTAAGCTCAAAGACTTGGGCTTGGACCCTGATCGTAAGACGACAAGTGGGGTACGTGCCGCTATCCTCCGTGATAAGGGTACCAATGGAGATAGAGAGATGGCTTATGCCTTGTGGTTGGCTGGCTTCGATGTAAAGGACGTTCATCTTACAGACCTCACTAGTGGTCGTGAGACTCTAGAGGACGTTAAGATGATAGTCTTCTGTGGGGGCTTCTCCAATAGCGATGTACTAGGCTCAGCAAAGGGTTGGGCTGCTGGTATTCTATTCAACGAAACGGCTAAGGCGACCTTAGATCGTTTCTATGCACGCCCCGACACGCTAAGTCTTGGTATATGCAACGGATGTCAGTTGATGGCAGAACTCGAACTGATGTATCCCGAACACGCCGAGAAGCACAAGATGCACCACAACGATAGCGGTCGCTTTGAGTCCAACTTCGTAAGCCTTACAATCCCAGCGAATGAGTCGGTGATGCTCAAGAGTCTTGCTGGTGCCGAACTCGGTGTGTGGGTGGCTCACGGCGAGGGTAAGTTCCATTTGCCGTATAGCACGGATAAGTATCACGTGATAGCGAGGTATGCCTACGATGCTTACCCAGCCAATCCTAATGGCTCAGTTGATGCTATTGCGGGACTATGCTCTCATGATGGTCGTCATCTAGCGATGATGCCTCACCCCGAGAGGGCTATCTTCCCTTGGACCTGTGCTTACTATCCCGAGGACGCTCGCCTTGAGCATGAGGTCAGCCCTTGGATCATTGCCTTCCGCAATGCTTATGAGTGGGCAAAGGCACAGAGCTAAGGCTGTGGTAGGATAAGAAATCTATTCACTTGATGATTATAGAGTAAAGGACGTGATTGTATAATGTTTACAATTATTACTACCTTTACTCTATAATTTTTTAGATCCATAGTAATTATTAAGGTTAAGCGTTATGCGTAAAGTTGCAATTATAACAGCACGTGGTGGCTCAAAAGGATTGGTAGACAAGAATATGTTGATGGTTTATGGTAAACCGCTTCTTGCCTATTCGATCGAGAACGCCCTAGACTCGGCAGTCTTTGATGAGATAATACTCACGACAGACTCGGAGGAGTATATCTCTGCCCTAAGCCATTATCCGATTACGATGCATCGCCGTCCAGATCATCTTGCAAGTGATACGGCTACGACCTTTGATGCGATTAAAGAACTTATCGAGAGTCTCAACCTGACGGAGCGATACGACTATTTTGTCCAATTCCAACCAACATGTCCTTATCGTAAGTTGGAGCATATTGAGGATCTTTGTAGACAGTTTGAGGAGAAGTGGGATCTATTTGACTTTGCCGCATCTGTTACCGAGAGTTCTAAGCCTCTTGTATTGATACATTCTATAGATGATAATGGAGGAATGTCGGAGTGGAATATAGACTACTCTACATATCGCCGACAGAATTATCCTCCAGTCTTTGCTGCAAACGGGGTTTACTATGTTGCTAAGGTAGGTGCTTATTTGGAGCAGAAACACTTCTATGGTCCTCGATCTATGGCATATAAGATGGATAAGAAATACGCGATTGACATTGACGATCGTGATGACTTTGAACACTTCTACTTCCTTATCGCCCAATCGAAGAGAGAGGAACTGCTATATCAGCAAGTGCTCAAGGATCTTAAGCGTCTGCAACCTGCGTTCGCTCAAGAGGCAGAGCTGAGCCTCGTTGGCGACTCATTTATCAATCAATGGCAGTTTGAGGCTTTTGCTGGGGGACGAGTACAAGACTTGTCGATCAATGCGATCTCGACAAAGGAACTAGACAAAACGCTCAAGAGCAACGACACCAAACTTGCCGATAAGGTTATCCTAGGAATAGGGCGTGATGATCTGCGTAAACAACGTTGTACGCCAAGTGAGTTGGTGGAGCATACGCTCGAAGTTATCCGTACGATCAGACGCATAAATCCGAAGGCTCAAATAACAGTTTTGGAGTTGCCCAAAACGCACTTCCGTGTCGATTGCGACAACCGTTTGTGGGACGAGTTTAATCCTCTGATGAGTGAGGCCCTCTCTATATTGTCGGGTGTCGAGTATGTGAGGCTCAACGAGAAACTTTGCAACGAATACGGCAAGTTGGATATACGATATACAACTGACGGATACAACCTCAATGACGCAGGTTATAAAATCGTTGAGCAGAGTCTAAACTTATAGCAAAGGCTCACAATGAAACACAATATCTCAATCTTATTCGTATTAGCATTCTTCTTAATCTTTCTCAACGCTCCTGCTCTAGGACAAAGTCTTATGTGGGAAGCCAACCTTAGCCAAGACGGGCCTTTGCCTCAAGAGTGGCAAGGTGATCGGGAGGATTATATCATTCGCGAGGGTGGCATTCGTCTTAATGCTAGAACCGATAGGCGTACGAGCCTCGTGTACATACCGATTGACTTATCCAAGGATAACGCGTGGCAGGGGAGTCTTCGCTTTGAGTACGAACCCACCACATACAACTATACCTACATACTCCTAGCCAAGATTGCAGAGCGAGATAAGGAACGACGCTATCTAACGCTCGCTTGTGGTGGGAAGACGAGCAACATACGTCTGTGCGAAGCCGTCTTTAGCGAGCAAATGGGGACTTACGTACACGACAAGACCCGTGATATTGTCCTTTTGGCGAGCGAGCGTTTACCTCTGTCCTTGCCTCGCTCCTTGAGTTACTATGTACGTCTAAGTGCTTCGCAAGAACTATCACTATACCTATCCGATCAAGACCCCCAAAGAGCCGAGTTGGTGGGCGAAACCAAGTATCCGATACATCTATCTCCAGCAAATGAATTTGGGATATACTCGGCTTTTACCTCGGGTCGTAGGCAGAATTTCACTTGCACTGCGTTGAGGCTTATTGATGAGTCTGAGGTCGGGAATGAGGAAGACTCAAGTAGCGAAGAACACGAAGACAAAGACGATCGGCAGAGCCAAACGGACTTTATCCTTAGCGAAGTGATGGCTAACCCTTTGAGTAATTCGGTCGAATATCTCGAATTGTATCACTGTGGGGAGTCGAGTGCTAGCCTTGAGGAGTATCGCTTGGCTTTGAGTACATCGCTTGGCAAGGAGAGATATTATTCGCTTGCTCGGCATAATACTCTACTTAGTCCGGGGGGATACTATGTCCTTACCTCAGATCCCGATATTCTACGGGCTACTTATCCACATCTTAGTGGGGAGAGGCTTATTAAGGTAAAACTACCACAACTACGTAACGCAGGCTTCGTATTGAGGTTGTATCGCGGAGAGATACTTGTAGACGAATTGGTCTACGATACGACTACTTGGCCCAAGGGTCTTAAGTCTAAGCGTGGGGTAGCCCTCGAGCGTATCACGATGCAACCCCAACGTCGAGAATTTGCCCCTGCAAGTAAGCAATCGGGCTATGCAAGCCCTACCTATGCCAACTCTGCCAAAAGTACGGGGACGGAGGGTACAAGTATTGATGCGGAGGATACTCAAGAGTTGCTCTCGGTGCTGATACAGCGTCTAGAGCAAGAGCCCAAGATGAGGGCTGTACTTAGGCTCTATGATTTTGTGGGTAATACGCTAAATAGCATTCCTGCTGATCGTAGTTTGGAGATGCTCAAAGCCATACAGATCAATCCCTACAATACGCTTCGACAACTTACGGGGCATACTCGGGCTCTTATTCTTGTTGTCGAGGTTATAGATGCAGACGGGGAGGAAGAGTTGTACGATCTTAAATTTGCCTTTGCTCCGACTCGCTAACATCTTGTTCATTATTAAGTTGTGCGACTAGAGACTCTCCTATATCGAAGCCTAAACTTCGTGGCTAGTTAGTAGAGTCTTAATGTCCTAATCATATTTCTGTCTTTGGCTCGTCTAATGGTATAAGTTATGTGTCAAGGCGTGATTTTTATGCGTCACGTCTTGACGGATAGAAATCGTGTCTTGACTTCTATGCGTCAAGGCTTGATTTATAGGCTTAGTCACTTAGATGAGGTGTCTTATTAAGCCTCTCATCCTTGTCGACTCTTAACTCTTAGGTCGACTTATATTAGGTTTACTACTTTATAATGGCATACAATACTTGTCTGATAGTGGACTGCTTACTGTTGGGCTGATTGTGTGTTCTTCTGTATGTGTATAGGGCTGTTCCTATTCTAGCCGTGGAGTACGTGTATAATGAACTAAGACTTAGAGAGTCTTGCTCTCTAAGCCTTAGTGGTAATGTGACGAGAAATTAATTATCGAGATTTACTTCTCTCTGATGAAGATATTTATAGGCGTACCGCTGAAGTCCCAATGCTCTCTGATTTTATTCTCTAGGAAGCGTTTGTATGGCTCCTTAACCCACTGAGGAAGGTTCGCAAAGAAGGCAAAACTAGGCACTGCAGTAGGCAACTGCATCACGTACTTGATCTTGATATATTTCCCCTTGGTCGCAGGAGGAGGTGTTGCCTCAATAATAGGAAGCATCACTTCGTTGAGTTTATGCGTAGGGATACGAGTGCTACGCTTCTTATATACCTCTTGTACGGTCTCTAGCACCTTGAAGATACGTTGCTTCGTCAGTGCCGAAATGAAAATAATGGGGAAGTCGGTAAAAGGAGCAAGACGCTCTCGGATAGCATTCTCAAAGGTCTTAATAACGATTTGGCTCTTGTCCTCTACGAGATCCCATTTGTTTACGCAGACAACAAGTCCCTTGCTATTCTTCTGTATAATTGAGAAGATATTGAGGTCTTGGCTCTCGATGCCTCGCGTAGCATCTAGCATCAGGATACATACATCGCTATTCTCGATAGCACGGATAGAGCGAATAACCGAATAGTACTCTAGATCCTCGTTCACCTTACCACGCTTGCGGATACCGGCAGTATCAACGAGGTAAAAATTCATACCAAACTTGTCGTAGTGCGTATAGATACTATCGCGTGTAGTCCCTGCAAGGTCTGTAACGATATTACGCTCCTCGCCAATGAAGGCATTAACGAGCGAACTCTTCCCTGCATTAGGTCTACCTACGATGGCAATACGAGGAGCGTCAAACTCTTCTTCCTCCTCCTTGCTCTCGGGTAGACTCTTCACGATTTCGTCGAGTAGATCGCCAGTACCACTACCATTGACGGCAGAGATACATATAGGATCTCCTAGACCAAAGGCATAAAACTCCGAGGCAGCATAGTGTTGCTCAAAGTTATCCGCCTTGTTGGCTACAAGGAGTACGGGCTTCTTGGTGCGACGTAACTTCTTTGCGACCTCGTCATCAAGGTCGGTAATGCCGTTCTCGACATCTACGACAAAGAGGATAACCTCGGCTTCTTGCATGGCGAGCTCGACTTGCTTGTTGATCTCGCCCTCAAATATATCTTCACTGCCGACTACCCAACCACCGGTATCGACGATAGAGAACTCACGGTCTAACCAACTAACACGTCCGTATTGGCGATCACGAGTTGTCCCGGCTTGCTCATTAACGATAGCCTGACGCGTTTGGGTCATTCTATTGAATAGGGTAGATTTGCCGACGTTGGGACGTCCGACAATTGCTACTAAATTGCTCATATTACTTTGTCTTAATTTTTAATCTAATTGATAGCCATACCTCTTGAGGAGTGTATCACGATTACGCCAATCTTTCTCAACCTTGACGAATATCTCAAGGAATACCTTCTTGTCAAAGAACCTCTCGATATCCTTGCGTGCCGAACTGCCAACCTTCTTGAGAGCAATGCCTTTGGGACCAATAATTATTCCCTTCTGGCTATCTCTCTCTACCACGATGAGGCTTTTGATGTTTATGCGTCCTGCCTCTTCCTTAAACTCCTCTACGATTACCTCGGTAGCGTAGGGGATTTCCTTCTGATAGTAGAGCAGTATCTTCTCTCGGATAATCTCGGTAACGAAAAAGCGTGCAGGCTTATCCGTGAGGGCATCTTTGTCGAAGTAGGGTGGTGATAGCGGGATAAGGCTCTCGATACGTTTGCGTAGAGGCTCGACATTAAAGCGGTTCAATGCCGATATAGGTACGATCTCTGCCTTAGGGAGTTGTTCGTGCCAGTAGTCGACGAGTTTCTCTAGTTCGCTTTGATTGCTAAGGTCTAGTTTGTTTATAACGAGAATAAGGGGACAATCGACAGAGCGAACGCGAGCGAGAAACTCTTCGTTTTTCTCTGCACTCTCAACCGTGTCTGTGACATATAGCAGTACATCTGCATCACCCAAGGCACTCTCGCTAAACTCGAGCATACTCTGTTGGAGTTTGTAGTTGGGACGTAGTACACCCGGTGTATCACTATATACGATCTGCATCTCGGGCGTATTAACAATACCCATGATGCGGTGCCTTGTGGTCTGTGCTTTGCTCGTAATGATAGATACACGTTCGCCTACAAGGAGGTTCATCAGCGTACTCTTGCCGACATTAGGATTACCTACTATATTAACAAAGCCAGAGCGATGCTCACTACTCATAATCACGTTACTTATTTTATGCAGACAAGGAGCAGTTACAGGACAAGCCTGTACTACTCCCCCTCTTGCGTTATTAAACTTGGGTCTTTTGTGCGACCGTACTAAAGGTTTACTTTGGGTCGTAGCCCCATTTGAGATAGATAGAGCCCCACGTGAAACCTGCCCCGAAACTTGTTAGGATCAGATTATCACCTTTTTTGAGTTCACGCTCTCTCTCCCAGAGTAAGATGGGAATTGTAGCACTACTTGTATTGCCATGATCTTCGATGTTGATCATAACGTGTTCTTTGGGTGCTTGCATCTCCCTTGCTACTGCATCAATGATACGCAAGTTCGCTTGGTGGGGGACAATCCAGTTAATATCTTCGTATTGCAGATTATTACGTTCCATAACAGTGCGGCAGGTATTCGCCATACCCGTAACTGCGTACTTGAAGACGGCAGCCCCTTCTTGGTACACGAAGTGTTCTTTGTTGGCAACGGTTTCTTCGCTTGCTGGGCGTGCCGAACCACCGGCTTTCATGATGAGATTATTACGTCCCACTCCGTTGGTTTGGAAGTGAGCGTCCAAAACACCATATTCTTCCTCTGTCGCCTCTAGTAGAGCACAGCCTGCACCATCGCCAAAGAGTACACATGTAGCACGATCGCTATAATCCACAGCAGAGGACATCTTCTCTGTCGCTACGATCAACAACCTCTTATAACGTCCCGAACGAATATAGTTTGCCCCAGTCTCCAAGGCATATAGCCACCCGGGACAAGCAGACATCACATCAAAGGTAAAGGCATTCTCGCAACCAGTATCATGGGCTACAATAGATGCAGTCGTAGGGAAGTGATAATCGGGAGTATTGGTTGATACGATAAGGCCGTCAATAGTTTTGGGGTCTATGTTGTGACGTGTAAGAAGATCCTCCACAGCCTTGATCCCCATGTAGGAAGAACCTAAATTGGGATCTTTGAGAATACGTCTTTCTTTGATGCCCACACGTGTCATAATCCACTCATCATTGGTTTCGACGAGTCTTTCGAGGTCTGCATTGGTGAGTTTATCCTCTGGGAGGTAACCGCCTACTGCAGTTATAACGGCATTTATCTTGTTCATCTTAAGTAATTGCTTTGTTATTGCGTTTGATTTATTTGAGAACAAAGGTACTAAAAAGCCTTGGTCTAATAGCACACAATCAGAAAAAGCGAGCAAATTCTCTATCTAATGTCGAGAACCTCTTACAATATATTCTCGAGATCAAATATCAGACTCTTAACGAATTGATGCTTTTGTGCTGGCTCTGAGGGCTGATGGGAGAGCAAGGTTTTGCTAAGTCTACCTTAATCTTCTTGCTCGGCTGACGTTTAGTCTATATTGAATGGAATATATCCTCTACCTAGAGGATCAAGTCTATGCCATGCAATTGGCGAGTGCTACCACTCCTTGCTGTATGCAGGAGTCGTAAATGGGCTAAGGTCTAGCAAGGCGGATAGAGAAATGAGTGGGCTATTGCCCACTCATATTCCTACTCTTGTCCCCGAGATAGCCCCCGTGATGACGATATGCATAGGCTTGGTGTGTGAATTCAATGGCTTGCATCGTCTTGACAACCAGTATATCGCCTAGGACAGTCATCACTG